>DATITA010000084.1:0-21318 GCA_035468355.1 Candidatus Dormiibacterota bacterium
ATGGTGAGCTGCGCTCCACGACGCAGGTCTTTCGCAGCGCGGCCAGCGGCAGTGCTGGTCGCGCGCATTCAGGGCCCGCCGCGCCGGTCCCGAGACCACCCGCTTCGAGCGCCCGACGTCGATCACAGTCGACTCGGAGTCGAGCAGCACCCGGGTGACGCTGCAGTCGCACGCGAGCCGCTCGATCGTCGCAGATGAGACGGGCAAGGAGAACTCCATCTCCGCCGCCGGGGCGCCCGCCAGCCCGAGCAAGGTCTCGACCGAGCTGGTGACCTGGAGCTGGGCCTGCGAGCCACCGCCCGAAGCCAGCTCGACCAGGGCATCCGCCAGGCGCTGCTCGCGTTCCCTGTGGTCGTGCTCGCCCGAGCGCCGCGCCAGCGGCTCCAGCGCCGTCCGCAGCACAGCCCCGCCCTCGGGGTCGAGCACTCCGTTGACCAAAAGCGAGCCGTCCTCCCAGGTCGATAGCGAAAGCCGCCGCCGCTCCACCAGCTCTGCCTCCTCGGCGGCGTAGCCCTGGGGGTCGGCGGCATGGCGGTAGTGGCGGCAGAGGTGGAAGAACTTGCCCGGCGAGCTCTTCTGCGCCTGCTCCAGCAAGACCGCCTCGTCGAAGCGACCACCCACCGCGTTGGCCGTCCTGGTCATCACGGCCAGGTGGGCGAAGCCGATGCGGGTCGCGGCCAGAGCCTGCAGGCTTTGTGGCAGCTCGGCCATCCGCTCTCCCACCGCCACCCGGTCGGCGGCGGCGTTGGCTGTCATGTGGCAGTTGAGACGGATCCAGTCGATGGCGCTGACCGAGCCCTGGACATCCCATTCCTCGGTGGCGGCGAACTCGGCCGCGCGCAAAGAGAAGGCGAGCTCCATCATGTCGATCTGGTGGCGGAGCTGGATCAGCTCCTCGCCGAGCTGGGCGTCGGAGACCATCCGTGGGCTGACCATGCCGACCCCAAACCCCATACTCAAATGATACGAACAAGCGTTCGCTTTGTCAATACCTAATTTACTGCAATCAGCCCCGCACCGACCTGCTTTCAGCTACTTGACCCGGTGGCCACTACCTCTTCCCAGTCTTCCCCCCATCATCTCGCCCAGCATGCCTATATGACGGGGTGGATCTGCCACAGGGATACAACATCGCTGCGCCTGGTCGATCGCCGCGCGACCTATTCGATCAGCGCGATGGCCTGGGCCGCGATCCCCTCGGCATGGCCGAGCGCGCCCAGCCCTTCCGGCGAGGTCGCCTTGACGTTCACGTGGCCGAGGTTGATCTTCATCGCCCCCGACAGCTTCTGCGCCATCTCGTGAAGGTGCGGTCCGAGCCGCGGCTCCTGAGCGATCACCGTGCCGTCGACGTTGACGATCCTGTAACCCGTCGCGCGCACGGTCTCCGCGGCGGTGACCAGCAGGTCGAGGCTGGAGGCATCCTTGAACTTCGAGTCGCCGGCCGGAAATAGCTTTCCGATGTCGCCCAGACCCGCGGCGCCAAGCAGAGCGTCGATCACCGCGTGCGTGAGAACGTCCGCATCCGAATGCCCGTCGAGCCCCGTCGGATGCTCCAGGCGGACGCCGCCGATGATCAACGCCCGGCCGGCCGCGAGCGGATGGACGTCGTACCCGATCCCGACCCTCACCGCGCCGCGGCTTCCTGCTCGCGAATCAGCGCCTCCACCACCTCGAAGTCTTCGGGCGTCGTCAGCTTGATGTTGGCCGGCTCGCCCTCCACCACTGTGACCTCGTGGCCGGTGGCGGCCACGAGCTGCGCGTCGTCGTCCCCCACCAGCCCCGCGTCCGCCGCCTCACGGTGGGCCCGCGCGAGCAGCTCGTAAGAAAATGCCTGCGGGGTCTGGGCGAGCACGATGCCCGACCGGTCGAGGCTCTCCACGAGCCGGTTGCCTTCGACACGCTTCACGGCATCGCGCGGGGCGAGCGCCGGGAATGCCGCCCCGGACTCCATCGCCGCGGCCAACACGCGTCGAACCAGCGTCGCGGTGGCAAGAGGCCGTGCGGCGTCGTGCACCAGCACGAAGTCGCAATCGCCCAAAGCCCCGAGCCCCGCGCGCACCGATGCCTGTCTGCTCTCCCCTCCCGGCTTCACCACGACCGGCTTGCGGGGATGCATCGCCTCCACCTCGCGCTCAGCATTCACGAGCCGGCTCGGCGGGCCGACCACGACGATCTTGTCGACCTCGTCGAGCGCGAGAAACAGCTCGAGCACCCGCGCCAACGTCGTCCGCCCGTTGAGCCGCACGAGCGCTTTGCTGCCCCGGCCCAGCCGCGAGCCGGAGCCTGCCGCCGCCACGATCGCGCCGACCGTCAAGCCGTCTCCTCGCGCTTGGTCCGGTTGTTGCCGCGCCGCGCGTCCATGCCGGCCGGCTCGGCGAAGATCATGCGTCCGGCCGAGGTTTGGATCACCGAGGTGACGACGGCGGTGATGGTCTGGTTCAACATGCGCCGTCCGTTCTGGATCACCACCATCGTGCCGTCGTCCAGGCTGCCGACCCCCTGCCCCGGTTCCTTGCCCTCGCGCGCGACCATGACGATGATCTCCTCGCCCGGTATCGCCACCGGGCGCATCGCCTGCGCGAGCTCGTTGAGGTTCAAGACGACCACGCCCTCCAGCACCGCGATCCGGTTCAGGTTGAAGTCGTTGGTCATGATCGCCCAGTGCTTGCGTTTGGCCGTCCTGACGAGATGAGCGTCGATCTCCGTCCCGGGGGGCGCATCGTCTTCGGTCACCTGGAGCTTGATCGACGGATCTTTCTGCATGTCCGTAAGTACGTCGAGCCCCCGCCGGCCCCGGCGCCGGCGAGTGGCGTCGGCGGAGTCCGCCACCATCTGCAGCTCGCGCAGGACAGAGCTCAGGATCACGAGCGGCATGTCGACAAAGCCCGTCTTGGCGATGTCGAGAATACGGCCGTCGATGATCACCGAGGTGTCCAGGAGGACCGCCGGGATCCGGTTGGCGTGCTCGTCACGCCCACCCCCGAAGAACAGCGCCGTCAGCTCCGCGCGGCGCGTGAGTCCGACCGAGGCGCCTTGCGCGGCCAGCAGCAGCGCAAGCACGGCCGATAACGCGTAGCCATAGGGGGCCACCAGGTCGCGGACAAACACGCCGATGAGCACCGCGATGACGAGACCGATGACCATGCCCAGGAGCCCGCTCAAAAGGTCGGGCAGCGGAGTGCTCGTCAGCCGGAAGTTGAATCGGCGCCATCCTCCCAGCACGTACGGCGTGCCGAGGTAGGCGAAGATCAAACCTTCCAGCGTGGTCAGCCCGATGATGATGTATCCGGGGCGGGTCACCCCGATCCCGCGGACCATGAAATAACCGAGCGCAAAACCACCGATCACTCCGAGCCCCCCGCCGAGCCATCGGGCGAGATACTCGGACCGCTTCACGTTTACCTCCTCAAGAGACCGTGAGACCGGCCTCCTTGATGAATGCGCCAGACCTCATGGGTGAAGGAAAGGCGGCGGAGACGGCCTCCGCCACCGTCCGGACCTCGACCACGTCGAGGCCGGATGGCCGACCGGCTTTCGCTCCGGCCGGAATCAAGGCGCGCGTGAGACCATGCCTGGCCGCCTCCTGGAGGCGGCGTTCCAGCTGGCCCACGCGACGCACCTCACCCGCCAATCCCAGCTCACCGATCACAACCAGGCCGTCTGGCAGGGGCCTGTTGTTCTGGTTGCTGACGATCGACAGGGCAAGACCTAAGTCGGCGGCCGGTTCCGTGACCCGGATCCCACCCGCCACGTTGACGAAGATGTCCGATTTACCGAACTTGTGATCGAGCCGCTTCTCGAGCACGGCCAGGATCATGTGCAGGCGGTTGATATCGATGCCGTTGGCGATGCGGCGGACCATTGCGTTGTCGGTCTGGTTGACCAGGCTCTGGATCTCGACCAGCAGGGGACGCGTGCCCTCCAGCGCTGCGACCACGGCAGTGCCCGGGGCGGACAGCGGCGCCTCTCCGAGCAGCGCCGCCGACGGGTCGGTCACCTGCTCGAGCCCAGCCTCGCCCATGGCGAAGACACCGATCTCCTCGGCCGAGCCGAAGCGGTTCTTCATGGCCCGCAGGATGCGCAGCTCCTGGCGGCGGTCGCCTTCGAGGTACAGCACGGCGTCAACGATATGCTCAAGGACCCTCGGCCCGGCTATCGAACCCTCTTTTGTCACGTGGCCGATCAGGAAGATCGGGACGCCGGTCTCCTTGGCCAGCCGCATCAGGCGCCCCGCCGACTCCCGGACCTGGGTCACGCTCCCGGCGCTGCCTTCGAATCCGGCGTCCGTGACGGTCTGGATCGAATCGACTATCGCGAGCTCGGGCTTGACGGAGCCGATGGCTTCGCAGATCACGTCCAGATCGTTCTCGGCCAGCAGCAGGATCCCGCTCTCGAGGGCGCCCAACCGCTGCGCCCGCATCCGGATCTGCTGGGCCGACTCCTCGCCCGACACGTAGAGGACCTGGCCTCCGGAGCGACCGGCGGCCTGCGCGGCAGCATGCATGAGGAGGGTGGATTTGCCGACGCCTGGCTCGCCACCGATCAGGACCAGGCTGCCGGCCACGATGCCGCCCCCGAGCACGCGGTTGAGCTCGTCCCACGCGAGCGCCATCCTGGGGGCGGATTCGGCGGAGACCTCTCCGATCGGGACCGGCCTGGCGCCCCGGGATGCGGGCCGGATCGCATCACGACCCGGGGCGGCCTTGCGGACCTGGAACTCCTGCAGCGTGTTCCAGGCCCGGCAGTGAGGGCACTGGCCGGCCCAGCGGAGGCTCTCGCCGCCGCATTCCGTGCACACGAACGTGATCGACGATTTGGGCATGGGGCTGATAACTCTCCCACCCATGATGGGGATTTACAAGTGGGCCCGTAGCCTTTTACAGGGTCGCGTCGTTTCGTATGACAGGCGTGGGGACGCCGGCCCGACTACCCCCGGGACGGCGTCCCATTGATGGCTAAACTCGCGGGGAGTGGACGCCTCAATCTCGCTCGAGAACATCAACGAGGCGGCGCTCCGGATCGACCCCGTCTTCCGTGACACACCGCAGTTCGTCTGCGAACCGATCAGCGAGCGGCTTGGCGTAGAGACGCTCCTGAAGGTGGAGTTCGTGAACCCGATCCGCTCCTTCAAAGGTCGGGGTGCGGACTACCTCGTGCAGCGTCTCGGCGACGACGCCGCGGCAGGCCTTGTGTGCGCCTCGGCCGGAAACTTCGGCCAGGGCATGGCGTACGCCTGCCGCAAGGCAGGACGACGGATCACCGTCTTCGCGTCCCCCTCGGCCAACCCGCTGAAGATCGAGCGCATGCGCGCGCTGGGCGCCGAGGTGGTGCTGGAGGGCGAGGACTTCGATGCCGCCAAGGATGCGGCGAAGCGTCACGCGTCGGTTTCCGGGGCGCGGTACATCGAAGACGGCCTCCTGGGGCCGATCTCGGAGGGCGCCGGCACGATCGCAGTCGAGCTCGGCCGCCTGGAGAACCCGCCGGACGCCGTCTTCCTCCCGCTCGGCAATGGCGCCCTCGTCAACGGAGTCGGCGCCTGGCTGAAGCACTCCTTGCCGGGGACCAGGGTGATCGCGGTCTGTTCGTCCGAGGCGCCCGCGATGGAAAGGTCTTGGCGCGAGGGCCATCCCGTCTCCGCTCCCGCCGCGACGATCGCCGACGGCATCGCGGTCCGCGTGCCCGTGCCGGAGGCTCTGGAGATCATGCGGGGCACGGTGGACGAGGTGATGCTCGTCTCCGACGCCGAGATCCTCGAGGCCATGCGCATGCTCTTCGCGCTGGCGGGGCTCGCCGTCGAGCCGGCGGGCGCGGCCGGGATGGCGGCGATCGCCCAGCGCAGCAGCGAGTTGGCGGGCAGACGCGTCGCGACCCCGCTCTGCGGCAGCAACCTCACCGCCGAGCAGCTTCACGACTGGCTGTGAGCGCCGGCGCGGGCCTACTGGCGCTCGAGGTCGGCCAGGTGGTCGAGCGCGGCCAGCGGTCCTTCTTCGGCGAAGACGTCCGGCACGGCCGCGCGCAAGCTCGGCTGCACCTGGTGCGCAAGCTGGACGCGCACCTGCAGGCTCAGCTGGGGACGCCGGCGCGCATACGAGGTCACGAACCGGCGCAGCTCCGGGTCGAGGCGGCGAAGGCTCAGCTCTGCGGCGCTGACCGGAGCGTAGACCGGGGCGGGCGGCAAAAAGAGGGGTGGGGCGAGGCCTGGCCCGGTCGAGACCGGCGCCGCGGCCTTACCTCCCGGTAGCTGCCAGAGCCCGACGCGGTCCGAATCCTTCACCACGACGGTGCCCGCCGCCAGGTCGCCCAGCCGCTTGCCCCTGCCGTTGGCGAACAGGACGACCAGGCCGATTCCGTACGCATAAGGCAGAAAGTCGACGATCCGGACCACGTTGCGGATCCCCGCCTGCATGAACGTCAGTGGCTCGCCGCGGTCGCCCACCACGCGGAGCCGGAACACTTTCTTGCCGATGGTCTGCCCTGACCACAGTGATTCGCTGACCCAGAAGTAGCCGAAGATCACCACGAAGCTGCCGATCACCGCGATCAGCGCGGCGATCGTGTCTGCGCTCGCCAGCTCGGCGGCCAGGGCGACGAGGTAGACCGCCGTCAGGATTCCCCCCACGATCAGGAGGTCCAGGAGCTGGGCGATGGCGCGGGTTCCCAGCCCCGCGACCTGGTAGTCGAACGAGACCCGTTCGGGGGTGGCCACGACCAGGTCGCTGTCGGGCAGCGGCTGGTGCATAGGCTATTTTGCTTCCATGAGGGCCGAAGACTTCGTGGCCCTGCGCCGCGACGACTGGAACCGCCTCGAAGACCTGCTCGCGCGCGCCGGCGGCGGCAGCCTGAACGGCCTGGCCCCGGCCCAGGTCCTGACGATGGCGGAGCTGTACCGCCGCGCCACCGCGGACCTCGCCCGCGCGCAGCGTGACTGGCCGGGCGAGCCGGTCCACCGCTACCTCAACGGTCTGGTGGCCCGCGGCCACGGGATCGTCTACCGCCGCGGCGGAGAGAGCTGGCGCCGGGTCCGCCAGTTCTACGTGGAGACACTGCCCGCCACCTACCGCGGCGCCTGGCGGTACCTTCTCGCAGCCGCTGCCCTCATGTTCGTGCCGGCGTTGATCAGCTATTTCGTCGTGCTTGCCAACCCAGACAGCGCCTATGCGATCGCGTCGCCGAAGCTCATCGATTCGGTCCACCACCACCAGCTGTGGACCAACATCCCGTCCGGCGAACGCGTCGCGATGGCGGGCTTGATCATGACCAACAACATCTGGGTTTCAATGCTGGCGTTCGGATTCGGCGTCCTTTTCGGATTGCCCGTGATGTACGTGATGATCTCCAACGGCATCAGCCTCGGCGGCCTCTTCGGGTTGACCCAGGCGTACGGCCTGAGCGCAGGCCTGTTCGGTTTCGTCGTCGGCCACGGCGTGCTCGAGCTGTCGATCGTGGTGGCGCAAGGCGCGGGCGGCCTGCTCATGGGGTGGGCGCTGCTGTCACCCGGCAACCGCAAGCGCTCGGACGCCCTCGTGGTCGCGACGAGGCGGGCCTTCATCCTCCTGCTCGGGCTGGCGCCGCTGCTGGTAGTCGCCGGCGCCATCGAAGGCAACATCTCGCCGTCGGCGGCTCCATTCGCGCTCAAGCTGGCGATCGGCCTGACCACCGGGCTGCTCCTGTACTCCTATCTCCTGCTCAGCGGCCGCCGCCGAGCCGGCGGGTCACAGGAGGGCGCGCTCCTTGAGTTCCAGGTAGCGCTCGACCAGGGCCGGCGACAGGCTGCCGGCGACGACGTCCAGCCCTAGCACCCCACCCCGCCGCAGGAGCTCGAAGCTCTCGCGCCGGCTGGCGACGAATTGCTCTGCGGCGGCCCATTCGTAAGCACGCGCTGAGGTGGTGATGTCTGCGTCCCGCGCGGTCATCACGGCCGGGTCCGACATCGCGACCACCAGCACGAGGTGCCGGCTCGCCAGCCGAAGGCAGTGCGCCATCAGCTCTTTCGACGCTTCTGGGTCCTGTACGTCGGTGAGCAGCACGATCATCGACCGTCGGCCGACCCGCAGGGCGAGGTGCGTCATGGCGTGGCCGAAATCAGGTTCGACGTACTCCGCCGTGACGTTGTACAGGGTCTCGGTCAGGCGCCGCAGCTGCGCGCTTCCGCGCTCGGGCTTGACGAATGCGGTGACCCGATCGTCGAATGTCATCAGGCCCACGCGATCTCCGTGAGCCTGCGCGACCCAGGCCAGCATGAGCGCCGCGTTGATCGCGTGGTCGAGCTTGTCGAGGTTGCCAGCCGGCGCGGTCATGAGGCGTCCGCAGTCGAGCGCGATCATCACCTGCTGGCCCCGCTCGGCCTCCACCTCCACGACCACCGGGTGATCGCGGCGCGCCGTCGCCGTCCAGCTCACACGTCGGAAATCATCGCCACGCACGTAGTCGCGCAGCCCTGCGAACGCCGTGGATGCGCCTGGCGGCCGCGCGCGGCGCATGCCGGCCATCGCGCGCAGCCCGCGGCGCAGGGTCAGCTGGACGCGCCTGATCGCAACGACGTTGGGGAACACCGCGACCTCGTGCGCGAGGGACACTCGCACCTGGCGCCTCCACCAGCCCTCGTCGCGCGAGACCTGCAGGTCGACGGAGCCGAAGCGGTAGGCGCCACGCCTGGGCGACGACGTGTGGTAGCTCAGGCGCAGGTGGCCGTGGCCGTCGAAACGTCCAGCGAGCACGCGCGGTTGGGGGCTCAGCTCGGCAGGCGCGTGGTCGGCGACCTTAGCCTGCAACCCGGCCGCGGCCGGGTTTTCGACCACGATGGTCACCTCCTCCCTCTCGCCCAGCGAGAAGGGCTCCGGCATCAGGCGCCGTACGGCGTAGCCCGCGCGCCCCGGCAGGAGCGTAAGGTCGCGCACCGCCAAAACGACCAGCCCGGCGTTGTAGATCACAGCGACGAGGGCGAGCACCGGAGAGGCGACCGAAAGGGCGATCAGTCCGGCGCCGATGGCGATCGCCCACAGGAGGCGAGGCTGCGGCGCGAGCCCGCGGATCACCCTCTCAGCGTGGAGGGACGACGCGGCTCGCCACCGCCTCGAGCACGCTGTCGGGCGTCTGTCCGGCGACCTCAGCCTCGGGGCGCAGGATGAGTCGGTGGCGGAACGCGGGCGCCAGCAGACCTTTGACGTGGTCTGGCGTCACGAAGTCCTGGCCGTCGAACGCAGCGTATGCGCGCGCCGCCAGCATCAGCAGGACCTCCGCCCGAGTGCTCGCGCCCAGCGCGATCTCGGGCGCCGTCCTGGTGGCGGTGGCGAGGTCGACCACGTAGCGCCTGATCTTCTCATCGAGCACCACCCTGGCCACCTGCGCCCGGCACGCGGCGATGTCCTGCGGACCCAGCACCGGCTCGACTCCGGCCTTGACCGGGTCGCGGAGCTCGATTCCCGACTCCCAGCGGCGCAGCACCTCCATCTCGTCGGCGGGCGCCGGGTAGTCGAGGCGGACCTTGAACAGGAAGCGGTCCTGCTGCGCCTCGGGAAGCGGATACGTTCCCTCGTACTCGACCGGGTTCTGCGTCGCCAGCACGAAGAAGGGCTGCGGCAGCGCCAGCTGTTGGCCCTCCAGTGTCACACCGTGCTCCTCCATGGCCTCGAGCAGGGCCGCCTGCACCTTCGCGGGGGCGCGGTTGATCTCGTCGGCGAGCAGCACGTTGGTGAAGATGGGCCCCCGGCGCAGGGCGAAGCTGCGGCTCGCCAGGTCGTAGACGGAAGTGCCCACGATGTCGGCCGGCATGAGGTCGGGCGTGAACTGGATGCGTCCGTAGTCGAGCGCCAGCGCCCGCGCGATCGACTTGGCCAAAAGCGTCTTGCCGGTGCCGGGCACGCCCTCGAGCAGGACGTGCCCCTGGGCGACCAGGGCGATGGCGCACAGGCGGATCGCATGCTCCTGTCCGACCACCGCTTTGCCGAGCTGTTCCTGGAAGCGGGCGTAGAAATCCGGCGCCGACGCAGGGGAGCCCGCCATCAGGCCGCCCCTTTGGAGCGCCCGCGAGGCAGCGCTCCGGGCACGGGGTGCGCGATTCGATGCAGCCGCTGGGCCGCGCTCAAGAGGTCGGCTTCGGTCGCCGATGAGCTGTGAAGGGTGTTCTCAGCCTCGGCCAGCTCGGCCGCAAGCTCGGGGGCGCGCACCCACAGAGCATTCCAGAAGCGCTCGCGTGGCTGCAGCGGCAGGCCTGTTCTCGATGCGACGGCGCGTTCGGTCGCGGAGGCGAGGAGGCCGAGGGTGAGCGCCCTGGCGCTCGACCTTCGCAGCAGCTGGCCAACCGCGACGGACCATTCGGCGTCGGAGCGCCCGGCATCCGCGGGGCGAGGGATGAGCGGGCCGAAATTGCGCCCGCGCAGGACCAGGCCCACGAACACGGCGACCAGCAGCCACAGCATCGCGGCGCCCCATGGGGTCGTCACCCACGCCTGCGGAGCGAAGTCGCTCAGCACCACGCCGTGGTGGTACTCGTCGAAGGTGACTGGTGCGCCCGGGCCGGTGACGCCCAGCAGGTCCGCGAGAAAGCGCCCGTTGTCCTGTTTCTCCAGGTAACCGTTGCACAGGACGAGCGGGTCAGCGAGCACGATCACGGTTCCAGACCCGATCGTTTGCACGTACGCCGTGGCGAGGCCCTGTGGGGTCCGCAGGATGGGCACCTGTTCGGCGCTCGGGTCGAGCGGGTCGACGCTTGCGCCGCCTGCCACCTGGCCTACCCCAGCGAGCACCGGGTTGCCGAGCTGGTTGCCGCTGGCCACGAATCCGCCCAGGCGAACGACGCCCAGCTCGTGGTCGAGCTGCGGGTCGCCCTGCTCCGAGCCATAGACCAGCGTGCCGCCGGAGCGGACCCACTGCAATGCGCGCTGCGCTTCGCCGAACGTGTACGGGCTCGTGGGGGTGAACACGAACATCAAACCAGGGGACGCGGGAAGCTTGAACGTGCCCGCGACCTGGTCGGTCGGGTGACCCATCGCCTGGGCGAAGAGCCGCGCGGCCGACGTCCCGTTGGCGGCGTCGCTGCTCGAGCTGTGGTCTGGCGAATCCTGTTGCGGCTGCCCGTAATAGGCGATCGCCGCCACGATCACGGCGGCCAGCCCGGCGAGCAACCAGCCGCGCGCCCCCCTCACGCCGCCGCCTCCCGCGGAGCCCGAAAAGGCGCCGCCACGGCCTCGGCGCGCCGGTACGTCTGCTCATCGATTTCACGTCCACCGTAGATCGCTGCCTCGAAGGGCAGGAGGAGGGGCCGCAGGCCCAGCGCATCTGGAGCCCGCTGAAAGATCTCGCGCACGGTCAGAGGGCTACCCTCCCAGGTCCTCTCTCCCGCGAGGGTGGCGGCGACTCCGGCGCAGAGCGCTCGGATCGCGCTCACGCGATCGCCTGCGGCGGCCAGGCGGTCAGCTTCGGCGAAGTAGTCGGCCGGTGGCCTCCGTCCTGTCGGCCGGGGCTGGCCGGCCTGCTGGCTGAACCTGCCACGCGTGGAGAGGAAGACCACGACGGACACAGCGACCAGCGTCGCAGCGCCGGCCAGGTAGTAGATGACCCCCGGCGCCTCCCCACCCGCCCCTCCTGCGATGAAGCGAAGGAGCTCGGTCACCCTGTCGCGGATCCACTGCGTCAAGCGCTCCACGAGGGTCGGCGGCCGGTGGAGCTGGTCGTACCTGCTCGTCGCCATCACGTCGCGGAGCCGCTGGCGAGCTAGCGCCGGGTCGGCCGTGTCGGCCGGCCGGCTCAACGCAGCCAGCAGCGCGGCGAGCCGCTCCGCGGCGTCGAGGTAATCGGGCGGCCGGCGCTGCAGGTCGGCGAGGATCTCCTGCTGGCCCTGGCCGCCTGCGGCCTCGAGGATGGCGGCTGCCCGCACCGCCGGCGCCATGTCGCCAGGCGCCGCGTTTCTGGCCAGCTCATACGCCTGCCGCACCGCCGCCCGATAAGTCGGCGCTGGCGGGGGGTCGGCGTGTGCCGTGCCGGCCGCGATGGGAATGAATGCGAAAGCGACGGCGGCCGCGCCGAGGATACGGATGGCGATCCTCGTGGTCTTCAGAGGCTCGGCAGCGGAGAAGCCACCCGCTGTGCAAGCTGGAAGAGGTCGAGTCCTTCGCGGCGCACGCGCAGGTCGAAGTAGACCAGCACGATCGCGATCTGGAGGATCGGGTTGACCAGCGAGTCGACGATGACCTGGGTAGCGCCGGCGATCCCGAGCACGAGGCCTGATGGAGCGATGATCATGAGGAGGTATTGGGCCAGCGCGATGAACGCGTTCAAGGCGAGGCGCGCTACGTACTGGATGATGAAGAGCAGGAAGATCACGAGGAACGTTCGCCACCAGCGCCCCTCCACGAGCCTCCAGCTGCGCCCCATGGCCTGGACCAGGCCGCAGCCCTCGACGAACATCGCCGGCACGACCACGAGCCACCCGACCCAGATCCAGGTCCACAGCGGGATCAAGCAGAAGACGAATGCCATGAGTCCGATCAAGAGGAAGTAGCCGAGCAGCGGGAAATACCGACGGAGGACGGCGGCCGCGATTCCTCCGGCCGAAACCGGACGGCCCTGAGCAGCTTCGCATGCCGCAAAGATCACAGCGCCGTAGAAGAACGGGACCAGCGCGACGTCGACGAGCGCGCCCACGGCAAGAGCGGGAAGGCTGCTCGCGAGGAAGCTGAAATCGGGCGCAGCTCCCGTCGTGGTCTGCTGGAGGATGTTTCCGAAAAGCGAATACCCGTAGCCCAGCAGGGCGGATGATGGGATCGACACGATGACCGAGATCCCCGCGAACAGCACGAAATTTCGGCGGTACATCCGAAAGGTCTCGTCCAGCAGGTCGCCGATTTCGAGCGGGCGCAGGCGAAGCGGTGCTGGGGCGTTCACCTCTGCCTCATTCTCAGGCTTCTGTCGCCATCTCCGGCGCTGTGCGTTTCCTGTACAGGTGGAACGAAATGGGTGAAGCTACCGAGGTGGGCCCCGACGAGGTGCGCGTCCTGTTGGTCGAGGACGATCCCACGGTCGCCCAGATGTACAAGTTGAAGCTCGAGCTGGACGGCTACCAGGTCGATGTCGCGTCCGACGGCGAAATCGCGCTCGACATGGCCCGCCGCGGGAAGCCGGACATCGTCTTTTTGGACATCCGCCTGCCGAAGCTCGACGGTCTCGGCGTGCTGGAGGCGCTGCGGGCAGACCCGGCCACCGAGCCGCTCCCCGTGGTGATCCTGTCCAACTTCAGCGAGCGAGAGCTGGTCGAACGCGGCGCCAAGCTCGGCGCGCTCGACCACCTGATCAAGAGCCAGACCACGCCGGCCAGGCTGGTCGGCGGCATCGAGGGCTGGCTCAAGCCTTAGGCCGCGGCGGCCCCGAGCCATGGCTCACCCGGACCCTCCCCTCCCCCCGAGCCCAACCCAGACGCACCTTTCGCGGCCGAGCTTAACGCGGCCGCGAAGCCGCGCCAACCCAGGTCGTTAAGAGCCGGCGCGACCGCCTGCGGCTACGGCTTGGCCGGAGCCCCGGAGCCCGCGGGCTCTTTGTGCCGGTGCCGCACCGGCGTGAACTTCAGGGCATCCTCGCCGTCCACGTCGATCTGCACCGTGTCGCCACGGGTGATCTTGCCGCGCAGCAGGTGCTCCGAGAGCTGGTCTTCGATGCGGCTCGTGATCACCCGGCGCAACGGTCGCGCGCCGTAGACCCGGTCGTAGCCCTCCTTGGCGAGGAGGTCCTTGGCCGCGTCGGTGACCTCGATGGTGATCTGCTGCTCGGCCAGGTGCTTGCCCAGGCGCACGAGCTGCAGGTCCACGATCTGTCGGATCTGCTGAGTGGTCAGGCTCTTGAACACGACCACCGCATCGACTCGGTTCAGGAACTCCGGGCGGAACATCCGCTTGAGCTCCTCGTCGATCTTCTCTTTCGTGTTCTTGTGGCGCCGCTCCACCTCTTCCGCCTCGTCGACGACGGCCGGTTGGAACCCGAGCGTGGTCCCCGCCTGGTTGACGTCGCGGATGCCGAGGTTCGAGGTCATGATGATCACGGTGTTCGCGAAGTTGACCACCTTGCCCTTGGCGTCGCTGAGCCGCCCGTCCTCGAGGATCTGCAGCAGCATGTTGAACACCTCGGGGTGCGCCTTCTCGATCTCGTCGAAGAGGATCACGGAGTAGGGCCGCCGCCGAACTGCCTCGGTGAGCTGCCCACCCTCGTCGTAGCCGACGTAGCCCGGGGGCGAGCCGACCAGCCGAGCGGTCGTGTGCCTCTCCATGAACTCCGACATGTCGAGCTTGATGAGTGCGTCCTCCGAGTCGAACATGTACTCGGCGAGGGCGCGCGCGAGCTCGGTCTTTCCAATCCCGGTTGGGCCGAGGAAGATGAAAGAGCCGATGGGCCGCCGCGGATCCTTCAAACCGGCGCGCGCGCGGCGCACCGCCTGCGACACCGTGACGATGGCCTCGTCCTGGCCGACCATCCGCTTGTGCAGCTCCTCTTCCATGCGAAGAAGCCGCGACGTCTCCTCTTCGACCAACCGTGACACCGGGACCCCGGTCCACGCGGCGACGATCTGCGCGATGTCCTCCTCGCCGACATCCGGCACCGTCTCGCCCAGCTTGTCGCGCCACGCCGCTTCCTTGAGCGCCAGCTTGTCCTGCAGCTTCTTGACCTTGTCGCGCACGCTGGCCGCCGCCTCGAAGTCCTGCTTGTTCACCGACTCGTCCTGGTCGATGCGGTGCTTCTTGATCTCCTTCTGCAGCTCCTTGAGATCGTCAGGAGTGGTCGTGAGCTTCATGCGGACGCGGGCCGACGCCTCGTCGATGAGGTCGATCGCCTTGTCCGGCAGCGCGCGGTCGCTCACGTAGCGATCGCTCAGCGTCACCGCAGCCTGCACAGCGGAATCCGTGATGGTCACGCGGTGGTGCTTTTCGTACAGCGCCTTGACCCCGTTGAGGATGTCGACGGTCTCCGCCAGCGACGGCTGGTCCACGAAGACCGGCTGGAACCGCCTCTCGAGCGCGGCGTCCTTCTCGATGTACTTGCGGTACTCGTTCAGCGTCGTCGCTCCGATGCACTGGATCTCGCCGCGCGCGAGCGCGGGCTTGAGGATGTTGGCGGCGTCGATGGCGCCCTCCGCGGCGCCGGCGCCGACCAGCGTGTGGAGCTCGTCTATGAACAGGACGACCTCGCGGCTGGAGCGGATCTCATCGAGGATCTTCTTCAAGCGCTCCTCGAACTCACCTCGGTACTTGGTCCCAGCGACCAGGGCGCCCATGTCCAGCGTCAGCACGCGTTTGTGCTGCAGTGACTCAGGCACGTTGCCAAGGTTGATCTGCTGGGCCAGGCCTTCCGCGATGGCGGTCTTGCCGACGCCGGGCTCGCCGATCAGGGCCGGGTTGTTCTTGGTGCGCCGGCTGAGGATCTGGATGACGCGCTCGATCTCCATCTCGCGACCGATCACCGGGTCGAGCTGGTTGCGCTTCGCGAGGTCGGTGAGGTCACGCCCGAACTGGTCCAGCAGCGGCGTCTTGGACGGCTTCTTGGGCGCGGGCTCTGCCTCGGTCTCGGCGCTCGAGTCGTGCAGCAGGCGCTCGATCTCCGAGCGGACCTTCTCGAGGGTCGCGCCAAGGTCCTCGAGGACGTGCGCGGCGATGCCCTCGCCTTCGATGAGCAGTCCCAGCAGGAGGTGCTCGGTGCCCACGTAGTTGTGTCCCATGCGCCGCGCCTCTTCGAAGGAGATCTCGATGACCTTCTTGACGCGCGAGGTCGGGATGATCTGCTGGATGATGATCCGCTCGTTGCGGCCGAGGACCGACTCGATGGTCTGGCGGACCTTGCCGATCTCCACGCCGAGGTTGTTGAGGACCTTGGCGGCCAGGCCTTCACCTTCGCGGAGCAGACCGAGGAGCAGGTGCTCTGTGCCGATATAGCTGTGGTGTGATCGTTCTGCTTCTTCCTGAGCCAGCGTCAGGACTTTCTTGGCGCGTTCAGTGAATCTTTCAAACGGATACAAGATCCTGTTCCTCCTGGAATACCGGGCTAGGTGGGGCCAGCACCTCCTCAAACAATGCTCGGGGTACCCGAAAGTACCTCCGCGCCTAATATAACGCCCAACTCTACGAGCGGATTTCACTTAGTCGGAGGCTGATGAGGCACCTTCTCGAGCGCCTCGGCGGCTTCCTCCCCGCGGCGGTGGCACTGGCTCTGCCCACACTCTTTATACCCACTGCGGTCGATTCATTCATCCTGCCTCGTGCCGCGATCGTCGTGGGAGCGTCCTGCATCTGCGTCGCAGTCGCCCTTCTGACCACTCCGGGCCCCGGCCTGGGCCGGATGCGCCTGCCCTTCATCGCCTCCTGCGGGGCTGCGGTCCTGGCCTTCTTGCTCTCCGTCTCGCCCACCCTCAGCTTCGCCGGTTCCTACACGCGTTACGAGTCTTTGCCCGTCCGGCTCGGCTACCTCGGCCTGTTCGCCGGGGCGGTCTGGCTCCTGCGCACGCAGAAGTCACGGGAACGCCTGGTGACCGCGTTCGTCTTCGGCACCGCCGTGGCCGGCCTCGAGGCCGTGCAGCAGTGGGCGGCCCACGTGCCCTACCGGCCGGACGGCAACCTTGGCAACGCCAACGTCCTGGCCGCCCTGGTCGCGATGGGGCTGCCCCTGGCCCTCTGGAGGGCGCTGCGGTGGGACCGCTTCACCGTGGCGTGGTGGGCGGGCGCCGGGAGCATGCTCGGTGGCTTGCTGGTCACCACCTCGCGAAGCGGGGTGATGGGCGCCGTGGCCGCCTGCCTCGCGATGGGGGTCTTCGCCCTGCGGGGCAGGCTCGCCGCCGGCGCTGCCGTGGCCTCGGTGGCGGCGGTCGGGGCCGGGATCCTGGCCATCGTCCTGTCCCCCCTGAACACGCTCAACGACGACCCTGCCGCGCTGCGGCTGCACCTCTGGCAGGACGGGCTGCGCATGTTTGCCGCGCGTCCGCTGACCGGCTGGGGCGAAGATGCGACCGGCCTGGTCTTCGGGCACTTCCTCAGCCGTGACTACGCCTCCCTCGTGACCTTCGATCGGGTCCACTCAGGGGTGCTCGACCTGGCCGCCACCCAGGGCGTGGCGGGCGTGGCAGCCCTCGGCTCGATGGTGGCCGTACTCTTCATCGGAGCCTGGCGTCACCGCCACGAGCCGGCGATCGGGCCGCTGGCCGCCGCCTGCGTGGGCTACTCCGTCTGGGTCCTGTTCAACTTCGATTGGGTGCCGGCCACAGGGGCTTTCTGGCTGCTGGCCGGCGCGGCGTGGTCGGCCATCCGCGCGGGCGAAGGCGCTGCCCGGCTTCAGGCCATGCCATCGGACTCAGCGACGGCGCCTCGCTGGTGGCGCTCAGGGCTGGCCATCGCGCTCGGGATCGCCGCCGTGCTGCTGGCGGCCCTACCGGTGCTGGCCGATGTCTGGTACTACCAGAACCGCGCAGACCTGTCGGTCCGGGTCGATCCACTCCAGGCCCGCTACCACTGGTCCCTGGGTGAAGCTTTGGTCGCGCAAGGGGACCAGTCGTCGGGCGTGGATGAGATGCTGCGCGCGGCCGACTTTGGGGAGACCGAGCCAAGCCTGTACGTCGAGCTCGGCGACACCCAGCTGGCGCTCGGCCGCACGTCGCAGGCAAAAGGCGCCTACCGGCGGGCGCTGGCGATCGATCCCTTCTACGCTCCGGCGGCCCAGCGCCTGGCGTCCCTGGGAGCCTGACTGAGGCTAGGCCTCGTCCTCCACGTCGCCGTACTCGTCCGACCGCGCCGGCGCCATGTTCGCGGGCGGAGCGGACAGCTGCTTCAGGCTCAGGGAGATGCGGCGCCGAGCCGTGTCGATGCCGATCACCTTCACCTGCAGGTCTTCGCCCACCTTGAGCACGTCTTCAGTTCGCTCGACGTGGTCCCACGACAGCTCCGAGATGTGGAGCAACCCTTCGATGCCCTGCATGATCTGGAGGAAGGCGCCGTACTTCTTGGTCTTGGTGACCTGCCCTTCCACGATCGAGCCGATCGGCATCGACTGGACGAGCCTCTCCCAGGGGTCCTGCTGGAGCTGGCGAAGCGACAGGGAGATCCGGGTCTGCTCAGGGTCGAGCTTGATCACCTTCACGGTGACCTCGTCGCCCAGCTGAAGGACGTCGGTGACCTTGGACACGCGGTCCCAGGAAAGCTCGGAAATGTGGATCAGCCCGTCTGCGCCGCCGATGTCGACGAACGCGCCGTAGCTGGTGATGCCCGAGACCGTGCCCTTGACGACAGTCCCGGTGGCGAGGCGGCTGAACAGCTCCTCGCGCTTGCGTGCGCGGTCCTCGTCCTCCGCCGCCTTCTGGCTGACGATCAGCCGGTTGCGCTTGCGGTTGACCTCGAGGATCTTGACCGGGATGCGCTGTCCCACCAGCGACTCCAGGCTGCCGGCGTAGGCGCGGGCGACCTGGCTGGAGGGCAGAAAACCGCGGAGCCCCAGGATGTTGACGATCAGGCCGCCCTTGTTCTGCTCGCGGACGTCGGCGTCCATGACCGAGCCGTCGGTCTGCTTGTCGGCGGCCACCAGCCACGTGGTCTCCGCCCGGGCGCGTCGGAGGCTGAGGACGACGTTGCCCTCCTCGTTCTCCGGCTGCAGCACGTAGACCTTGATCTGGTCGCCGGGCTCCAGCCCGACCGAGTCGACGTCTCCGCGGAGTCCCAGCTCCTTGCTGGAGATGACGCCCTCGGCCTTGGCGCCGATGTCGACCAGCACTTCGTCCGCGTCGACCCGGACCACGATCCCGTCCACGATGTCCCCGTGGTTGGGAGTCTTGAAGGACGCCTCATCGAAGTGGAGGTAGTCCTCCATGGTCATCGGGGCTGAAGAGTCCTGTTCGGTCGCCTCCTTCTGTTCTGTCAGGACAGCACCGGACTCATTGGACAAAGCAGATACCCCCTAGAGATTATTGGTGTGGTGTTGGTCGTCATAACGGCCTCCGCCAATACGAACTGCAATTGTAACGCACGAAACCGGGTTATCCCGGAAACGGCTGCGACAGGTCGTGGTTGTCGATCAACCGTGTCTTGCCGACCCACACGGCCAGGACGGCCAGGGAGCCGGGGGGTCTGAAGGTGGTGGGATCTACGACCTCCGCGTAGTCGACGCGGGCCAGCGGCTCGACTTCCAACCGGGCCCCGAGCACGCGCCCGAGGGCCTCCGGGCGCCGCTCGCCACGCTCGTAAGCCTCTGTCGCCAAGCGCAGCGCCGCGCTCAGAGATACCGCCGCCCGGCGCTCCGCCGGGTCGAGATGGGCGTTGCGCGAGCTGAGCGCAAGGCCGTCCGCCTCCCGGACGGTGGGCGCGACCCTGATCTGGACCCCCAGGTCCAGGTCGCGGGCCAGCCGGCCGACCACGGCGACCTGCTGGGCGTCCTTCTGGCCGAAGTACGCGCGGTCTGGCTGGACGGCTGCGAACAGCTTCGTCACCACGGTGGCAACCCCCTCGAAATGGCCAGGCCGGGCTGCGCCCTCGAGCGGATCCGACACGCCGAGCACGCGCACCCGTGTGGCCGCCCCGGCCGGGTACATGACGCCCGCGACGGGCCTGTAGACCGCCTCGATGCCGGCCTGGCCGAGGAGCTGCGCGTCGTGCTCGGGGTCGCGAGGGTAGCGTTCGAAGTCCTCTCCGGGGCCGAACTGGATGGGGTTGACGAAGATGCTCACGACCACGATCGCGTTCTCGCGGCAGGCGAGCTCGACCAGGCTCAGGTGGCCGGCGTGAAGGGCGCCCATGGTCGGCACCAGCCCGATCGTCTTGCCCGCGGCGCGCCACCGGCGCGATGACGCCAGCATCGCGCCGGGGCTGTCGATGACCTCCGGATTCTTAGCCTGGATAGCCGGCGCCGTACTTGACCTCTTCCCGCTCTTCTTTGGGCACAGGCGCCTGCCCGTTGGCCGAGTACTCGTGCTCCGGTCCTGGGAACGCCCCGCTGCCGACCTCCTGCGAGAAGCGCGTGGCCGCGCGGGTGATCTCCTCGGCCAGGTTCGCGTATCGCTTCACGAACTTCGGCGCCTTGCCGGTCGTGATCCCGAGCATGTCGTGGAAGACCAGGACCTGCCCGTCGGTGCCCGGCCCGGCCCCGATGCCGATGGTCGGGATTCGCAGCGCAGACGTGACCCGCCGCCCCAGCTCGCTGGGCACGCCCTCGAGGACCAGGCTGAAGGCGCCGGCCTCCTCGAGCGCTTTGGCGTCGGCAAGGATCCGCGACGCTTGCGATTGGCTCTTGCCTTGGACCTTGAACCCGCCCATCTGGTGGACGAATTGAGGGGTGAGGCCGAGGTGGCCCATGACGGGGATCCCGATCTCGGTCAGCCGCCGAGTTATCTCGACGACGCGACCACCGCCCTCGAGCTTGACGGCGTGCATGCCCGCTTCCTGGATGAAGCGGCCGGCGCTCCCGAGCGCCTGCTCAACCGAAAGGTGGTAGGACATGAAGGGCATATCGCCGACGAGCAGGGCCTGGCGCGAACCCCGCGACACGGCCTTGGCGTGGTGCAGCATGTCTTCGAGCGTGACTGGGAGGGTGGTCGGGTGGCCGAGCATCACCATCCCGAGGCTGTCGCCCACCAGCAGGATCGGTATCCCGGCCTCGTCGAGAATCCGCGCGCTGAGGAAGTCGTAAGCGGTGATCACGGCAAAACGGCGGTGCTCGTCCTTGAATCGCTGTACGTCCAACACCGTTGTCATACGCGACGTCTCCTTTGGGTCGCTGCCCTTTTCTGGGTCAACGCCTTGCGCATGCGCTCTGCCGCTGCGGGTTCCATCCCCGCCTCTATGGCGATCTCGAGCGCGATCGTCCCGAGCATACGATATTCGTCGGCCGCCTCCACCCCTTCGAGGGCGCGCAGGTGGCGCGTGACGGTGTCGACGTCGCCGCGCCGGATCGGCCCGGTGAGCGCCGCCACGGGCCCGTGTCGGCGGATGTTGGCGACAGCGCCCTCGACGAGTGGCATCAGCGCCGCGACGCTTTCGGCTTCGGTCCAGCCGATCTCCCGCAAGAGCCTGACCGCCTCGGCCACCACGACGTCCAGATAGTTGGAGGCGAAGACCGCCGCGGCGTGATAAAGCACGCGGTCGGCATCGCCGACCTGCTTGGGCGTGGCGCCCAACAACCGCGCGAGCGCGCGCAGGCGCCTGGTGAGTGACGCAGAGCTGGCGTCGACCGCGACCGTGACCCCTCTGAAAGCCTCGGGCGGCCGTGGCGCCGGGAACGACTGCAGGGGATGGAACGAGCCGATGGCGTGTCGCGGCCGCAAAGCGTCCAGCGCGTCCAGGCCGAGGGCGCCGCTGAGGTGCACGAACG
>DATITA010000085.1:0-44295 GCA_035468355.1 Candidatus Dormiibacterota bacterium
CTCGCGATAGCCACGAGATATCGCAACCTAGAGCACGACGACGCTCCTCGTTCTAACCAGGGATGAAAGCTACCTGTGCCAAAGTGCCCACTACAAAGGCGACCGCCGCGTACGGCCAAGGCAGGCCATACCCGCCGAACAACGCGAAGGGCGTAGCTCGGATATCGCCGCGACTTTGGCGCAGCCGACGAGCGCGCAGGTAATACCAAGCCGCCAGTTCGATCACGACCACACAGATAGCGACGACTGCGAGTAGGGAGAAGCGCAGCCCATTCGGCATTGCGCGTGAGACTATCCGAACGAAGCGCGCCGAGGTCATTGCCCGCTCTCCGAGAAGGTGCGGCGGGCGAAGTCAGTCGAAGCACCGGGTGCCCCGTGTTCATCGCGTCGAGATGGTCGTGCGCCCGCTGCGCGAGTGCCCTCGCCATCGTGGTGCGCTTCGTAAGGGTCCACCTGATCCGTAAGCTGTCAATTAAGCTGTCAAATGCCGCGGAAGTGACGCGGCGCGGCATACTGACCACAACATATAGGTCGAGGAACGGCGCAAATACAAGATGTTGGTGCTCGCGCAGGGAATCGAACCCTGAACCTTGGGATTAAGAGTCCCCTGCTCTGCCAGTTGAGCTACGCGAGCATGACCTACGACCGATCACGTTCGATTCTAAGGTTCTCGGCGCGTTAACACCCTGGCTTCCCCGGCGTCTTGTCGATCCGTACGGTGGCTACATGACCGCTCGCGCCCCACTTGACGTCGACCTCGAAGACAAGCTCGTCTATGGATTGACGCCGATGCGACTGGCATATATGGCGGTCGCGCTCGTCTCGGGATTCGAGTTGTGGTCGTCGCACTGGGCTCCGGACGTGCTTCGTGGAGCGGCGGCTGCCGCGTTGATCCTGGTCGGGGCGGTCGCCGCTTGGGGACGGTGGCGTGGCAGGGCTGCGGATGAGTGGGCCTCGGACATGGTCGTGTTCGTGCTGCGCAACTACGAAGTCGAGTGGCCGGCGGTGCGGCGCCGCACGCTTGCGGTGGCTGAGGCGATAGAGGTTGACTCTGGCGGTCGACTCGAGCAGGCGGAGCTTGCCGCGTGATCGGAGCCGTGAAGCTGGCGCCTCCTCGCGTCGTGGCACGACGCCCTGCGCTCCTGTGGGCTGGCGCACGCGATGCGGTCCTCCTGGAAACCGCCGCCATCGGCTTCGCCTCGGCTTCGGAGGACGACCGGCTGCGGTGGGTCAGCGCATTCCGTCGCCTGCTGGATGGGCTCGACGCCCCTCTGCAGGTCGTCATCAGCGCTCAGCCGGGTCGCGATCAAGGCGGGGACGCCGCCACGATCATGCCGGTCGATTTTGCGGCCATGCGTGGCGCGGACGTAGCTTTTGTCGATCGGATTGCCCGATCGCCGTCCGCGCAACGTTTCACCACCAGCCTCATCACCGTCGAGGCGCAGGCGTCGCGCCTGAGCGCGGGGCTCGGCGAAATGGGAATTGGATTCCGAATGCGTCCAGCCCCGGAGAACCCGGTTTTCGGTCGAGAGCTTCCGGACGGATTGCTCCATGCCTGCGGCTTCAGCCGCACGTGGTGCGTCGACCGGCTGCCGGGCACCGACCTCGAACCGGGCTGGGTTTACAACCTGCTTCCGTCGGGCCTGGACGTGACGCTCTCCTGGCACGCGAATCCGCTGCCCGTGGCCTGGGTGGTGCACTACCTCGAGCGGCAGCTGGTTGGCATGCGGGCCAGCCGGCTGCTCGAGCACAGCGTCGGGACGTCAGATCCTGCGCTGGCTGGAGCCCTGCCGAACGCAGAGGACCTGCAGAGGCGCCTCGCGTCGAGCCAGGACAAGGCGTTCCACGTCGCCGCGTATGTGACGCTCAGCTCACCGACTTCGGACGAGCTTGAGCTCGGGTCCCACCGCATTGAGTCCGCGGCGCGCGCAATCCTCTGCGACCTGCAGCGCTGCACCTTCCGGATGCGCGATGGGCTTCTGGCCACTCTGCCCGGTGGCCCGGATCGCCTGCGGCGCCTGCGCGTCGTGGACACGAGCACGCTCGCCACCTTCTTTCCGTGGCACGAGGCTGATGTTCAAGACACGGGTGGGTTGGTCATCGGGAGGAATCGAACCACCGGCATGCCAGTGCTCATCGACCCATTCGACCAGATGCGATATGCCAACGCCAACATTGGGGTATTCGGTCATTCGGGAGCGGGTAAGACGTATCTCCTCTCGACGATCGCGCTTGGGGCGCTTGGTGGGGGCACGCAGGTTTTCGTGATCGATCCCGAGCACGAATACGGAGGACTCGCCGCAGAGCTCGGCGGAGTTGACGTGCAGCTGGCGCTCGGGTCGGGCCACGCGCTGAATGTGCTCGACCTCCGGCCTTCGGATCGTCACGACGAAACCTGGATCGGGCCTGCCGCCGCGGATGCGGTCGACCTGTGCGCTTGCCTGTGCGGCGGCCTCGACGAGGCCGAGCGTGCCCTGGTCGAAGCCGCCGTCCGAACGGCTTACGCGGAGGTGGACCAACCGGTGCTGCGGGATGTCGCGCGAGTCCTGCCTCGCGACTCGCGCGCGGCCACCGTGCTCGCCCGCTGGGCCCACGGCAGCCTCGGCAAGATCTTCAGCGCCCCGACCAACGTCGACCTCGAAGCGCCGATTGTCGTGTTCGGCATGCGCGAGCTGCGTGACGAGATGGTGGCGCCGGTCCACTTCCTCCTCGCCGAAGCGTTGTGGACCCGCATCAAGCGCAGGGATCGCCGTCGCATGCTGGTCATCGACGAACTTGGTCTGCTTTTCGAGGATGCGACCATTCGCCGGTTCGTCGTCAGCCTCGCCAGGCGCATTCGCAAGTACAACGGATCGCTGGTGTTCGCGACACAGAATCCTGGCGATCTGCTCAGCTCCGACCAGGGCTCGGTCGTGGCAACCAACCCGGCGGTCCTTTTTCTCGGTGCGCAGCGCGCGGGAGAGGCCGTAAAGCTGGAAGCGGCGTTCCATCTCAGCTCGAGGCAAAGGGGCTTTTTGGAGTCGGCCCGCCGCGGCGACTTTCTCGTCGCCGCCGGGAGCGACCGGCTCGCTGTGACTGTGCAAGCCCCGCCCTGGCAGGAGGAGGTGATGCGATTGGGGCGATCAGCGCCGCGGCCCCCGCCCTGACTTGTAGGCTTAGCCGAGATGCCCCGAGTCCTGCACTACCGCTTGCACCGCCTTGCCGAACATCGCCTGGAGCGGGTCCACGAGCAGTTCGAGGCCCTGGCCAAGGCCCGCGCCTGGCGCTGCGGCGAGCCGTGGATTGCCAGCTCGCAGTCTCGAGGGCTCTTCGAGATGGAGTTCTTCCGGCACCTGAGCCAAGAAGAGAGCGGAGACCTGAGCGCCGCGGGCTTCGTCAAGATGGCCGGCGACGAGACCGACGCCCTGATCATCACGATCTTCATGCGCGATCTGAGCGCTGAGTACGGGATCCGGACGGCGATGAAGGACGACGACCATCCGTTGGCCAAGCTCCGGCGCCTGGAGTTCGAGTCGGGGAGGCTGCCGAGCGGGCAATCGCTCGAAGATGTGCTCGCCAAGCGCCCCGTGATCAAGAAAGTGCAGGGGGAGCGAATCTTCTTCTACCCGCCGACGTTCCGGCTCCACTCGCTGGGCCCGCCGAGCCCGGAATGGGCCTACGCCCTGTGCGGCATCCGGGCGTATGCCCCGACCCTGCTCGAGGCCGAGCAGGAGGCGCTCAAGATCCTGAGAGGCTTCGGTCATCTTGGCGGCTGAGGGCGCCCCAGCCGGCGCCGACTTCCTCGCCTCCGCGGACGGCACCCGGCTGGCTTACCGCAGCTGGCCGGTCTCGGGCGCCGCGATCACGTTCGCCGTCGTCCACGGGCTGGGGGAGCACTCAGGCCGTTACGAGCGGTTCGCGCGGGGCATGGCCAGGTTCCAGATGGGGACTTACGCCGTTGACCTTCGAGGCCACGGCCAGAGCCAGGGCCAGCGCGGCCACATCGACTCGTGGTCGCAATGGGTCGACGACGCCGCGGCGTTCGTGAGGCACGTGCAGGAGGTGGCCCCGGGCGAGGTCGTGCCGCTGGGCCACTCGTTCGGGGGCGCCGTGCTCTTGAGCACGGTGCTCGCAGGCAAGCTGTCGCAGAGCAGGCGTTTCGTGCTCTCGAGTGCCGCGCTGCGTCTAAAGGTCGCCGTGCCGGCATGGAAGATGACCCTCGGCCGGGTGGCCTCGCGGGTGACGCCTCGCCTGTCGATGAGCAACGAGGTCGATCCCGGCACAGTGTCCCGCCTTCCCGAGGTCGTGGAGGCCTACCGCTCCGACCCGCTGGTGCACAGCAAGATCTCAAGCCGCACGTACACCGAGCTGCTGGGCGCTCAGCAGGACATCTTTGCGCGCGCCCGCGAGATCAAAGTCCCCTTCCTGATCCTGGCGGGGACCGCCGACCGGCTGATCGATCCGCAGGGCAGCGTCGCGCTCCATGAGAAGACGCCCGAGATGAGCGATCTGCGCCTCCTCGAGGGCCGATACCATGAGCCCTTCAACGACCGGGACGACCAGGAGGTCTTCTTGACGATCGCTGATTGGCTGCGCAAATGATCGCGCTGATGCCGGTGCTGGCGTCGCGTCTCAATCTCGACCCCGGCTCGTGGCTGTCGTGGATCGTGGTGGGACTCATCGCCGGCGCCATCGCCGCACGCGTCGTCGCCGGTCGCGGCTTTGGCTGCGTCGCGGATATCGTGGTCGGGGTGGCGGGAGCCATCATCGGCGGCTTCCTGCTCAGCGCCCTGTTCGGCGCTAGCGGTACGGTCGGGTTCTGGGGCAGCATCGTCGTCGCGTTCCTCGGCGCCGCGGTGCTGCTGGCGGCGCTGAAACTCTTATCCGGCGGGCGCCTCTGACCTGTTGGCGGCGAGGCGCGCGATGTCCTCGATCTCGGCCGCGACCTCGGCCGGCAGGTACAGCGGGATGTCGTGCGGGGTGTCGAACCATTTGACCTGGACGGCCGGAGCGATCTCCCCCAACCGGCCGACCCTGCCGTCCGCCGACCTGGAGAATCGGCCGAAGCTGCGAAGCGCGAGCAGAACCGCAGCCGGAACGTCGACCGCCGGCCACAGCACGTCGGGTTGCGACTCGTAAAGGCCTCGGAGCAGCTCGAGCCGCACGGGTCCCGTAAGCGTCAGGATCAGCTCGCCGCCGTCGTCGACCACGCGAGCCCTGACGAACGCCTCGAGGTCTTCGCCCCACGCACCTTCGAAATCACTTTTCGAGGCCGCCACCGCATCCACCAGGGTGGCGAAGCGGGGCAGCGGCGGCTGCATCATCCTCTGCGCATCGTCCCAGCTGAACAGGTTCGCGGCGCTTTGCACCGGGCCATCGATGAAGACGAGGCCCGACGCCAGGCCAGGGCGCGTGCCGACCAGCTCGAGTGCCACCGTGGCGCCCCACGAATGGCCGGCGACGACTGGCGGATCGAGTCCCAGCCCAGAGATGAGAAACGCCGCATCCTCGACCAGCGCGTCCATGGCGTAGCCGTCGGGCAGTTGGGGTGCGCGGGGTGGTAAACCCGTAAGGCCGTGCCCGCGCTGGTCGAGCGCGACCATGCGGCGGCCCGTGATTTGGCGCGCAACCCGGTCCCAGTAACGCGCGTTGGAGCTGAGCCCGTGCAGAAAGAGCACCGGCGGCGCCACGGGTTCCGACTCCGCCGCCCAATCGAGATAGTGGAGGCTTACGCCATCCCTCTCGAGCCACCCGTCCTTCGGATCACGCACGAACGGAAGCCTAGCCCGCGGCGGCCTTGACCTCTTCGCGAGGCGCCTGCTCCACCGCAACGGTCCGCGGGGTCCGCTTGATCAGCAGGGTGGTGGCCGCCGTGAAGGCAAGGAAGATGACCGGGAGGATGAACGTCGATTTCATCGCGTCGATGAACGCGCTCACGAACACGTCGTGGGCGAGGACGGTCAGCTGATGGGCGGCGGCGGGAGGGATGCCGGCCGGCAGCTTCGCTCCGTTTTCGCCGGTCCCGATCTGGAAGCCGTTCGACGCCACGGAGCTGAAGGCGGCGATGAACTGCGACCGGAAGGCAGCCGGCAGCGCGGCAGCGTGGCTGACCGCCTGGTCGTGGAGGCTGATGGCCAGGCGGTTCTGAAGGATCGCGCCGACCACGGCGCTGCCGACCGCGGCACCGAGCTGGCGAATCGTGTTGAGGACGCCGGACGCTGCGCCCGCGATGCGAGGCGAGATATTGCGCATCGCGACAGTCGTCATGGGCGCGAAGGTCATGCCCATTCCGGCGCCGGCGATGATGGTCGGGAGCAGGAAGTTGACCCAGGTCGAGTCAGGACCGGCCACGAACGCAAGGCTGGCCATGCCGATAGTGAAAAGCGAGATGCCCGTCATCAATATGTATTTGCCGCCGATACGGTCTGAGAAGCGGCCGGCGAACGGCGCCACCACCATCGACGTGAGCGACATCGGAGCGATGGTCAGCCCCGCGGTCAGGGCGGAGAACCCGCGCACCGACTGCAGGTAGATCGTGATGGGCAGGAACATGCTGAGCATGCCGAAGCTGATCGCCGCCGCGATCCAGTTGGCGACCGCGAAGTTGCGGTCCGCGAAAAGTGAAAGGGGCACCAGCGGCTGGGTCTGGAATCGTTCCCAGAAGATGAAGAGGACGATCAGGATCGCGCCGGCGCCGATGATCTCCGGGATCGTTATCACGGTCGAGGTGATCTGGCCCCAGTTGTAGCGCTGGCCCTCGATCAACCCGAAGACGATGCCGAACAGCCCGGCCGATGCCAGCACCACTCCAACCAGGTCCCAACCCTGGCGCCGGCCGGGTCGCAGGTCCGGGATGATCGCGAAGGTCGCGATGAGGGCGGCGATGCCGATCGGTACGTTGATAAAGAAGATCCAGCGCCAGCTGATATAGGTGATGATCGCTCCGCCGATCGTCGGCCCGGCGATGGTCGCGAGCCCGGCGACGCCGCCCCAAACGCCGAAAGCCGCGCCGCGGCGCTCCGGTGGGAAAATCGAGGTCAGGATCGCGAGCGTCTGCGGCGTCAGCAGCGCCCCGCCCACTCCCTGCAGGATTCGGGCTGCGATCAGCTCATTGACGGTCTGCGAGATGCCGCACAGCGCTGACGCCAGCGTGAAGACGAAAAGCCCGACCGCAAAAAGGGTGCGCTGGCCGAACAGGTCGCCGAGACGGCCCGCCGTGATCAAAAGGACCGCATAAACCAGGATGTAGGCGTTAAGCACCCAAAGGATCTGGTCGAGCGTCGTGTTCAGGGCAGTGCTCATGGCGGGGATCGCCACGTTCACGATCGTGGTGTCCAGCAGGATCATGAAAAATCCCGTGGTCAAGACCACCAGGATGAGCCAGGGGTTACTGCGCGCTTGTGCCATGCCTTCTCCTCAACCGCTCAACGCCGGCATCGATTCCGGCAATCCACTCCAGCCTGCCGTCGGTGATCTCGCTTTTCAGCTTCTGGACCCACGTCCGCTCAGCGTCGAGCATCGCGATCTTGTGCTCGAGCTCGATGAGCGCGAGCCTCGTAACGCCATCCGTCCGCAGCTCACCCATGATGCAAGTGAGCTTGTCGATGGCCGCGCCGAGAGCCTCCGCCCTGTCTGTCAGCCTGGCGGCCGCCGTCGGCGCGTCCAGGTGGTGCATGAACATCAGGCCGGCCGCGAAGTATGGGTAGTCGCGTTTGGGCCGGGACAGGATCTCGCCGACCACGCGCACCAGCAGCTCGCGACCCGAGTCAGTCAGCTGGTAAATGGTGCGCTCGGGTCGCCGCCCCTCCTTCTCCCGCTCCACAGGAACGATCTGGCCGTCGCGCTCGAGGCCATCGACCGTGTGGTAGAGCGACCCGAAGTTGAGCCTGATGAACTCGTCGTGGTGGCGCTCTCGCATCGTCGCCGCGAGCTCGTACGGGTGCATCGGCCGCTCGTCGAGGAGCTCGAGGATGGAAAGCGCAAGGGGCGAGACGTCGGGGACTGCCTCAGTCATATATTCCAGTTGGAATATACGTGGGGGACATATCCCTGGTCAAGCGGATCGAGCGGCGCTAGCTCTCGTCTCCCGTTCCGCCGTCCTCCAGCGACTCGAGCTGCGCCCCCATGGGCTTCTCGTACCAGGCGACGTCCCAGTAGCGGCCGAACTTCCGGCCCTGCTCGGTGAAGTGCGCCACTCGCTTGAACCCGAAGCGCTCATGAAGCGCGATCGACGCCGGGTTGGGCAGCGCAATCCCTGCGCAGGCGCGATGAATGTCCTCGTCTTCGAGTGACTTGAAGAGCGCTCCGTAGAGCTTCGACCCGGCGCCCCGTCCCACGGCCTCGGGGGCGAGGTAGACGCTCGTCTCCACGGACGTGTCATATCCGGGCTTGGGCCGGTACCGCCCGCTGCTCGCGAAGCCGATGACGAGATCGCCGGAGACTCCGACGAGGAGTCGATGGCGGCCGCGGTCGGCGTAGTGGCTGAACCATTCGTGGCGCTGCTCGATCGTCAGAGGCTGCAGCTCGAAGTTGTAGTGCGTCTCGGTGATGTACTGGTTGGCGATGTCGTTGATCCGCTCCAGATCCTCGGCGGTCGCAGCCCTGACATCGATCGAAGAGCTGATCACAGCGTCAGTCTATGATCCTGCCCGGCGCGGCCGGTCGATCGTGGGCCGACAATTGATTGGTGGACCGCATCCAGCTCGAGGGCATGTCCTTCCAGGGGCGTCACGGAGTTCGGGAGGCAGAGCGGGCTCATGCCCAGGAGTTCATCGTGGACATCGACGTCGCGTGTGACCTGACCGATGCCGGACGTTCAGACAAGCTCGCCGACACAGTCGACTACACGAGGATCCACGCGATCGCCAAAGCCGTCATCGAGGGCGCACCCGCCCAGCTGATCGAATCGCTGGCCTCGAGCGTGGCCGACCAGGTGCTGCAGCTGCCCCGGGTCGAGGCGGTCACCGTCCGTATCGCGAAGCGGCCGGCGAGCATGCAGCCGATCGACTCGGCGGCGGTGCGCATTAATAGGACGCGCGCATGACCATCGCGTACTTCGACTGCTTCTCCGGAATCTCCGGCGACATGACGCTCGGGGCACTGCTCGACTGCGGGGGCGACGCCTCATTGCTCGATGCGACGATCGAGGCGCTGCGACTGGGCGACGAGGTGAGTGTCGAGGTGCGCCACGAGACGCGCGGCCATGCCGGTGGAACGCGCGTGATAGTGCACGCCACAGAGAAGGTCAAGCGCAACGTGCCCGCCTTGCGTTCTGCTGTCGAGAGCTCGGGCGCGCCCGGCCAGGTCAAGCGTTCCGCGCTGGCCGCCATCGACCGGCTCGCCCACGCGGAAAGTCGCGTCCACGGCGTGGATGAGGAGCAGGTCCATCTGCACGAGCTGGGTGGCGCAGACACGCTGGTCGACCTCGTCGGGGCTTTCTGGCTCCTCCACGGCCTGGATGTCCGCCAGGTCTATGCGTCGCCACTGCCAGCGCCGCGAGGTCGCAAAGACGGATTGCCGCTGCCGGCGCCGGCCAGCCTTCGCGTGCTCGAGGGCACGGGCGCCGTGCTTCAGCCTGTGGATGAGGGGCGCGAGCTCGTCACGCCGACAGGTGCGGCGATCCTTGCCGTATGCGCGAAATTCGAGCGGCCGGCGATCTCACTTCACTCCGTCGGCTATGGGGTCGGCTCGCGCGACGAGCCGGGCAACGTCCTCGCGGTGTGGCTCGGAGAGGAAGCTCGCCAGGAGACGGGCGTGACGGTGATGGAGACCAACCTCGACGACATGGCGCCCAACCTCGTCGCCGCGCTGGCCGAGGACCTGATGGCGGCCGGAGCTCTCGACGTCAGCGTTACGCCCGTCCTGATGAAGAAAGGTCGGCCGGGCCACCTGCTCACGGTGATGTCTCCGCCCGCCCTGGTGGCGAAGCTGACCGACCACCTACTGCGCCACAGCACCACCCTCGGGGTGCGAATGTCCAGCGCGCAGCGCGTGGTGGCGGCCCGCCGCGTGATCGAGGTCAAGACCGAGTTCGGCGTGGCCCGGGCCAAGGTCAAGGAGCTGGACGGACGCCCGGTGGACGTCGCGCCGGAATATGAGGACTGCCGACGCCTCTCGCGCGAGACGGGTGTCGACCTGCGCGACGTGATGCGAGCCGTTACCGCCGCGGCGAGGAGAGAGCTGGGCCTCTAACTCGGACCGTCGTTCGGATCCCATGCGTGCCCATCCAGAGCCCGGCGCCGCTTTCCAGTGCCTCCACGTCGGTTTCGCCGCCGCCGGTCGGACCCTCGCCCTCACCGACCCACTAGTCGAGATCGCCCACGCCTGACAATTAGCTGCGTGAGCGCGCGGGTGATGGACGGCAAAGCGGTCGCCAAGCAGATCTTCTCGGACGTGGCGCGGGCGGTAGCCGACCGCGTCGCCGCCGGGGGCTCAAGGCCGAAACTGGCCACCGTCCTGGTGGGCGCAGACCCAGCGTCCGCGCAGTACGTGGACCTGAAGCAGAAAAACGCGCACAGCGCAGGCCTCGAATCCGAAGACCACCGGCTGGGCCAGGAGACGACCACCGAGCAGCTGCTCGAGCTCGTCGAGCGCCTGAACCGCGACGACAGCGTGAGCGGGATCCTGATCCAGCAGCCGACGCCGAAACAGGTCGATATGACCCGCGTCATCCTCGCCCTGGATCCCGCCAAGGACGTCGACGGATTTCACCCTATCAACGCGGGTTTGGTGGCGCTCGGGCTGCCGGGCGGCGTAGAACCGTGCACGCCCGCCGGGATCGTCGAGCTCCTGGTGCGCTCTGGGGTCGCCATCGAAGGGGCCAACGCGGTGGTGGTCGGGAGGAGCAACCTCGTGGGCAAGCCGACCGCGCTTCTCCTGTTGCGGCGCAATGCGACGGTGACCCTCTGCCATACGCGCACGAAAAATCTGGCCTCGCACACGCGTGAGGCGGACATCCTCGTCGCCGCCGCCGGCCGCGCGGACCTGATCCGCAAGGACATGGTCAAGCCCGGCGCTGCTGTGGTGGACGTGAGCACGAACTGGTCGGGCGGTCGGCAAGTGGGAGATCTTGCGCCGGGCGTCGAAGAGGTCGCTGGCTGGCTGACGCCGAACCCGGGTGGAGTGGGCCCGATGACCCGCGCGATGCTGATCAAGAACACGTTCGAAGCCGAGGTCCGTCGGCGCGGCAAGCTGTGAGGGGGGACGCCAGGGAGCAGGCGCTGCGCCTGGTCAGCGGCTTTCGCGGCTACCAGCTCCTGGTGGCCGCATGCAAGTTGAAGCTGCCCGACCTGGTTGCCGCCGGCCCTATGACGCCGGACGAGCTGGCGACCGCCACCGGCACCCACCCCCCATCGCTGCATCGAATGCTCCGCGGCCTGGCTGCCTGGGAGGTGCTGGTGGAGGATGGCGAAGGGCGTTTCGCCGCCACGCCTCTTTCAGACATGTTCCGCTCCGACCAACCGGGCTTGCGCAACATGGCGATCATGCTGAGCGAGGAGGGTTACCCGGTGTGGGGTGAGCTGATGAACGTGCTCAAGACGGGCCAGCCCGCGTACGAGCGCGTCTTCGGCAAGGCTCGGTGGGAGCACCTGGCCGAGAATCCCGCGGCGTCGGCGCAGTTCAACGCCGCAATGGTCGAGACCTCGAACCGGGTGGGGGCGGCGTTTGCGCGCGAGTACCAATTCGGTGACGCCCGCACCGTGGTGGACGTCGGGGGCGGAAATGGCGCCCTGCTGGCGGCCGTGCTGCGGGCTCACCCCCGCATTCGGGGAGTCCTTTTCGACCAGGCCGCCGGCCTGGCCGGCGCGCGGGAGAGCATGCAGGCGTCCGATCTCCACGACCGCATTACCTTCGTCGAGGGCAGCTTCTTCGACTCTGTGCCGGCAGGGGAGGACGTCTACCTGCTCAAGTCCATCGTTCACGACTGGGACGACGAGCCCGCCACGCACATCCTCCAGGCCTGCCGGAAAGCCATGAAGGCGACATCCAGGGTCGTGCTCGTCGAAAGAGACTTGCCCGAGCGGATCGACGACCCCGCCGCGGCCCTCCCGACCGTGATGTCGGACCTGCACATGATGGTCGTGCTCGGCGGAAGGGAGCGCACACCGAGCGAATATGCGCAGCTGCTGGCAAGCGCCGGGCTGCGACTCACCGCCCGAATTCCGATGGGTTCGGATTTCGCGGCGTTCGAGGCCGTGCCCGTCTGAGCCCAGGGTCATGACCTACCAGGAGGCGCTGGCCTACCTCTCGAGGCAGGGCCGCTTCGGGATGAAGCTCGGGACCGAGAGGATCTCCGCCATCCTCGAGCAGCTCGGGAATCCGGAGCGGGGCATGCGCGGGGCGCTCATCGCCGGCACGAACGGCAAGGGCTCGACGGGCGCGTGCCTCGCGTCCATGTGGCGCGCAGGCGGGCACCACGTCGGGTTCATGCCCAAGCCGCACCTCATCTCTTACACCGAGCGCATCGAGGTGAATGGAAAGGCGATCTCCGAGGAGGAGTTCGTCGAAACGCTCGAGCATCTAGAGCCGGCGTTCGACGCAGTGGCGGAGCGGATGGGGCAGGCGACCGAGTTCGAGATGCTGACCGCGATGGCGGTGGCGCACCTGGCGCCGCGGATCGACCGGCTGGTCTGCGAGGTTGGGCTCGGCGGCCGCCTCGACGCGACCAACGCCCTCGACCCTGGAGTCGCCGTCATTACCAACGTCGATCTCGACCATCAGAAGTACCTGGGCGACACGATCGAGAAGATCGCCCACGAGAAGGCGTCGATCATCAAGCCGGGCGACCAGGTCGTGACCGGGTGTCGGGGCGAAGCCCTCGCGATCGTTGAGGAGCATGCCCGCAAGGCGGATGCCACGCTGTGGCGCCTGGGGTCGGAGATCGAGATCGAGTCGGTGTCGCTGGGTTGGGACGGGCACAAGATGGCAGTCGCGGGTCCCGGCTTCGCCCACGAGGGTCTGCACCTTCCGCTGATTGGCGAATACCAGCCTGCCAACGCCGCGCTGGCCGTCGCGGCCGCGCACGCCCTCGACGACATCAGCGACGAAGCAGTCCGAGCCGGCCTGGCGTCGACCCGGTGGCCGGGCCGTCTGCAGCTCGTCGCCTCGCGGCCGCGAGTGGTGCTGGATGGCGGCCACAACCCCGCGGCGATGACTCACGCGGGCGCGGCGCTCCGGGCCCTGATCGGCCCGCAGCGGCTGGTCACGGTGTTTGCGATGCTCAGCGAGCGCGACCCGATCCAGCTGCTCGCTGCGCTGCGCACGATGAAGCCAGACGCGGCAGTCTTCACCGAGCCGGCCAGCGCAGCCGGCCATGCCGTCGATGCCGAGACGCTGGCCGGGCTGTATGGTCTTAGCGCTCATCATGCCGTGCCCGCGGCCAGTGCCCTGGCCGTCGCGCGAGAGCGTGCCGGACCCGACGGCAACGTGCTGGTATGCGGCTCGCTGTACCTGGTCGGCGAGATCCTGGCTTTGCTGACGGGACTGACCAACACCTAGTAGATTGGCCCCGATGGAAGCGCCGGCGAGCGAGCATCTCTACCGCGGGAAGGGCCGCATCATCGGCGGAGTCTGCTGCGGGATCGCGGCTCGCCTCCGCGTCGACACGCTGTGGGTGAGGATCGCATTCGTAGCCCTCGCATTCGCACAGGGCGTCGGGCTCGTCCTCTACGCGGTGCTCTGGATCCTGATGCCCGATGCCCCCGAAGGTGAGGTCGCCGGACGTTCCGGATTCCACGCCGTGACCGCGGACCTCGAGCGCATGTGGGCGGAGGTGCGAGGCGGGCCCGCGCAGGCCGCTTCGGGCGGCACCGAGGCGCGCGCGACCGATCGGTCGTTGATGCTGGGCGTGATCCTGTTGGTAATCGGGCTGGTCCTGCTCGGGAACAACACCGGTTTCGTCAACTGGTCCGTGCTGTGGCCGCTCATCCTCATTGCGATCGGCGCCTTCGTGCTGCTGCGCAACGCGCAGCGCAAACCCTAGGACTGCTTTTCGCGGCGCGGTCTCTTCAGCTCGACCTTCCAATTGCGCGCTGGGGCACGGGCGAACCTCACGCAAAGGTAGACGCTCCCCGCGATCATTGGAAGGAGCATGAGTAGTCCAAACCCGGCCCACTCGAACCCACCTGTGATGGCGAGCCCGCTGAGCAGCACCAGCGCGATGGCGATCCCGCCGATGCCGGCCAGCAGGTCGGTGGCCGGTCGCACCGCTGGCTGTTGAGCCGGCGCGGGCCGCGGCCGCTCAACACGCGACGCTGAATGCGAGGCTCCGCCGATCATTCCGTAGAGCAGGAGGCTGATCCCGCCAAGACCCGCCAGCAGAGTGACGACTTCGGCGATCAAACCTTGGCGGGTGTCGGCGACCTGGGTGGCGGCGGCGAAGGCGATGGCGATGAGCGCAACGCCCGCCCCGAGCGAGACCCAGCGCACTACTGCTTCTGGGAGGCGGACAGGATGCCTTCTCGCAACCGCCGCATGCCCCTGATCCAGCGGTCGTAGTCCTCCGCTTTGCGCCGGAAATACTCACCCACCTCGGGATGCGGCAGGATCAGAAACCGCTCGCTTGCGATGCCCAGCACCACCGCTTCGGCCACCGCTTCGGGTTCGAGGGCGTTGGCGGTGAGGAACTCGAGGCCGAGGCGGCGTTCCGCCGCCAGCATGTCGGTCTTGACGCCTTGCGGGCACAGGCACGAGACGCGGATCCCGTCGGCGCCGTGGGCGATCGCAAGCCATTCGAAAAACGAGAGAGCAGCCGCCTTCGTCACGCCGTAGGGAGCAGCGAAGACGTGGTTGAGGAGCCCGGCGGCCGAAACCGTACCCACGAGGTAACCCTCCTTGCGGGCAAGCATCCCGGGGAGCACGTGCCTGGCCACGAGCACGTGGGCCATCACGTTGACCTCCCAGATGCGCTGCCAGTCCTCATCGGCGGCCTCAGGCCCGCCTCCCACGGCGATGCCCGCGTTGGAGCAGAAGATGTCGATGCGTCCGTGCGCCAACTGCACCCGGTCCACCAGCTCCTTGACGTCAGACTCGCGGCTGACGTCGCAACGGACCGCGGTCCCACCGATCTCTTCCGCGACGGCCTGCGCAGCCACCCCGTCGACGTCGGCGACGACCACCGCTTTCGCGCCCTCGGCGGCGAAGCGGCGGGCGAGGGCGCGCCCGATGCCGCGCGCGCCGCCCGTGACAACGACTATTTTTTCAGACGTCTCCATCGCCCGCTTGCCTGCTGAGACCTATGCGGTGCCGGCCTTCGCGCTGCCTGCCTTGAGTGCGACCCCGGCCATGGCTGCCAGTGCGGCCATCACGATCGCGAACCAGGCGGGGGGCGACACGAGGCCCACTTCACCGGAAAGCGCGGCGCAACCGAAGAGCGCACCAGAGGCGCCGGCCCCGAAGACCAGGAAGCGCCCACGCGGGAGGCTCCGACGCAGCGCGATCAATGCCCAGGCCCCGATCGCGACCCCCGCCGCGACGATCAACAGGTGCATCGCGTCGACCATCAGGCTCACCGCCGGAGTCTACGCCTCGACCTTCGTCGCGAGGGTTGAGGGGGTTGCGACGAGGTCGCGGTGACGTGGCGGGAAAATTTCTTGTGGAAAACACCCCGGCTCACTTTCCGAGACTTCTGATAGCGCATAGAATCTCTCCCCATGGTCGGAGGGGGAATCGACTACAGCGCGCCCTTTCAGAGGGCAATCGAGCTGATAGGGAAGCGCTGGACCGGAGCGGTCGTGAAAGCGCTCATCCCAGCACCAGCGCGATTCAACCAGCTGCTGGCAGGCATTCCCGGGATCAGCGATCGGGTTCTGACCGAGCGCTTGCGTGAGCTGGAGACCGAGGGCATCGTCGAGCGCCTCGTCGACCCAGGTCCGCCGGTGCGTGTGTCCTATCGACTCACCTCTCGCGGGCGCGCGCTCGAGCCGGTGCTGCTCGCGGTGTCGGACTGGGCCGACGCCTGGCTCTCGACGCCCGCCTCGGCCGTCGGCTGAGCCCTCGCTCAAGCATTTCTCTTTATCGGGCCCTCCCTTCCTCCCGCCCGGCCCCTCCCCCAACCGGCTCTCCTGCACCGACCTTAGGATTCGAAAGATTCCGATGCAATCCAGCCTGTTAAGACGAGCCCGAAGGCATGCCGAACACGGCTGATAGGCTTTACCGAATGCCGATTGGCGATTTTCTCCGCCGCCGGCCCGAGGCGCAGAGCTGCCAGGCGTGCGGGTCGCCTCTTCCTTCGGGCGCGGTCTTCTGCCCGTCGTGCGGAGTCAGGGCGGACGACCCGCAGGCCGAGCCGCTCCACATCGTCGACCGGACAACCGGTCTATTCAACGAACGATTCGTGCGGCCGGTGCTCGAGGACGAGCTGGCCCGAGCCCACCGATATCAAAGAAACCTTGGGGTCCTCCTGATCGAGGCCAACGGCGCCGTGCCGCCGGACGACGCGCTCAAGTCGATGGCCGCGGCGCTTGCGGGCACTGTGCGGGACGTCGACACGCCCGGGGTGCTGGGTCGGACCCCTCCGCAGCTCCTCGCCATCCTTCCCGACACCGACGTCGCGGGCACCGCCCACGCTGCGAACCGGGTGCTCACCGCGGTCAACGAGGCGCTCAAGCCGCAGGGCGGCCAGGCCGCCGTGGGCCTCGTCTGCATCCGACCCGGTCAGCGCGTCCGCGCCGGCGCCGTCCTCGAAGGCGCAGCCCGCTCGCTGCGATCCGGCCGCCCCGAGATGATGGGCAAGCCTGCCTGAGCCCGCGGGGGCACGGGAGACCGGGAATGGCCGTGCTCGAGATCTACATCGCGCGCCACGGCGAGACCGAATGGAGCGTCACCGGACGTCACACCGGCAGCACCGACCTCCCGCTAACGGCTCGCGGCGAGGAAAAGGCCGCATCGCTGCGCCCGCGCCTGACCCGAGTCCAGTTCGACACCGTGTTCTCGAGTCCCATGCAGCGCGCACGGCGCACCGCTGAGCTCGCGGGTTTTCCCGACCCACGCATCACTCCGCTTCTTCAAGAGGTCGATTACGGCGAGTACGAAGGGCTGACGTCGATGCAGATCCACGAAGGCAATCCGAGCTGGGAGGTCTACAACGATGGGTCGCCCGGGGGCGAGACCCCGGACCAGATCTATCAGCGTGCTCTCCAGTTCATCGCCCTGGCCGCGACCTCGGGCAGCCGCGTGCTCGCCTTTGGGCACGGCCACATCCTGCGTGCCGTCGGCGCCGCTTGGATCCACGCTGACGTGACGGTGGCAGGCGGGCTCATGCTCGACGTGGCGACTCTGAGCGTGCTCCAGGACGACGGCCACCGGCTGATCACCCTCTGGAACGCGCCGTGAGTCGGCGGAGGCTCTAGGCGCCGGACACTTTGCGCCGCAGGCTCCATGGGCGGCTGCGCACCCCCGGAAGCCCGGCGAACACGAGGAACGCCGAGGTCTCGATGTCCGCCTGGTAGGTGTGCCGCTCACCAGGGTTGATCAACAGCATCTCGCCCGCGCCGACCTCGCCGGACCTCGCCCCGTCGTCGAACCGCAGCCGCCCAATGGTCACGATCAGAGCGACAGGAATCGCGTTGCGGTGCTCGGGCACGTGCTGGCCGGCTTCAAGGCGAAGGCCCACCACGCGCATCGACCCGCAATCCGCGATCTGCTCGAATCCGAACGCGCGCGGCTGCTCGCCCTGGTCTGGCGCTGTCACCGCTGACTATCATGCCGCTGGCAGGTGTCCGACAATCGCGCCGTGCAGATAGTCCACGCGACCGGCATAGAAGGCGCGCGCCGGGCGCGCGGAACAGTCGTCGTGATCGACGTGCTGCGGTCGTTCACCGTGAGCGCGTTCGCCCTGGCCGGCGGAGCGCGCGAGTGCCGCCTGGTGGCCACGACCGCCCAGGCGCGGGCGCTGGTCGCCGGCATTCCCGGCGCGGTGCTGTGCGCGGAAGAGGATGCCCTGCCCATCGAGGGCATCGCGATCAGCAATTCCCCGACCCAGATCCGGGCGACCGACCTCATGGACAGGGTGCTTGTGCAGCGCTCGAGCGCGGGTACGCCTGTGGTGGCGGCGGTCGACAGCGACGACATCTATGCGGCCAGCCTCGCCGTCGCGCGGGCGACAGTTCAAGCCTGCCTGTCAAGGCGGCCCGAAACACTGACGCTGATCGCATCGGCCGACTACCCCGAGGACCATGCCTGCGCGCGCTACATGGAAGGCATCGTGCGTGGCCAACAGGTCGACCTCGACCAGCTGCTTCAGCCTCTGCGTGACAGCGATCGATATCACCGGGTTATGAGTGGGACCTGGCCGGGATTCCCTCCCACCGACCTGGAGCTCGCCCTGAAGGCCGACCGCTTCGACTTCGCCATGCCGGTGACACGCCGGCAGGGATACGACCAGCTCAGGCGATCCGACGAGGTACTCGTCACGAGCTAAGATTCCGGGCAGGGCACCAAGGGAATCCGGTGTGAAACCGGAGCTGTCGCGCAACTGTGAGCGAGGAGCTTCCGTCCGAAACAGCCACTGAGGCAAGGACCTCGGGAAGGCGGACGGGGGCGGCGATCCGCGAGCCCGGAGACCTGAACGCCCCAACGGCACACCCGTCCGCGCGCAACGGCACGGAAGCTCCTGGCGGTCGGCTTTCTGAAAGCGCGTTCGGGAAAGGCAGACCGCCTGGAGGGATCACCTTGCGCAAGCACCTCGTCGAGGCCAGCGCGACACTGGCTCTCATTCTCGGCGCCGCGGCCGGCTGCGGCGGCACAGGCCCTGCCGCCGCTTCAAGCCAGGCAAGCTCATGCGTCAACGCAAGCGCGCCACATCACGCGTACGTCGTGGTGCAGCACCTGTCGGGCGCGAGCGTCCAGAAGTGCGTAGGTTTCAGCACCGACACCATCGACGGGCCAACCTTGATGGACAGCTCGAAGATCGAATACCAGGCCCAGACGTTCAGCTTTGGCAAAGCGGTGTGCCAGGTCGACGACGAGCCGAAGACTTACTCGCAGTGCTTCGGGCAAAACCAACCCTACTGGGCCCTGTTCGTCGAGATCAACGACACGTGGACCGAGGCGAGCAACGGGTACACGCAGGTCACGGTTCATGACAAAGACGCAATGGGCTGGCACTACGTGCAGCCCTCCGACCCTTCTCCCGCTCCGCCTCCCGCGGCCAAGGAAAGCTGAGAGTGCAGTGAGCGCGCGTGCGGTGGCGGCATGGTCGGCTGCTTGCATTTTCATCGTCCTGTCCACCTCCAACCCTGCTTACAAGGCCATCGTCATGGCGGCGGCGCTCGCAGCGCTCGCCGCCGGGGCCGGCCTCGCCCGCATGCGCCCCCTGCTCATGGGAGTCGCGCTCGTGGCGGCGTTCGCGGTGGTGCTCAACTTCGTGTCCGCCCACCTCGGAACGACAGTGCTCTTCTCTGTGCCCGCAGCGATCCCCGGCGTCGGGGGCGCTTATACCCTGGAGGCGCTCGCCTACGGGATCTCGGGCGGAATCACCATCGGGGCGGCCATCCTCGCGGCCGCGCCGTTCTCGCTGATGCTCAAGTCCCACGAGGTGATGGATGCGCTCCCCTCGGCGCTGTCCCGCACGGGGACCGCCATCGCAGCGTCGCTCAACCTCGTCCCTGCCGTGGCCACCTCGTTCGCCGAGGTCACGGAGGCGCAGCGCCTGCGCGGGTGGCGGCCCCGCGGTCCACGTTCGTGGTCCGAGGTCGTGGTTCCCGTCGTCCTCACCAGCGTCGAGGGTTCGATCCAGCTCGCCGAATCCATGGAATCTCGAGGCTTCGGGTCGGGACCACGAACCTCCGTACGCACCGTGCGGTTGAGTCCTGGTGACCGGCTGCTCGTGTTTGCGTCGGGGCTCGCCGTCCTTACTTTCATCGCCTCGCAGGTGCTTGGCTGGGTCACGGACTGGGCGCCTTATCCGACGCTAACCGCGCCGGGCCTCGACCCGCGCCCGCTGGTCTCATGTCTCTTGCTCTTCTTCCCAGTGGTCCTGTGGCGATCGCGCGCCTGAGCCGCCTCACCTACTGGTACCCCAACGGGCGGGACGCCGCCCTGCGCGACGTCGACCTGTCGATCGGTGACGGCCTGACGGTCGTGAGCGGGCCGTCCGGTGGAGGCAAGTCCACCCTGCTGCGTGTCTTCAACGGCCTCGTGCCCCACTTCCACGGTGGCCGTATCGCGGGCGCCGCCGAGGTCTCGGGGCACAACGTTTTCGACACGCCGACACGCCGGCTCGCTCGCACGGTGGGCTTCGTGTTCCAGGACCCTGAGCTCCAGACGGTCTATGACGTGGTGGACCGAGAGGTCGCGTTCGGCCTCGAGAACCTGGCCGTCCCGGCGCGCGAAATCCCGGCGAGGGTGGAGGAGGCGCTCGACGCGACCGGCATCGGGCACCTGGCCGGGCGGCGCGTGAAAACGCTCAGCGGCGGCGAGCGGCAGCGTGTCGCGATCGCGTCCGCGCTGGCCATGAAGCCGCGCATGATCGTCCTCGACGAGCCCACGTCGCAGCTCGACCCGGAGGGGGCGGCGATGGTGCTCGCATCGGCCGTCGGCATCGCGCGCGAGGGACGCTCCGTGGTGGTCTCCGAGCACCGCATCGAGCGCCTCGCACAAGCGGCTCGGGCGATGATCGTCGTGGAGGGCGGGAGGGCCACGGCGGTCGAGCCCTCCGTCTGGTCGGCCCCGGCCGTCACTCACGCGCCACAGCGAGCGTCTGCGCCTGGACCCGAAGCATGGTCCGTGCGCGGCGTCACCGCGGGGTTCGGCGATCGCATCGTCCTGGACGGCGTCGACCTGGCCGGGCGAGGGGGCGAGGTCATTGCGCTGAGCGGACCCAACGGAGGTGGCAAGACCACGCTTTTGCGGATCATCGCGGGCGCGCTGTCCCCGCAGAGCGGGCGGGTCGAGCGGCGGCCGGGACGAATCGCCTACCTGCCCCAGAACCCTACGGCGCTGCTGCACCGGCCGACCGTGCGCTCGGAGGTAAAGCTCACCCTCGAACGTTCGCGAGAGCCCGAGCTCCCCGAGGTCGCGCTGCGCGCATTCGGCCTGCTGCAGGCCGCCGACCGGTATCCGCGCGATCTCTCGTGCGGCGAGCGCCAGCGCGCGGCGCTGGCGGCCGTGCTTCCCGGGCGGCCGAGCCTGGTCCTCCTCGACGAGCCGACACGCGGCATGGATGCGCCGGCGCGCGATGCGCTGGTGCGCGTCGTGGCCGCTCTGCGAGATGCCGGAGCGGCGGTGGTCCTGGCGACCCACGACGCGGCGCTCAGGGACGCGCTCGCGGACCGGGTCATCGCCGTTGTGGGCGGGCGTGTCGCCGAGACGGCGCCCCGGGCGGCGATCGCGTGAGCAAGGCCCTTCCGGTTGGCCTGGTTTCGCTCGCCGGCCTGGTCCTCTTCTGCTGGCCCTTCCTGGGCAGCGGTCTCCCTGCGGTCACACCGGCCTGGACGCTCATGCTCGCCTGCGTAGCGGGGCTGCTCCTGGTCGAGGCGGGTACGCGCCAGCTGGACGCGCGCGCAGTGGCGCTGCTGGCGGCCATCGCGGCGATCGACTCCGCGCTCCGCCTGGCGGTAATCGTCGGAATCGGCGGTTTCAACCCGATCTATTTCCTGGTCCTCTGCGCCGGCTATGTGTTCGGAACGTCGTTCGGTTTCATGGCGGGCGCGCTCTCGATCCTGGTCTCCGCCCTGCTGAGCGGGGGCATTGGCCCCTGGGTGCCCTACCAGGTGTTCGGGCTCGGGTGGGTCGGGGTGGCGGCGGGCCTCGCCGGCCACTGGCGGAGCACGTCGCCACGATGGCGCGACGTGCTGCTGCTGGCCGGTGTCGGGGCGATCATGGGCTGGGTCTACGGGGCGCTGCTCGACGTGACGGACTGGGTGCCGGTGTATCGCGGCAACCCCACGCTCGGCTGGCTTCCAGGCATGTCACCGGCGACCGCGCTGCTGCACTTCGGCCGCTACTACCTGCTCACCTCGCTCGTCTATGACACGTTCCGAGCAGTAGGCAACGTGGTGATGGTGGTGGCGCTCGGAACGCCGGTGCTTGCCGCGCTCACAAGGCTGCGCGGCCGCCTCACCTTCGAAGTCGTACGGGCATGAAGTTCGACGATTTCCGGCGGCTGTGCCTCGCCCTGCCCGACGTGGAGGAGCGCGAGACCTGGGGCGAAGCGACGTTCCGGGTCAAGGACAAGATCTTTGCGATGGGCTCGCCCGCTGGCGGCCAGGTGTCGATCAAGGCTTCGCTCGACGACCAGGCCGGGCTGGTCGAGATGGACCCGAAGACGTTTTCGGTGTCGGCCTATACCGGCCGGTTCGGATGGGTCACTGTCCGGCTTGGGGGCCTTGGAAAAGACCTGGCCGGGCGGTTGGTGAGGAACGCCTGGGAGAGGACCGCCCCCAGGCGCGTGGTCAAGGAGTACGCGAGGTCAGCGGCCGGTCAGAACGCGCGGCGGCGGTAGCTCGATCTACGTCCACTCAACAGCCGCACGATGATCAGAAGGATCGCCACCCTGATGAACTCCATGATCATCTCGCCCAGGATCGGGTGGAACGGATTCACCCAGAAAAACGGGCCGCGCGCCCCGAAAACCCGGTCAGAGCTTGGTCGCGAGCTCACCCAGCGCCGCGCCGAGGACGCGGTTGAAGGTCGGAAAGGGGTGGATGACGTCCGCCAGGTCGCGCACAGGGGTGCCCAGCTTGACCGCCAGCACGAGCTCGCCCAGGATCTCGCCGGCGCGCGGGGTCACCATGGTCGCCCCCACCAGCACCCCACGTCCGCGGTCGCCCACGAGCTTCAAGGTGCCGCCGTGAAAGTCATGGATGTAGCCGCGGGCGGTTTCCGCAGGGTCGGTGGTGGTCGCGATGACGTCGATGCCGCGCTCGCGGGCATCCGCCTCCGTGAGCCCGACCGACGCCACCTCGGGATCCGTGAACGTGACCCGCGGCACGGCAGTGTGGTCGGCGCGCGCGTTCATGCCGCGCACGCGGCGCGCCACGATCTGCCCGTGGTAGTACGCGAGGTGTGTGAAGCCACCGAGTCCCGTCACGTCGCCGGCCCCGTAAACGCCGTCGTGGGCTTCGAGCGTTTCGGGGTCGACCTTCAGCCAGCCGCGCTCGGTCTGTGGCAGGCCCGCAGCGCGCCACGCCTCGACGTTGGGCCTGCGGCCCGTGGCCACGAGCAGCCGGTCGGCTGACACGACCGCGCCCGACTTCAGGTGGACGACCACCTGCGCCGCATGCTTCTCGACGGCGACGCACGGGTCGCCGATGACGAGCGTGATGCCGTCGGCTTCGATGTGTGGGCGCAGAGCCGTCCCCGCCTCCGGCTCCTCGAGGCCGAGGAATCGTGGCCCCGCCTCGATGATGGTGACTTTCGACCCGAGTCGCGCAAAGGCCTGGCCAAGCTCGACCCCGACGGCGCCGCCGCCGAGCACCGCCAGGCTGGCCGGGAGCTCGCGCGGGATCGTGGCCTGCCGGTTGGTCCAGTAGTCGACCGTGCTCAGTCCCTCGATCGGAGGGATGGCGGCCGTGCTCCCGTTGGCGATCACCAGCGCCTTGCGGGCGACCAGGGTGTCGCCGCCCACCTGGACCGTGTGCAGGTCCACCAGCTCACCCGCGCCCCGCACGAGCTTCGCCCCGGTCGCCTCGAGGGCCGCGGCGGGCCGGCTGTCGTCGAGGTCGCGCGCCATCCACAGCACGCGCCTGGAAATCTTGGGGAAGTCGACGTCCCAATCAACCCGAGAGGCGGCAAGGGCGCGCGCGCGAACCGCCTCGGTGAGGGTCTCGCCGGACCGCAGCAGCGTCTTGGAGGGGATACAGCCCCAGTACGGGCATTCGCCGCCGACCAGCTCGCGCTCGACGACCGCCAGGGTCAGGCCGCTGCCCTGGAGCTCGTTGGCGATCGCCTCTCCAGCCACCCCGCCGCCAAGGCACACGACGTCAAATTCCTGTGACAACCCCCTGCCCTCCTTCGGTGTTGGCGCGCCGCAGCGACTCGAGCAAGGACGTGGCGGTGAAGGCGCCGACGTAACGTTCGCCGTCGAACACTGCAGCGTGCTCAGTGGGGCTGGACAGGGCGGCGGCAAAAGCTTCGGTCAGGTTGGCGGTGACCTGCAGCCGCGGCTCACCGGCGGCCGGCCCTGCCGGCGGGTGCTCGAGCGAGGCCGGGTCGATCGGCACGACCGACATCCGTCGGACCAGCCGTTCGCGACCGAGGAACTCCGCCACGTACTCACTTGCCGGCTGCGTGAGGATTCGCTCGGGTGTGTCGTACTGCGCGATCTCCGCCTGCATCTTCAAGAGGCAGATCCGGTCGCCGACCATCACCGCCTCGTCGATGTCGTGGGTGACGAAGACCACCGTCTTGCGCATGGACCGTTGGATGTTGATGAACTCGTTCTGGAGGCGCTCGCGCGTGATGCGGTCGACCGCGCCGAACGGCTCGTCCATCAGGAGGATGGGTGGATCGACACCGAGCGCGCGCGCAAACCCGACCCTCTGGCGCTGGCCGCCCGACAGCTGGTGTGGGTAGCGGTCGCGATACTCGCCCGGGTCGAGGCCGACCAGCTGAAGCAGCTCCTCGACCCGCTTTTTGATCCGCGCTTTGTCCCAATCCCAGAGTCGCGGCACGGTGCCGACGTTGTCGCCCACCGTCATGTGGGGGAACAGACCTGTCTGCTGGATCACGTACCCCATCTTCAAGCGGAGCTGCGCGGGGTCGGTGGTCCGGGTGTCCACGCCCTCGATCAGCACGCGGCCACTATCCGGGTCGATGAGGCGGTTGATCATGCGCAGCGTGGTCGTCTTGCCGCAGCCCGACGGACCGATGAGGACGCAGGTCTTGCCGGTCGGGATGTCGAGGCTCAGGTCGCGCACCGCGTTCGAGCCGCCTGCGAAATTCTTGGTGACGTTTTCCAGGCGGATCACGGCTCGATTACCGTAAACGAATGCCGGCCCGGGTATTCCTGGACATCGTCGACCCGTGGATCAACTGGACCTGGCTTTCCACGCACATCCCTTATGTGCTGGGGGCGGTGCAAGAGCACCTGACTCTCACCGCCATCGCCCTGGTTGGCGGCCTGGTGATCGCTCTGCCGCTGGGCTTCGCCGCGCGGAGATGGACACACCTGCACCTGCGCCCGGCCGCGCTCACCGTTTTCGGCGCGTTCTACACGATTCCGTCGATCGCGCTCTTCGCGCTGCTGATCCCGTACACCGGGCTCGGCATCCTTACCGCGGAGATCCCGCTGGTGGGCTACAACGTGCTCATCCTGGTCCGCAACGTCCTGGTGGGACTGGACTCGGTGCCGCCGGAGGTCCTCGACGCGGCCGACGGCATGGGCTACCGTCCGCTCGCCCGGCTGATCCGCGTCGAGCTGCCGCTTGCTTTGCCGGCGATCTTCGCCGGGCTGCGGGTCGCGACCGTTTCCACGATCGGGATCGTGACCATCACCGCGGTGATCGGCCTGGGCGGCCTGGGACAGCTCATCTTGAGGGGGCTCATCGAGAGCTTCCACACCCCTCTCGTGGTGGCGACCGCTCTTTGCATCGTGCTTGCGTTTCTCGCGGACCTCGCCATCGCGCTGGCTCAACGGCTCGCGGTCCCCTGGGCCAGAAACACGTGAACCTTGCGCAGGCGACCTGGCAGTGGCTCCTCGACCCTTCCCACTGGCAGGGTATCGACGGGATCCCGACGCGGGTGGGCGAGCAGGTCCATCTGTCGGTCGAGTCCGTGGCGATCGGCGCCTTGATCGCGCTGCCTGTTGGAATCGTGCTCGGCCACTACGGCCGGTTCGGAAACCTTGCGATCAACATCTCGAACGTCGGCCGGGCAGTCCCTTCCTTCGGAATCCTGGTCATCGCGTTCCAGGTGTTCGGCCTGGGCGACGTGCCGATCGTGATCGCGCTCACCGCGCTCGCGGTGCCGCCGATGGTGACCAACAGCTACGTGGCCCTGCGCGAGGTCGATCCCGACATCAAGGACGCTGCGCGTGGGATGGGCTATCGCGAGCTCGCGCAGCTTTTCACTGTCGAGCTGCCGCTCGCGGTGCCGCTGATCATGGCGGGGATCCGCACCTCGGCCGTGCAGGTGGTGGCCACTGCGACGCTGGCCGCCCTCATCGCCGGAGGCGGCCTGGGACGCTACATCGTTGACGGGCTTGCCCGTTCCGACAACCCTCGGACGCTCGCCGGCGCCTTGCTCGTAGCCGCGCTCGCCCTCACGACGGAGCTGATGCTGGCGGGTCTGGAAAGAGCCCTGGTGCCGCGGGGCATCCGGCTCCTGTCTGCATCGTCGCCTCGTAGAGCAACCACGTTCAAGACCGCTTAAGTGGAAGAATTGACGCCAGGCAGGGGTTGGATCGGGAAGGCCGGCTCAGGCCAAGGAGGAGTTGTCATGAATCGAAGACTTGGTGCTGGCTGGCTGACCGCCGCCGCGTTCGCTCTTTTGACGGTCGTCGCGGGCTGCGGAAGCAGCAGCGGCGGCACGGGCACCGCCAGCAAGGGCACCATCACGATGGCCGGCTTCAACTTCGCGGAGAGCAGCGTTCTCGCCCAGCTTTACGGCCAGGCGTTGGCCCATGACGGCTACTCCGTCAACTACAAGCTGAACCTGGGCACGAGGAAGGTGGTCGCGCCCGCGCTCCAGAGCGGCCAGATCGACATTTATCCCGGCTATGCCGCCAGCGAGCTCGAGTACTACAACCAGAGCGCCGGCGAGGCGACGCCAGACCCCGCGGTCACCACGGCCAAGCTGAACACCTATCTGGCCAAGCTGAACGCCGAGGCGTTGACCCCGTCGCAGGCTTTCGACGGAAACGCCTACGCCGTGACCAAAGCGACCGCTGCCAAGTACAACCTCAAGACTCTTTCCGATCTGACGCCGATCGCGGGACAGCTGGTGTTCGGGGCGGGACCGGAATGCCCGACCTATAAGTTCTGCTTGCCAGGCCTATCGAGCGTCTACGGGCTTCACTTCAAGCAGACGCTCACGCTTGACACGGACGGCCCGGCCACTCGGGCGGCGTTCAAGAACGGCTCCATCCAGGTGGGCCTGGTGTTCAGCAGCGACGCGGACCTCAACGCGCTCGGCCTGGTCGTGCTGCAGGACGACAAGCACATGATCGCCGCCGACAACGTCGTGCCGATCGTGCGCACCGCGATCGCGACCGACGAGGTGAAGAAGGTCCTCAACAACATCGACACGAACCTCACGACAGACGACCTGGTGAGGATGAACGGGCAGGTCGAGCTGCTTCACCAGGACGCGGACGCGGTCGCGTTGGCCTACCTGCAGCAGCACAACTACTTCTCCTGATGCCGTCAGGTCCGGTCGCGCGCCAGTCCGCCATGGCGGACCTGGAAGCCGCTCGCAGCGAGTGGGACGCGAGCTTTCAGCGCGTACCTGACCAGGCGCTCGATTATCTGAAGCCGGGCGACGATTACTCGCTCGGCGGGCTGCAGAGGCACGTGAACTGGGTGCTCCTTCACTACCGACGGGTTTTGGACGGCATCGTCGCGGGTCGATTCGGCGAGCTCGGTCCCCAGGACGCGCCAGGCGAGGCCGAGGAGGCCGCGCGCCAGGCCGCGTTGGGCATGACTCCCCCGCAAAGGCGAGCGGCCCTGGATGAGATGTCGAGCCTACACTCAGCCGTCGTGGCCGCCGCCGCGGCATTCGGAGAAAGCGACTGGGGGCGCAAGGCGCCTGTCGTGTACGGAGCTGGGCAAGATGCCTTTCCTACGAGTCCCGAAGACATAATCGGCTGGCTAAGAGACCATTACCGCGAGCACGTCCAGCAGAGCGCCGACCTCGTCGCCGCGTGGAGTGCCGGCTCCTAACCGACCCCTCAACCGATCTGGGTCAAGCCCAGCAGGTTCCCATCCGGATCCTTGAACCAGGCCGTCCACACGTTGGGGCCGCTGTGCGAGATGCCGTCGACGGTTTCGAGGCCTGGTATGTCGAATTGCTCGAGTTGGATCCCCTTCGCCTCAAGCACCGCCACCTCCGCCTTGATGTCGGTGACCAGCCAGCTCATCTGGGTGTGCCCCGCGGCCCGGTAGCGGCTCGGATAGACGAAGAACTGTGTGCCGCCACAGCTGTACATGACACCGCCCTCGGTGACCATGTCGGCGTGCATCCCCAGCGTCTCACCGTAGAAGGTCTGGGCACGGTCGAGGTCGGACACCGGAATCGTCGTGTACGTCCTTTTGTCGCTGAGCATTTGCGCCTCCTATGGCAGGCGGTTGATCCAGGTCGGGGTTGAATACTTCGAGGCCACCAGGTCCTTGGCCGCCTTGAGCTCGTCGCTCGAGATCACCCCGTCGCGCGCCTCGAACTCACGCTTGAAATACGCGTGAAGGTTTCCCGCGGTCTGGGCGCACGTCATTGCGGTGAACCATGAGAGGGGCGACACCGCCTTCTCCGCGCTCCGCACGCCCCGCTCCGCGATGCGGTTGCGTCCGATCCTGATCACCTGCGGCAGCAGGTCGACGTCCATCGAGTGCGCGATGGTCGTGTGGTGCAGGACGAAGCCGCGCCGGCGCGCCTGCGCTGCACCGGCGATCTTCCCGCGTGGCGAGATGATGTCGTTGATCTCGCGATAGCTCGCCGGCACCCCGAGCTCGACGAAGGCGCGCACCGCCCATTCGTCGAGCAGCGCGTATGAGCGCCGGAACGAGACGCCTGCGACGATCGATTCGGGCAGGTAGAGCGAGTACGTGATGGTCCGGCCCGGCTCGCACAGCATGGTGCCCCCTCCGCTCATCCTGCGCGTGACTACGAATCCGAGGTCGGCAGCCGCCGAACCGTCGACCTCGTTCAGCACCGACTGGTGCGAGCCGATAACCAGCGCCGGCTCGACCCACTCCCAGATTCGCATCGCCGCCATGCGACGCCCTGAGATGACGCTCTCCAGGAGGACCTCGTCGAGCGCCATGTGCATGTGAGCCGGGTGCGCCGATGGCGGGAGCAACTCCCATTTGATGTCGTGCAACCGGTCCGCCCTCATCCCTCTGCCAGTATTCCTGATTGCGCATGAATCACCGGCGGACGCTCTGGACTCTTTACTCGATCAACTTCCTGAACGCGATCGGTTTCTGGTTCTTCCTGCCGCTGCTGCCGATCTTCATCCACCGGAGGGGCGGCTCGCCGGCTTTGGTCGGCCTGGTCTTCGCGGCCAGCTTTCTCGCCAATGCGCTAAGCCGGTACCCGGCAGGCTGGGCTGCCGACCGGTTCGGAACCCGGCCGGTGATGCTCGGCGCCGTGCTGGCGACCGCTGTGCTTTTTCTCACTTACCTCCTGCCTTTGCCCGTAGCGGCGTTCATCGTCGTCCGCCTGCTTCAGGGCGCCGCCGAGGGCGCGTACTGGCCCGCCGCCAACGGTCTGCTGGCCGAGATCAGCCTGCCCGAGGAGCGCGGTCGCGCGTTCGGGTTCATGCAGTCCACCAACATGGCGGGGATGCTCATCGGGCCCGCGGTTGGCGGGTTTATCGCGCTCTTCAACCTGGGCGTGGTCTTCGCCGTCGCCGCTGCGGTCGCGGCGACCGCCGCCATTGCGCTCGCCATGCTGCCGAATGTTCGGGCGCAGGAGGCGCTGGAGAGACCTGCTCGAGCGCTTGGAATCGCACGCAGGCTCCTGCCGCTGATCTTCCTTGGCGCCGGGACGGCATACATGATCGGGACCTTTGACACCATCTGGCCGCTGTATCTGACTTTCCGAGGCGCCAGCACATTTGCGGTCGGCCTCTCGTTCGTCGCCTTTGCCCTGCCGGCCACGCTCCTCAGCACCCAGGCCGGGTCGCTGGGTGATCGCTTCGGACCGCGCAAGGTCATCGTCGTCTCCCTGCTTTGCACGGCGTTCTTCGCGGCGCTCTACCCCTTCATCGCCTCGGTGCCATGGCTGATCGGGTTGGGGCTCGTCGAGGGCGCGTTCACGATCTCGGGTGGCCCGAGCCTGATCGCGGAGGTGAGCCGGAAGGCCGAGCCTGGGCAACAGGGCCGCACCCAGGGTGTGTTCCAGACCGTCCAGACGCTGATCCAGGGCGCCGGCGCGCTTGGGGGTGGCGCGCTGTTCGGGCTCAGCCCGACCTATGCGTTCCTGGCCATCGCCGCCGTATGTTTGTTGGGAGCCAGCACAGTGCTGGTGCCGCGGGCTGCGCGTGCGAGGCGGGTGAGCGAAACTCCATAAAGGAGGCGGGGATGGCTGTAGACCCGATCCAGATCGTTCCATTGCGAACGGCAGCGGCGGCGCCGGTCACGGCGCCGAAGCTGACTTATAGAGGGGGACCTCTTCTGTCCGCGGCCGAGGTATTCACGTTCTTCTGGGGCCCGGCCTGGCAGCAGGGCCCTCAGGCGGCGCTGGTCGGGGAGCTCAACGGATTCTTCGACTTCGTGCTCACGAGCGCGCTCCTGGATCAGCTCGCCGAATACAGCGTGCCCGGGATCGCGATCGGCCACGGCTCGTGGGCCGGCACCAAGACACTGACGGATGCGCCTCCCGGGTCGAGCGTCACGGATGCCGCGGTCCAGCAGCTCATCCAGCGCCAGCTTGCGGCCGACCCATTGGTCCCGCAGCCCAACGCCAACACCCTTTACTTCGTCTTTCTGCCGCCCGGCACGGCGATCGCGCTTGGGTCGGGCAGCTCCTGCGTCAATTTCTGCGGCTACCACAGCGATGTCAACGCCAGCATCTTCTACGCGGTCATGCCGTACCCCGACTGCTCCGGCTGCCTGGGCGGCCAGTCCGACATCGACGCCCTGACCTCGACCAGCTCGCACGAGCTGTGCGAGGCGATCACCGACCCAGTCCCAGGCCAGGGCTGGTACGACGACGCCAACGGCGAGATCGGGGACATCTGCGCCTGGCAGACCAAGAGGCTCGGCTCATATGCGGTGCAGCGCGAGTGGTCCAACCGGGCGCAGGCTTGCGTTTGATCGCGCCGACCAGCCCCATCAAGCACGTCGTGATGATCGTCAAGGAGAACCACGTCTACGACGCAACGTTCGGCCTCCCGTCGCTCAACGCGCGCACAAGGACCGACGACGGCATGGCGGACTGCTTCGACTTCACGCAGGCGCCCCTGCCACCCCCGGCCTAGCCGAGATCGTCGAGGCTGCGCCAGCCGTACGAGACCTCGTGGAGGAGGGTGGGCCCGATCGTGATCGGCTGGGTCCGAACATAGGTCCCTCCGAGCCGCTCGTAAAAAGCCCGCGCGCCGGCGTTGTCGCGCAGGACCCAGATGATCATGTCGGTGAGGCCCATGCCGCGAAGGCCGCCCACCACGGCGCCAACCAGCTCGCGACCGTGTCCGCGTCGCTGCACGCGGTCGTCGACGTAGAGCGCATACAGCTCCCCAATGAATGCGTCCTCACCTGCGCGTTCGCGGCCGCCTGACGCAAAGCCGACCACCCCGCTTTTGTCTTCGGCGACGAAGACGCGCGACGTGCCGTCGCCGATGCCCCTCCTCCAGCGATCGGCGTAGTGCGCCTCGGTCAGGGACGCAAGAAAGTCGGCTGGCAGGATGCCGCGATAGGTCGTTCGCCAAGTGGCCACGTGCACGCGCGCGATCGCCTCCGCATCACCGATGACCGCAGGTCGAACCATGTCCTCACAATCTATCCCCGCGGGGATGGACGACGACCTCGATTCGCTGAGTGGAAGGGCCCGGCGGGCGATCCCGTTGATCGCAGTCGCCGTCACGGTCATCATCACCGCGAGCCTGGTCTACCTGCATCCCGGCTTCGGCACCGCGCGACGCGCGCTCACCTTTCCCGCGCCCTCGCCGAGCCCCTCTCTGATCCCGTTTCGGTTCTCGGTGACCTACGACTTCGCTACCCCCAGCGCGGGCTGGTCGCTCGTGGCCGACAGCACCTCGACACCAAGCAGGTTCTGGATCTACGCGACCACGGACGGAGCGCGTCATTGGAGCCCGCAGCTGAGCGGCCAGTGCCCGGCTGGGAACGTGTTCCCGTTCGGTCTGCAGTTCTTCGACCGCAACCGAGGGTTCGCTTCGCTCGTGTGCGGGCTCTATCGCACCTCCGACGGCGGGAACAGCTGGGAGCGCGTGCCGTTACCCCCGTACGAGGAGTCGACGCTCACCTTCGCCGATCCGTTTGACGGCTGGTTTCTTTCCCAGGTGACGGACCAGCAGCCCGCCCTGCATTTCCTCGTGACCCATGACGCCGGCCGAACCTGGTCGGAGCTGCCCACCCCGCCGGTCCTGGTCTTCGGCGCCAAGGGCGGCCTGACCGTGGTGCAGTTCAGGGACGCCCGCAACGGATGGATGGGAGCGGACACGGGAGACCTGCCGACCGTCTACTCGACCTCCGACGGCGGCCGGAGCTGGCAGGCCCACATCCTGCCGTCGATCCCCCTTCAGCCGGGGCAGGGCGGCAAGCCCTCTCAGACCGCGACCTCGATCGAGCTTGTCCCAGGAGGCGGGGTGATGGCGATGACGTCGGATCCCGCAGGCAATCCCGTCGCGTTCACAACGTTCGACGGTGGGGCCAGCTGGCGCCGAATCGCCGCAGCCCCCGGCAATACCCGCTACGCGGACTTCGTCTTCGTGGACTCCAGGAACTGGTGGGCGATGCGGTTCGGCACGCTGTTCAAGACGTCCGACTCCGGCCGGACCTGGAAGCAGGTGGTGCTGGTGATGGACGAGTGGGACTACACGCCTGGGATCATCGACGCCAAGCACGCGTGGGCTGCGCTGCGGGCTGACCAGGGGCCGGGCCAGCCTTCTCCTCACGGCACCGGTCTGGCGACGACCGCCGATGGCGGCCTGCATTGGACGTACGTCACCCCGCCTCAGCAGTCCTGATCGCCGGCCTAAGCCTTGACATAGGCGATCACGGCCCTAGCCTCGGCCACCACCTGCCCATTGGCCTGCTCGACCGTCGTCTCGCAAAAGGCAAGCCGGCGCGTGCGGTGGCGGACGGTGGCGCGCGCGACGAGGCGTCCGGGGCGTGCCGGGCGCAGGAAGTCCACCTTGAGGTCGGCTGTGACCGTCGTCTCGCCCTCCTCGGCCGCGGTGAAGGCCGCCGAGGCAAGCGCTTCGTCGGCGAGGGTGGCGATCGCTCCACCGTGCACCACGGTGCCCTTCGAGGTGGGAAACCCGTGCGACTCGGCGGTCAGGTTGCCTTCGAGCACGATCCTCCCGTGGCCCAGCTCGACGATCCTGGTCCCGATGTTGGCGACCATCCCGGTGGTCGCCCATTCCTTGTATATCTCAGGCAGCGCTCTGACGCCGTAAGGCTCTTCTGACATGACGTGGAACTCCCAGCAAAATCGAGGTGTGGCTCGACGGGCGGACGCGGGGCCCCCGTGCCCAGAAGGTTAATCTCTGCGCGGTGATCTCTCGCAGCCCACGCGCCATTCCGGGACTGCGGTCGTCCCACGGCCGGTCCGTGCACCACCTCGCACTGTCCCCTTTGTGCTGGGGCGTCGGCGAATCGCGTGAGGCCGGTCACCAGCTCGAGGTCGAGCGCGTCCTCTCGGAGGCGGCCGCCGTCGGCGAGGGCGCCGTCACGGCAGGCCCGCCCGGATTCCTGCCTGACAAGAGCGTGGAGGCGAAGGCGCTTCTGCGCAGGCACAAGCTTCAGGTGGTCGCAGGCCAGGTCCGCGCCGTCCTGCATCACCACGACATCCGCGGGCCGGAGCTGGCCCATATCGACGGGCATGCCAACTGGCTATCGGCTCTGGGAGCCGACACTCTCGTGCTCTCCGCCATCCCCGACCGCACGATGCAGAGCGCGCGCGGGAAGGTGCTGTCAAACGCCGAATGGGCTCACTTGCTGCACCTGGTCGGCTCCGTCGAGCACGTCACCGCACGCCACAAGATGAGGGTCGCCGTGCAGCCTCGGTTCGGGAGCACGATCCAAGGTCCGGGGGACATCGAGCGGCTCCTGGTCGGCTCCGAGGCCGGCCTGTGCCTCGACATCGCGCACCTGGTGCTCGCGGGCGCGGACCCGATCGAGGTCCTGGAGCTGGCGGGGCGCCGCATCCGCCACGTGCACCTGAACGACGTGGATGCGGAGCTCGCGCGCCAGGTCAGCGACGGCTCGGTCGCTTACGGAGAAGCAGTTGAGATGGGCCTTTACCGGCCGCTCGGCGAAGGGGCCGCTCCAGTCGCCAAGGTCATCGAGGCGCTGCGCAGGGCGAACTACGGCGGCTGGTACACCCTGGAGCAGGAGACACGACTCGCCTCGGCGGACGACCGGCCGCTGGGCCGGATCAGCCGATCCCTCGAGTACCTCCTGCCTCTTCTCTCATAGTTAGATCCTGCGACCTGCGCCGGCCCAGTAGCGATCCCGGATCTGGCGCTTGAGGAGCTTGCCCGCGGCGTCGCGAGGCATCGCTTCCACGAAATCCACGGAGCGTGGCTTCTTGTAGCCGGCGATTCGCTCGCCACAGAAGGCGATCAGCTCCTCGGCCGACGCGCTCATGCCGGCGCGCAGCTCGACCACCGCCTTGACCGATTCGCCCCACCGGTCATCGGGCACCCCGATCACCGCTGCGTCCATGACCGCCGGGTGTGCGTGGAGCACGGCCTCGACCTCGGCCGGGTAGATGTTGGTGCCGCCCGAGATGACCATATCGATCTGGCGATCGCAGATGAAGTAATAGCCCTCGGGGTCCCTGTACGCGATGTCCCCCACCGAGAAGAAACCGTCGTGCAGGCTCCGGCCGGTCGCGTCTGGACGGTGGTAGTACTCGGCCAGCCAGGAGTTGCGGACCATCAACTCGCCCGGTTCTCCGGTGGCCGCCTCCGACCCGTCGGCTGCGACCAGCCTGAGCTCCTGTCCCGGCACCGCGGTGCCACACGAGCCCGGCTTGCGAAGCTGGTCCTCGGGGCGGAGCACCGTGTTGATGCCGGTTTCGGTCGCGCCGTAAAACTCCCACAGGACGCGGCCGAGCACCGATTCGGCCCGTTCCTTCAGGGCGTAAGGACACGGCGCAGCGCCCAGCAGCAGAGCGCGCAGGGACTGCAGGTTCCGGGGTCTCCTCTCCTGTTCGTCGACCAGCCGCTGCAGGAGTGTCGGCGCCATGAACGTGGTCGTCACTCCGTGACGTTCGATCAAATCGAGCGCTCGCGCGGCGTCGAACTTCGACTGGAGCACGACCGTCGACCCGAGCAGTGAATGCAGAGCGGTGAAGAACGACACGGCGCTGTGATAGCCCGGGCCGCAGGTCAGATGGACGTCTGATGGTGCGATCTCGAAGATGGAAATGATCTGCAGCACGTTCTCGAGGTTCACGCCATGCGGCCGCCAGGCCCCCTTCGGGTGGCCGGTGGTGCCGGAGGTGTAGATCATCGACGGACCGAGCCCGCCGCCGCTCGTGCTGGGCAGAGGGGCGTCCGCCGACCTCGCCATCAGGTCCCCATAGTCCAGCCAGCCTGGAGGCGCCGCCGCTCCGAACGAGACGAAACGCGGTTCCCCCGTGACCTCCGCCCGTGCGGCCTGAACGACCTCGGCGTGGTCGGGGCCGGCCAGCACGACCTTCGCGCCGGAGTCGTTCAGCACGTACGCGACCTCCGAGCCGCGAAGCCGGTAGTTCACCGGCACGATCACCACCCCTGATCGGCGCAGGCCGCTCGCCACCTCAAACGTCTCCACCGAGTTGAACGACATCACCGCGACGCGGTCCTCCGCCACGCAGCCGAGGCCGGCAAAGGCATGCGCCACACGGTTCGCCCTTTGGTCGAGCTCAGCAAATGTCAGAGCCCGTTCTCCGAGGATGACGGCGGGCTTTTCCGGCGTCGATTCGGCATGGCCGGCCAGGAAATCGAAGTCGGCCATACGGTCAGCTTAAGTCGGTTTCGCCGACGGGCTCACCGATGGGCTCACCGCCGGGGTCGAGCAGAGCGCGCTGCCGGAAAGCCCGACGGTGGATGGCGTCGGCGGGACGCTGCCCGTGATCACCACGCGGTAGCGATAGCAACCTCCCAGCAGCGACCATGCGCCCGAGGGCGCCCAATGGTGGAACACGACCGCCGCCGCCAGCGGCGGGTACTTGGCGAGCACGGTGGCGGTGGCGTCCGTGATCGAATCGATGGGCGACACCCTGGTCGAATCGAACTGCCAGAGGTAGGGCCTCGTGAGGGGTCGAGCCGCTGGGGTGTCCGCCGCCGCGGGCAGCATCGTGGCCGCCAGCAGCCCGTCGACAAGGGGTTGGGGGCCGGGGGCGGCCTTGATCGAGGTTGCCGTCTGGCCGGGGATCGACGCCGACCATGAAACGCCGCCGACGTTGGCGCCTGACAGGTACCGGTTGGTCGGCGCTGTTCCATCGGCGCCCGAGGCTTTATAGATCTCCAGCTCACCGTTGACGGCAATGGCGAGCTGTTTGGCGTCGGGGCTCCACGCCAGCCCGTCGGGGTGGGGCAGGCTGGAGTTGATGCGTCTTGGAGCGGCGGGCGCGATGGGGCTCGCGGGAGGCGAGCCGGCGGCGGAGGAGCTGGCGGGGGCGCTCGTGCTCGGCGAGGCGACCGGCAGCGCGACGTTGATCGGCTCGATCACCGCGCCGTGGTCCGGCAGCGCGACGGCGACCGTGGAGCCGTCCGGCGTGATGGCGATCGGGCCGTCGTCAGGCCCGAGCCTGAGGGGAAACGGGTTGAGTACTCCGGCGTCGGCATTGAGCCAGTACCACCCGCCCGTGCCGAACTCTCGCACCGCGATGAGGCCCGCCTCGCCCGGGGCGGCGCCTTCGGTGAAGAAGGCCGCCTGCGCCGGGGGCCTGGAGAGGACCTTGAGCGGGCCCGCCGGCTGCGTTAGGTCGAGCGCATCGACCTCGTAGGTCGCGCAGCACCCGAACGTCAGCGCGACGTAGTGCGAGTTGGCGACTAGCCCGATCGGGCCTTCGCTCTGAGAGTCCTCGGAGGCGGCGATCGGGTCGATGACCCCGGTGAACGGGTCGACGCGGAACAGCCAGTCGTAGGGCACCACACCGGGCGTGTTGCGGGTCTCGGCCGGCCGGTCGTCGTGGATCGTGAAGTAGATCACCGGGTAGGAGACGCCTGGTTCGGGACCCCAGACCGGCCCGGTGACGCGGAAAGCTCCGCCCGCCGGAAGGGGGGTGACGATGGTCGACTTGCCGGTGCCCGGGTCCAGGACGCCAATGCCCTGGTCGGCCACGTATGCGATCAGCCCCTGGGTCAGCCCGCCGGTGAGGGGCGTCGGCGATCGAACCGCTTCGGGGGTTCCGCCGCCGCAGGCCGCCGTCGCAAGCGCGACGATCGCCAGGACCGCCCAGGACGTCCGCCACCTCGTAACTAGATCGATCGTCACCTGTTACCCCAACGCAGTAATGGCCGTTCCGGTATTGGAATGAGATTCGTCATGCCCGCGCTCACGGCGGTCCTACTGCTGGCCGCCTGCGGCAGCCCGGGCGCCCCGGGCTCCAACCCGAGCCCGAGTCCGAGCTCGGACGTCGGTTTCAACGTCACGGCCACCGAGAAGGATCACACAGCGGCCATACGCGTTGGGCAGAGGCTCGAGCTGGTCCTTCGCGCCGCGGGCGGGATGAACGACTGGAGCAGGCCGAGATCAGGTGACGAAACGATCCTGGCCCCGACCGTCGATCCCGCCGCCACCTCGGCCCGCGGCGTGACCCTGGCGGCCTTCGTGGCGAGGGCGCCGGGCCAGGTCGAGGTCACCTCGTATGCTGGCCCGGCCTGCCCGTCGGGCCAGCCCTGCCCGATGTACGTCGTCGCCTACTCGCTTCAGGTGACCGTGTCGCCCTAGTGGCCGTGGCTACCCCTGCGCACCCCGGATCGCGGTCGCAATAGTCTCCAGCTCCGTCCTGCCGGGGGGACGGTCGTAGGCCGGCGGGAAGGTCAGGCCGAAACCGTCGTTCGGGTAGCGGGGGATGACGTGGACGTGGAAGTGCGGGACGTCCTGGAACGCAACCTCGCCGTCCGCGACGAAGAGGTTGGCGCCGGTTGCGCCCAATGAGGCGCGAGCCGCCCCGGCGAGCTTGCGGGCCACTCGGAAGGTGCGCATCGCCACGGAGTCCTCCACCTCGGACATCAGCGCGGCGTGCGCGCGGGGCACCACGAGCATGTGACCGTGAGTGATGGGTTGGATGTCCATGAACGCGACGACGGTGTCGTCCTCGTACGTGAAAGTCGCGGGAGAGTCACCCCGCAAGATCTGGCAGAAGGCGCACTCGTCGGACAACTGGACAGCGCGAAGCTTAGTGGGAAAGCAACGGGGTGGCTATTCGGACGGCTCGGCCGGCGGCTCGGCAAAAGACTCGGCCACCGGCTCGGGAGCGCTCTCCGGCATGCCCGAGCCGTTCCCATTGATCGCCGGGGTCGGATCCACCTCCACCCCGTCGACAGTCTCGACCGACCCTGAACCGTTGGGAGGCGTGGCGGCTTCCCCGTTGGCGCCGGCCTCGCCGGGCAGACGCTGGCCGCGGCGGCGGCGCCTGGTTCGGCGCTCGCCGCGATGCGGGCGGGACAGCCGCTGCACCTGCGAGCGGACGCCCACGCGCTGGCAGGCCGTGACGACCGCGCCGACCCCCGCCACCAAACCTTCCTCCTTCGCGTGCTCGAACAGCGGCCCGAACAGCTCGGGCGCTCCGCCGATCACCGTCTTGGAGTCGCCGACGATGACGAGCAGCTTCTTGGCCCGCGAGATGGCGACGTTGACGCGGTTCGGGTCGTTGAGGAAGCCGATGGCAGCGCGGTCGTTCGAGCGGACCAGCGAGAGGATCACGGCGTCCGACTCGCGGCCCTCGAAGGCGTCGACGGACTCGATGTCCTCTGGCGGCACGATGCCCTTGAGCGCCGACTGCAGGCGGTTGACCTGCGAGTTGTACATCGCGATGACTGCGAGCTTGGCCTTGCGGACCCGCCGCCGGATGATCGAGGTGATGTCCTTGCAGAGGGCGACCTCGAACTCGTTGGCCACCGACCGCTGCGCGTCGCGGTATTCGTCCTGGGCGCCGGTGTCCACCCAGACCAGCTCGCGGTCGAAAGGCCATGGCAGCGGCATGCGGGGGGACGGCGCCTCGTGGATGAGCTTGCCGTCGTAGAAGAGGTCGGAGACGACGCGACCGATCGGCTCGCGCATGCGGTACTGGCGGGGCAGCATGATCCTGGAGCTGGCCGGGACCCTGTCCCAAATCCACCCGTAGAAGCTGTCGTCGCGGACGATCTGGTCGAGCGGCTGCTCGATCTTGAAAGTGGAGGCGGCCTCCTCCATCACGGGTGGCAGCTGCTTGAGGTCGCCGATCATGACCCAGCGCTTGGCGATCGGCATGAGCGCAAGCGCCTCGTTGGCCCTCACCTTGTTGGCCTCGTCGAGGATCAGCCAGTCGAACACCTTGAATCGCAGCCGGGAGTCGATCGCGAGCCGGTTGCAGGTGCCGGCCACCAGGTTGTACGGCTCGAGGTCGTCGCCTTCGACCAGGGTCGGGCGCAGCCGCCTGGGCACCTTTCCGGGCTCGGCGATGCGCGCCTGGCGCACGTGGGAGAAGCCGAGCAGCCGCTCCTGGCCGGTGTCGACGGCGTCGTTGGAGTGGGACGACAGGAGGATGGAGGCGTTGGGGTTCCGCGCCAGGATGCGCCTGATCGACTCGACGATCGCCGTGGTCTTGCCGGTGCCCGGCGGACCCTGGATCAGGTACAGCTGGCCCGGCCTCATGCCCATGACGCGCGCGACGGCCTCAGCCTGCTCCTCGTTGGGATCGGGCAGGTGGTGCGCCTTCTTGCCGTCCAGGGCCACGCGAGGAGGGCTGCCCAGCCAGCCGGTGTCGGCGAGCTCAGCAGCGAGCGCGCCAGAACGCGGGCTGCCGATCTGCAGCTGGCGGATGACCGAGCGCTGCGCCTCGAACATCTCGACGCTCGCCGTCGGCAGCACGATGCCTTCGTCCGGCAGCGGGTCGTAGCGCCTGAAGCTGACCCACAGGTTGGAGCCCTGGATTCGGTCGAGCGACATGCCGCGGTACTCGGGGAAGCCCTGGGACCGCACGGTCAGGGAGTCGATGCCGCGGTAGATGCGCCCCTCGGCGTCGTCGACCAGGTGCAGGTTCGCGCGCACGTACTCGCCTCCGCGCATGTCCTCACCGCACTCGGGGCAGTGGATGCCGTTAGAGGTCGGAACCTCGGCCTCGCACTTGGGGCACTCCATCCATTGCTCGGTCGCCTCGTACCGCCTCACGGCGCCCTCGGCGAGCTTCTCGCGGTAGTCGCGCAGGTGCTCGATGAACCGCATCGTGGAGTCCAGGATGGGCAGCTGTTTCGCCTGCTCACGCAGGATCAGGGCCGTGAAACCTTCGAGGTCGCCGTCCCACTCCTTCACCACGTGAAGCTCCTGGTAGCGGAGCCGCAGGCGGTTCTTCTCCATCTCGTACTCGCCGTCCAGGTCCTGCCAGTCGGTGATCTCGAGGGCGAGTCCCATCGGCGTGCGGCCGAGCTTGCCGGTGAGCAGGGTCGTGCTGACCTGGCCCGTGAACTCGAGCGGCTTCTCCGGCTTCACGACCGTGTAGGTGCCGTCGATGATGCGCTGGTCTTCGAGCACCTGGCGCAGCAGCTCGGCGCCGCCCACGGACTCCAGGGCAAGGACTTTGGCCGCGGCCGGGGTGCCGGGGCGGACCCTGATGCCGAGGCGGCCGGTCTGGATCTCCTCGCCCGGAATCTCGGGATTCCACAGCGGCAGGACGTCTCCGGGGTTGGGCGTGCTCATTTCACGCGAGCCTCGAGGTTGGCCGGGTACGGGCGGGACGTGAAAGGGGAATCAAGTCAGTAGATGGGGTCCCAGGGCGGGACCAAAGCGCCCCAACGGGCAGGCATTACGTTAACACAGGCGGCCTCGAGCTCAGGTGTTGATGCTGTCGCTGTCCCAGGTGATCCTGTCGCGGGTGGTGGCCGGGAGGGCCTCGATGGACGGGTCCGCCAGGATGTTTTCGATCAGCCGGCGGGTTCCGCCGACGTACGTGTACGGGAAATCGATCTCGGAGGCCACGCACCACGCGTGGTCGTCGGGCCACCAGAGGTTAGGTCCATCCAGCCAGCCCTCGGCCTGGGAGACCGAGCCGGTGAAGAGCATGTAGTCCCGGCCCGGCATCCGGACGCGCCGTTGTGGCGCTTTGGGGAGTAGCAGCTGCGGAGGAGGCGGTGGCTGCATGGGAGCTTGACCCTCCGGCCAGAAGGTGGACGTGAAGATGGCGGTGGCGCCCGCCGTGAAGTATCCGTACCCGTCCCAAAGGCAGAGCCAGCAGCGGTCCGGGGTGGACGTCTCCCTGGCGAGCAGGAGGACCAGGGCAGCGACCTGCCGCGGAGGTAGGACCCCCAATCGCGGTTCTCCATCCCATGGTGCCCCCGCTCCGTCCTTCCCGGGCGCGGGCACCGCGATGGAGTGGAACTGCATCTCGGTATGCACGGTTCTGCTCATCGCCGCGGCCACCGCCGACCACCGCACCTCGGTCGCATTGGGATCATGCAGCGACCACCTCCACGCGGGGTGGAAGATGCGGGCGTAGGCGTCGAATCCGTGAGGGATGATCGAGCCGACGTCCACCCCGAAGCCGCGTACGCGCTCGCGAATCCAGTCGGCGGCCTCGACCTCTTCGCTTGGGGTCAGATCCTCCCATCCCACGCGAAGATTCTGGGCGCACGCGGGACAGGGGAAGTGCAAGACTTCGCGCGTGTGGAAGAACACGCTCAAGCCCTATGACCTCCTGAGCGGCGAAGAGGTCGAGATCATCCACGAGCAGGCCATGACGATCCTCGAGGAGATCGGGGTCGACTTCCTCCACGAGCGGGCTCGCGAGCTGTTCGCGAAGGCCGGGATGAAAGTGGAGGACAACCGGGTCAGGTTCGACCGCGCTTTCGTGCTGGAGCAGGTGGCCAAGACGCCGGCCACCTTCGAGCTGCAGGCGCGCAACAGCGCACGCACCGTCGTCCTCGGAGGCGACAACGTCGTCACCGCCCCCGTCTACGGGCCTCCTTTCATCACCGACCTCGAGCGCGGGCGGCGCGGCGCCACCATCGAGGACTTCAACAACTTCGACAAGATGGCCCAGGCCATCGACCAGATCCACTGCGCCGGCGGCACCACGGTGGAGCCGGAGGACCTGCCCCTCGGCTCGCGCCACCTGGACATGGTCTACTCGCACATGCGCTGGACCGACAAGCCGTTCATGGGCAGCGTGATCTCGCAGGAGAACGCGCGCGACACGATCGAAATGGCGTCGATCCTTTTCGGCGGCCGCGAGAAGATCGAGAAAACGCCGGCCGTGCTCAGCCTGATCAACGTCAACAGCCCGCTGCGATACGACGACCGGATGCTCGGCGCCCTGCTCGAGTACTCGGAGGTCGGCCAGCCTGTGATCGTCACCCCGTTCTTGATGGCGGGCGCCATGTCGCCGATGGGGCTGGCGGGCACGGTCGCGCAGCAGACCGCCGAGGCGCTGGCCGGCATAGCGCTGGTGCAGCTGATCCGTCCCGGGACGCCGAGCGTCTACGGCTCGTTCCTCACCAACACGGACATGCAGTCGGGTAGCCCGGCGTTCGGCACGCCGGAGTCGGCGATGGGCATCCTGGCCAGCGCCCAGATGGCGCGTCACTACAGGCTCCCCTTCCGCGGTGGCGGCGCGCTCACGTCCTCCAAGGCCCCCGACGCGCAGGCGGCATACGAATCAATGATGTGCATGTGGCCGACCATCCTCGGCCACGTCAACTTCGTGCTCCACGCGGCCGGCTGGCTCGAGAGCGCGCTGCTCGCGTCCTACGAAAAATTCATCATCGACGTCGAGGCCCTTCGCATGTTCGAGTGGATCCTGACCCGCGGGCTGCCCGTCGACGAGGAGGGCATGGCGATGGATGCGCTGCGCGAAGTGGGGCCGGGCGGCCACTTCCTGGGTGCTGAGCACACGCTGCGCAACTACCGCACCGGCTTCTACCGCCCCTGGATCTCGTCGACCGAGAACTTCGACCGGTGGAATCGATTCGGGGCCCGCACCGCGGACGTAGTGGCGGCCGAGAAATGGAAGCAGGTCCTCGCGGAGTATCCGGACCCGGGCATCGACCCGGGGGTCGACGAGCAGCTCAAAGAGTTCATCACGCGCCGCAAGCAGGAGCTCGGCGACGACTGACGACCGCCTCGGCCGGTTGCTCGAGGCGATCGCGTCGAAGGAGCCTGCGCCGGCGAGCGGGTCTGCCTCCGCGGCGGTGGTGGCGACCGCCGCCGCCCTGCTCGAGAAATGCGCGCGGCTGTCGGCGAGGACGTGGAGCGGCTCGGCCGAGGCGCACGGCCTGGCGCACGCTCTACGACTGCGTGCCGAGGCGCTGGTCGAGGATGACGTCCAGGCCTACCTCGCCTACGTGGGCGCGATGCGGTCCGGCGCCGCCGTCGAATCCGCCCACGCCAAGACCGTCGAGGTGCCGCTCGAGATAGTTCGCGCGGCGGCCGCCGCATCCGAGCTGGCGGAGCGGCTGGCGACGCACGGCAACCCCAGGCTTCGCGCCGACGCCGTCGCGGCGGCGATCCTCGCGGGGTCGGCGGCCGAGATTGCGGCGATGCTCATCCGCGAGAACCTTCCCCCGGCATCGCGCGACCGCCGCCTGATCGAGGCCAGGCGCCTGGCGCGGGTGGCTAGCGCGCGAGCTCGGCGGCTAGACGCGCCGCGATGATGTGCGTCATTCCGATTGACCAGGCCCTGGCTCGCAGTGCGTCCAGCAGCTCATCGCTCATGGAGCCTCTTCGGGACTCATGAGACGCGTGCGCGGGTTCTGCACCGTCAACTCGTCGATCACGGCCGCCAGCACCTCGCTGGGGGTGCCGGCGCGCTCCTCGACCGGGCCCCAATGCCACGCGTCGAGATACGCGTCCATGTCGGTCGAGCCGTCCTTCATGGCATAAGCGTCGATAGCGGCCTGGAAATAGTCTGGGAGCATGCGCTTGACCTCGGCCTCACCCTCCCATGCCTTGACCTGCGAGGGGATGTGCTTCCAGAACATCACCTGGTAGCCGGCCATCAGCTCTCGACCAACTCCGCCAGGCGCTCTTCCAGCTCGCCCAGCCCCACGTCGACGATCTCCAGCGGCAGCCCCAGGTACTCGGCGATGGATTCCGCCTTTCTTGCGAGCCTCGGGTTGGGCGTCTGCCTCAAGTACATGAGCGCCTCGTAGTTGCCAAACACCATCGTTTTCAGCTCGGGATCTCGGTCGAGGCCGAGCCCGCGCAGCACCGCGCGGTCGAAGTTGCGCACCAACCAGTCGGTGAGGAAGAAGGTTCCCGGCCGGTCCTCCGAAACCTGTCGGAAGCGATCGGCGCCCGCGAACATCTCGTAGCAGTGGGGGCCACGCAGTCGCAGTGCTCCCACCTCCTC
>DATITA010000086.1:0-2730 GCA_035468355.1 Candidatus Dormiibacterota bacterium
TCCTGGTGAACAACCCGCGCTACTTGCTCGAAGCGCCGCCCGAGCACGGGCTCATCAACCCCGACAACCTTCTCGTCCTCGGCGGCCATCTCCAGGCCGCGGCGTTCGAGCTCGCCTTCGAATCGGGAGACTCCTTCGGCGCCGCCGGCGTCGACACCACCGGTGCCCTGCTCGACCTCTTTCGCGACGACGGCCTGGTCCATCGCAGCGGCTCCCGCTACCACTGGGCGGCCGACGCCTTCCCCGCGGAGGCGATCTCCCTGCGCCGCGCGGCGGCCACCAATGTGGTGATCATCGACACCTCAACTGGCGCGGGTGGGCCCGGCCAAGGACCGCAGGGGCCGTGGGCGGGAAGTGGGGGAGGGCGGCCCGGGAGCGACGGCCGCGTCATCGGCGAGGTGGACCAGTTCGCGGCGCCGGTGCTGGTGCACGACGACGCCATCTACCTCCACGAGGGCCGGCAGTATCACGTCGAGCGTCTCGACTGGGAGGAGAAGCGCGCCTACGTGCATCCCATCGACGTCGACCACTACACGCTCGCGGAGACGCGCACTACGTTGCAGATCCTGGAGCGCTACGAGGGCCCTGTCGGCGACATCTGCCGGCGGTCGCTCGGGGAGGTGCGGGTCAGCCGCCTGGCGACGATGTACAAGAAGGTTCGCTTCCTGACCCATGAGAACGTCGGCGCCGGGCCCATCAGCCTGCCGGAGCAGGACCTGCATACCATCAGCGCCTGGACGGCGTTCGATCCCGAGCGGCTGCCTGGCATCGACCGCGCCCAGCTCGACGCGGGGTTGAGTGGCGTCGCGGCGGCGCTGCACGCGGCGGCGTGCCTGATCTGCATGTGCGACCCGCGCGACCTCGGCAGCCAGGCACAGATGCGGGCGGGCCCAGCACCCGCCGGTGTCCTGGGCACCCCAACCCCGCAGGCGCATGGCGCCGAAGAGCCTCCCGAGTTCGTGGCCGGGTGGCGTCCCAACAGTGCGCAGCCCGGGCCTCCGTCGGAGATCGGATGGCCGACGGTGTATGTCTACGACGCCGTGGCCGGCGGCGTGGGCTTCGCCGAGCGCTGCCATCAGCAGCACTCCGAGCTCGTCGCCATGGCGACGACCCTGGTCACGTCGTGCGGCTGCGAGGCCGGCTGCCCGTCGTGCGTCGGGCCGAGCCCCACCAGGGTCAACGCCAAGGCGGCCACCCTCCACCTGCTTCGCCTCGCGCAGCGCTCGGCCACAGCCAGTTATCAACAGGTTGTGGATAACCCTGGGCACAACGTCACAGGTGCGTAGAACCTTGGGCGGTACAGGGCTTTTCGCTTGACCCACGAACAGGTGTTGGCTATCCTGCGACGTCGTTCGGCACCGCAGCGCACCACATCATCCACTGGACCCACGGTGGCCTCGCCACCTGGACAACCTGGTCCATCGTTAGTACGACCCCTCGGACCGCCCGGTGAGATCAGCGTCGGCTCGACGGTCGCGTGCCTTCGGCTGTCTCGAAGTGCGGTCGCGCTATCGGGGGGGCGGCTTCGTGCGTCATGGTCGCTTCGCCTACGCTGACCAGCAGATCCCACGAGTTCCGCAGCGAAATGATGAGCAACGTGATTGTCGCGGCGGCGAGGGCCGCGAAGGCAGGGATGAACGACCCATTCGACAGTAGGATGCCGCCAGCCAGCGTCCCGGCGAAGCCGAGGAAGCTGAGGGCGAATCGCAGGATCAGGAGGCGCGACCGCATGGTTCGCGTGCCGCTCCTGATCGAGGCGACCACCGGGGCGATCATGATGACTGCGCTCACCACACCCGCGACCTCGAGATCAATACCCGCTCCCTGCGCGTCCTGGGGGATGACCAAGACGAGCGCCACCATGAGCACGAGGGCGAAGTTGGCGAGTGTGGCCCGGGCGAGGCCGCGCACCTCAGGTCGGGCGAGGACTGCGCGAAGATGCAGTGAGAGGCTGACGAAGAGCAGGCCGACGAGGGTCGCCGACGCGGTGCCGGCGACGATGTAGAAGTCGTGCCAGCTCTGGGCAAGGCTGCGGTACGGCACGAGCGCAGTCTAGGATGCGCGCGGAGAGAAGATCCTGAGGGGGCAGGCATGGCCTCGAGTCAACTGGTCGGGGTCGTCGTCAATGTCGCGATCTACGTCGCGCTGATCGGCTTCATCCTCTTCCGCCAGATGCGCCGCGCGTCGCTGAATCCTCGCCGGCTCATCCTCCCGCCGGGGCTGATGGCGGTGTTCGCGATCCAGCAGCTCAGTCGCCAGACCCTCACGTTCGATCTCGGCACGGTTGCATTCCTCGTCACGAGCCTTGCCGTCAGTATCCTCGCCGGCATCTGGCGCGGCACGACGTTTCGGATATGGAACGAGGCGGGTGTGGTGATGACCAAAGGTACTGTGGTCACGCTGATCGCCTGGGGAGTGCTGATCGTCATCCGCATGCCCTTCGCCGTCGCCAGTCACGCAGCGAATTACGCGCAGGGCCTCGTGATCGGCGAACTGCTCCTCGCGCTCGCGGTGACGTTCGCCGCTCAGAACGCGGTGATCTGGCTGCGCGCGACGCGTTTGACGACGATCCGCGCCGACGCCGGTTAGCGATCACCGGCACTCACGTCAGCGATGACGGCAGCCTCGTCCGCCATGCCGCCTCGACCCCTGGCCCGCTCGCCGGACTTCGACATGGTCGCGTGACGCGCGCTCGCTCCATCGCTGCACCCGTCGCGGTACCGTGCCCAC
>DATITA010000087.1:0-12826 GCA_035468355.1 Candidatus Dormiibacterota bacterium
TGGAGCTGGTTCACCGGCTGGTTCAACCTTCTCGGCCAGGTCGCGATCACGGCCGGCATCGACTTTGGCCTGTCGTTCTTCGTGGACTTCGTGCTCAATCTCTGGTTCAGCTACCCGACGACTCCTGTCGCGATCATCGCCGTCTACGCCGTTGTCCTCTTCGCCCACGGGCTGCTCAACACCTTCGGCGTCGGCCTCGTCGCGATGCTGAACGACATCTCGGTTTGGTGGCACCTTGTCGGCGTGTTGACGATCGTCATTGTGCTTTTCCTCATACCGAAGAACCACAACTCGGTGTCCTACGTCTTCACCCACTTCGAGAACCAGACGGGCTTCAGCTTCCCGCTGGCCGGACTCTATGTCGGTCTCACCGGCCTCCTGAACGCGCAGTACACGTTCACCGGCTACGACGCCTCCGCTCACATGACCGAGGAGACGCACAATGCGGCGGTTGCCGGACCTAGGGGCATCGTCTGGTCGATCATCGTGTCGCTGTTCGCGGGCTGGATATTGCTGATCGGGGTGACGCAGGCGATCACGCAGTCCAACTACGCCGGCGAGTTTGCCGGGTACGTTGCCGCTCCTGGCGTGATCTTTATCGATGCGATGGGCAAGGGCTGGGCCACGTTCCTGCTGTTGATCGTCATCGGTGCCCAGTTCTACTGCGGCATGTCTTCGGTCACCGCCAACTCGCGAATGATGTACGCCTTCTCCCGCGACGGCGCCGTGCCGGGATCCCAGTTCTGGCACAGGATCAACGCCCGGACCCGAACTCCGACCAACTCCATCTGGTTCGCCGCTGTCGGGGCCTTCATCCTCGGCCTGCCGTACCTCTGGAACCCCGTCGCATACTCCGCCGTGACGTCGATCGCCGTCATCGGCCTGTACATCGCCTACGGCATCCCGATCCTGCTCCGCCGCCTGGCAGGGCCTCGATTCCAGGCCGGTCCCTGGCAGCTGGGGCGGTGGAGCGCTCCGGTCGGCTGGATCGCCGTGATCTGGATTGCGTTCATCGCCATCCTTTTCGTGCTGCCCCAGGCCTCGCCGGGCAACACTCTGGCCACCTTCAACTACGCCCCCTTGGCGGTCGGGGCCGTCGTGATCTATTCGGGCGGCTATTGGTTCCTTTCGGCCAAGAACTGGTTCAAGGGCCCGAAGGTCCAGGGGACCGCGGAAGAACTTGCAAAGATCGAGGCCGAGCTTGGCGGCGCGCTCGTCGATTGAGCGAAACGCGTCGCTAAGGAGGCAACGCCCGAGGATCGGGATCACGGTGAGCCCCCGCCGGGGCGAGCCGTACTACGTGCCGTACCGGCGCGCGGTCGAGGCCGCGGGCGCGGAGGCCGTCGAGCTGCCGCCGGGCACCAGCTCGCTCCCGGAGCTGGACGGCCTGCTGCTCCCGGGTGGCTGGGACGTCGACCCGACCTTCTACGGTGAGAAGGCCGACGAGAAGATCGGTCCGATCGACCGGGAGCTCGACGAGACCGAGCTGCGGCTCTTCCGCGAGGCCCGGGACAAGGAGCTGCCGATCCTCGGCATCTGCCGGGGCCAGCAGGTCATCAACGTCGCCATGGGGGGATCGCTGGTCCAGCACCTGGACGACCACGACGTCCGCGCTCACGGCCGCCAGCACCTCGCGCACTCCATCGAGGTCGATCCATCCTCCGAGCTTGGGCGCGCCGCCGGCGAGCACAGGATCCGAGTCAACAGCTTCCACCACCAGGCGATCCGCGAGCTTGCGCCCGGCCTCCAGCAGACGGCAAAAGGGGAGGATGGGACCGTTGAAGGCGTCGAATCGGACGACGGCATGATCGTCGCCGTCCAGTGCCACCCGGAGGAGCTCACCACGGACCTGCCGTGGGCGCGCAGACTCTTCGAGCGGTTTGTCGCGCGCGCCCGCGACGGCCGCCACCAGAGGGAATAGGCGCGGGATTGAACGATTGCTGACCAAGGAGCACCTGGCGCACGCCGTCGCCGCCGGTGAGATCGACACCGTGGTGGTGGCCTTCACTGACATGCAGGGCCGCCTCATGGGCAAGCGAGTGGACGCCGAGTACTTCGTCGAGACCTCCTTCGATGGTGAGTCGACGGAGGGCTGCAACTACCTCATGACAGTGGACATGGAGATGGACCCCGTCGCCGGCTACCAGATGGCCAGCTGGGAGACCGGCTACGGCGACTTCGACCTGGTGCCGGACTTCTCCACCCTTCGCCTCGTTCCCTGGCTCGAGTCGACGGCGCTGGTCCTGTGCGACGTCGCGTGGGGCGATGGCAAGCCGGTCCGGCCCTCACCGCGCCAGGTGCTGCGCGCCCAGATCGAGCGCGCGCGCAAGCTCGGCCTCGAGCCCATGTTTGGCACCGAGCTCGAGTTCTACCTCCTCAAGGAGACGTTTGCCGAAGCGCACGCCAAGCACTTCATCGACCTGACCCCGTCCGTGCCCTACATCCTCGACTACCACATCCTCGCCACGACCTACGACGAGCCGTTCATCCGCGCCGTGCGCAAGGGCATGAAGGCCGCGGGGATTCAGGTCGAGAGCTCGAAGGGCGAAGCGTGGCCGGGCCAGCAGGAGATCAACTTCCGCTTCACCGACGCGCTGACCATGGCCGACAACCACGTGATCTACAAGAACGGGATCAAGGAGATTGCTCACCAGCACGGCTGCTCGGTGACCTTCATGGCCAAGCCGGACCACCGCTGGATCGGAAGCTCGTGCCACGTCCATTCGAGCCTCTGGAAGAACAACCGGAACGTCTTCGACGGGGAGTCCGAGACTTTTCGCCAGTACCTTGCCGGGCACATTGCTCACGCCTCCGAGCTCGCCATTTTCCTGGCGCCCAACATCAACTCTTACAAGCGCTATGCGGCGGGCAGCTGGGCGCCGACGACGCTTGCCTGGGGTCACGACAACAGGACGTGCGGGTTCCGGATCGTCGGCCACGGGCAGCACCTCAGGACCGAATCGCGCATCCCGGGCGCCGACGTCAACCCGTACCTCGCCTGCGCCGCGCTTCTCGCGGCCGGTCTGCACGGCATCGAGAAGAAGCTGGCGCTCCCGCCCGAGTTCAAGGGCAACGCCTACGAGTCCGACGTGCATCGTTTCCCGCATTCGCTGCGCGACGCCATCGGCGCGCTCGAGCACGGGACGATGGCCCGCCACGCGTTCGGCGACGATGTGATCGACCATTACCTGAATTACGCGCGCACGGAGCAGGCCCTGTTCGACAAGGTCGTGACGACCTACGAACGGGAGCGGCTCTTCGAAAGGGGATAAGGCAAACATGGGAAGGCTCGACGGCAAGGTAGCGGTCATCACCGGCGCGGCAGGGGGCATCGGGCGCGAGGCGGCCATGCTCTTCTCCTCCGAGGGCGCGCGGGTGTGCGTGGCGGACGTGGGCAAGGATGCGGGCGAGAAGACCGCATCGGAATGCAGGGAGGCGTTCTTCTTCCAAGCCGACGTCAGCGAGCCGAAAAGCGTCGAAGCGATGTATGCGGAGACCGAAAAGCGATACGGCCGCGTCGACGTTCTCTACAACAACGCAGGGATCATGCCGGCAGACGACGACTCGATCCTGGTCACGGAGCCCGACGCGTGGGACCGGGTGCAGGCCGTGAATGCCAAGGGCGTGTACCTGTGCTGCAAGTACGGCATACCGCACCTGCTCAAGGCGGGCGGCGGTTCGGTGATCAACGTCGCCTCATTCGTCGCGCTCGTGGGCGCCGCCACCTCGCAGATCGCATACACGGCATCGAAGGGGGCGGTGCTTTCGATGAGCCGCGAGCTGGCGGTGCAGTTCGCGCGCCAGGGCGTGCGAGTGAATGCACTCTGCCCCGGGCCGGTCGAGACCCCGCTCCTGATGCGCCTCTTCTCCGAGACGCCGGGCGCGTACGAGCGTCGCCGCGTGCACCTGCCGATGGGCCGGCTGGCCAGTGCGCGCGAGATCGCGAACGCAGCGCTGTTCCTGGCGAGCGACGAGTCGAGCTACGTCAACGGGTCCACGTTCCTCGTCGACGGCGGGCTCACCGCGGCTTACGTGACGCCGGAATAGCGCCTCGTCAGTAACCCGACCCTGTATCGGGATGTGTCCTCAGAAGCCCATTCAGGAGCATCCACATGCACTCGAGACTCGTCACCACCGGAGTCATCGCGCTGGCCGCTCTCACCGCGGCGTGCGGTGGCTCGACCCCGACGGCATACTACCCCGGCGCGGCGCCAAGCCCCTCGCCCAGCCCGGCGGCGAGCTCCGCGGCGACCCCGGCGGCGAGCGGCACGACCATAGCCGTCGCCACCAACACCTCACTCGGTCGGATCCTGGTCGACGGCAAAGGCATGACCGTGTACTTGTTTGCCGCGGACACCGGGCCCACCTCGACCTGCTACACGAGCTGCGCCACCGTCTGGCCTCCTGTCCTCACGGACGGCGCGCCCCAGGCGGGCGCCGGGGCCGACAAGTCTCTCCTTGGCACCACGACTCGCACCGACGGCAAGGTCGAGGTGACCTACGCCGGCCATCCTCTTTACTACTTCATCAAGGACAAGGCGGCGGGCGACACCACCGGGCAGGGCGTCAACGGCTTCGGGGCCTACTGGTGGGTGATGTCCGCGTCGGGAGCCGCTAGCACCTACTAGCGCCCGCCGCGACCGACACGAGCCGGCCGCCGAGCCGGTTAACTTCTGCAGGTGGATTCAACCGATCTGGCCGGGGTGCATCGCGGCATCGTCCGCGATGCGCTCGGCATCGGCGTTGCCACCGGCGCATATGCCCTGTCGTTCGGGGCCATCTCGACGACGGCAGGCCTGTCCCTGCTGCAAACCTGCGCTCTGTCGGCGCTGATGTTCACGGGCGCCTCCCAGTTCGCCCTGGTCGGCGTGATCGGCGCGGGCGGCAGCGTGTGGGCAGGAGCGGCCACGGCCGCCCTGCTCGGGTCGCGCAACGCGCTCTACGGGCTGCGCCTGGCCTCGCTGCTGGAGGCGCGCGGTTGGAAGCGGCCCGCCGCCTCCCATTTCGTGATCGACGAGACCACCGCGATGGCGATCGCCCGGGATACGGCGCCCCTGAGCCGCTACGCCTTCTGGGCCGCGGGATTCTCGGTGTTCGCCCTCTGGAACCTCGGCACGTTGATCGGGGCGCTCGCGACCCACGCGCTGCCCGACCCGAAAGTGCTTGGGTTCGACGCCGCCCCGCCCGCCGCGTTCCTGGCCCTGCTGGCGCCGCGAATCAAAGCGCGCGAACCTCTCGCGATCGCCCTGGCCTCGGGCCTGGTCGCCCTGGTCCTGCTCCCCTTCGTCCCGGCCGGCGCGCCCTTGCTCGTGGTGGCGCTGCTCGTCGCGCTGTACGGCCTGTCCAGGAGACCAGCCTGATGTGGGCCGGGCTGCTGGCCGCCTCGGCTGCCTGCTACGGGTTAAAGCTGGCGGGCCTTTCGCTGCCCCAACGCTGGCTGGAGGACCCCCGAATCCAACGGACCGTGCCCCTCATCCCGATCGCGCTCCTGGCCGCCCTGGTCGCCACCCAGACCTTCTCCACCGGGCGCCACCTGGTGCTGGACGCCCGCGCGACGGCCCTCCTGGTCGCTCTGATCGCGGTCATCCTGAGGGCGCCATTCCTGGTCGTGGTGGCGGCCGCGGCGGCGACCGCCGCGCTGCTCAGATTGGTGTAATGATTGGCCCGTTATGGGCCTTCATCTGCTCTGGCTCGTCCCGATTATGTTTCTCGGCCTGCCGGCGCTCATCGTCCTGATCGTGGTCCTGCTCGCCTCCGGACGCGCCAGCCGCCACCCGGCCCCGCTCTTCTCACCCGACGGCCGCTGGTGGTGGGACGGGCACGAGTGGAAACCGGTCCCGCAGCAGCCCGGCCCTACCCAGCCGCCTCCAGCTTGAGCGTCAGGACCTTGAACGGGGTGAAGTCGAGCTCCAGCTCGCCGTCGCGCACCTGAACCTCGGAGCGCTCGCGCTCCAGCAGGTCGCACAGTGACGCGCGAGCGGTGCGAAGCCTCGTTTTAATCCGCGCGCGGCAGGGCCGTCCCCATGCCTCGTACAGGCGCACGATCGTCGCGTTCGAATCCTCGGCGCGCTTGATCGTTTCGACGATCACCTGTCGGGTGTCGACCTCGACCAGGGAGGCCGCGGCGCCGTCATCCAGGTTGCTGAACACCGTGCGCAGAGGCGCGTTGAGGTCCTCCGACGCCTCGATCACGCCCGCCTCCCGGAAGCCGCCCGCGTGAGGCATCAGCGCGTAGGTGAACTGGTGACGGCCCTGGTCGGCGGTCGGATCGGGGTGGGTCGGCGCCCGCAGAAGCGACAGCCGCATGACCGAGCCGCGGATGTCGTAGCCGTGCTTGCAGTCGTTGAGAAGCGCGACGCCATAGCTGCCGTCACCAAGGTCGGCCCAGCGCTGAGCGCATACCTCGAACATCGCTTCGGCCCGGCTCGTATCCGAATGGGTGGGTCGTCCCAGGTGCCCGAACTGGATCTCATAGGTGGCCTCGCGCGCGCTGACTGCAACAGGGAATGCGACCTTCAACAGCCGGTGGACCTCGTGCCAGTCCGCCTCGCACTCAAAACGCAGCACGCGTGAATCCGCATCGAGCACCATGCGCTGGGTGATGCGTGACCGGCCAAATTCCCGGGTGAAACGCACCGCTCCGCGCAAGCCTCCTGGTTCTTCGATGCTCTGCTCAGCCAAATCGGTCAGGTCGGTGACCGCGTCGAGGTATTCGACGTCGAGGTCCCAGGCGTCCCAGCGACTCGGGTTGTCGTCGTGAACCTGCAGCAGGTTGCCGGGGGCGCCGAGGACCTCGCGCTGCGCGTGCTTGTCCCAGATCGATGTCAGAAGACCGCGATCGTCCCATCGGATGCGGAGCAGGCTGTTCTCCATACCCCGATCGAAGACCCGGACGCGCTGCTCGTCGCGGATCGTGAGCTCTTGCTGGACGGCCCAGCCGCAGGCCGGCGCCTCGACCAATCTCAACCGGTGGCCGAACTCGATCACCTCGCGCCGCCGGTGCGAGGTGACGTTGAACACCGCCGTGCGGTACCCGTCGCCCGCGACCTTCTTGATCGCGCGAGCGACGACGCGGGCCGCGATGAAGGCGACGTCGGTGAGGTCGCGCTCGGACTCTTGGTAAACCCAGTCGATGCTGGAGCCCGGAAGGATGTCGTGGAACTGGTTCAGAAGGAGCTTCTTCCACTGCGCGTCGAGCACCTCGGCCGGGTAGTCGCCCGTAGCGACCGACCACATCTCCGCTTCGCGCAGGGCTTGCTGGGCCAACCGGTTCAATCGCTTGGTCCGCGACTGGCTCGTGTACGTCCCCCGGTGCAGCTCGAAATAGAGCTCGCCTGACGAAGTGGTCAGGTCGCGGGCCTCGGCCGCCGCCCGCTCGAAGAAGTCGGCTGCGTGTCCCATCGGCACGCCAAGCCTGTGGGCGGCGCCGATCATCTCCTGCGTGGGGCCGCCGCCGCCGTCTCCATAGCCGAACAGGTACAGAGAGCGGTCGGAGCGAGCCGAATCCTTGAAATTGCGCATGCTCCACTCGACCTCGCCGGCGCTGAAGTCGCCGTTGTAGGTGTCGGCCGGCGGAAAGTGCGTGAACACGCGCGTCCCGTCGATTCCCTCCCACCAGAACGTGTGGTGCTCCGGCTTGTTGGTGTCGTTCCACGAGAGCTTCTGGGTCAGGAAGTAATCGCAGCCCGACTCCTTGATCAGCTGCGGGAGGTTGCCCGGGTAGCCGAAAACGTCCGGCAGCCACAGGAGCCTGGTCTCGACGCCGAGCTCGCGCATGAAGAAGCGCTTCCCGTGCACCAGCTGGCGCACGAGCGATTCGCCTGACGGCAGGTTGCAGTCAGCCTCGACCCACATCGCGCCGACCGGCTCCCACTGGCCGGCGGCCACCTTTTCCTTGATTCTGCCGTAGAGATCCGGGTACGACTCCTTGATCCAGGCGTACTGCGCCGGCTGCGAGCAGGCGAAGACGTAATCGGGGTACTGGTCCATCAGTGCCAGCTGCGTCGACCAGCTGCGGGCGCACTTGCGCCTGCCCTCGCGAAGCGGCCACTCCCACGCGGCGTCGATATGCGCGTGCCCGACCGCGGTGATGACGTGCCGCCCAGTGGCGACGCGGGCCACCTCGCCACGGGTTGGTTCCCAGATCGCGAGCTCGGCCTGACGCAGCACGAACGACGGCTCGGGCGAGCTGCGCAAGGCGATCATCGAGGGCGCCGGCTCGGTGCCCTGCTCGGTGGCGCGAGGGTTGGCAGCCGCCTCGAGGTAGAAATCGATTTCCGGGCCGTCGACCGGCAGGCGGCGGTGGTTGGGGTCGACTCCGCGCCACGGCTTGCCGTCCTTCCAGGCGAGCGCCTCGCAGGTGAACCCGGTGGGCCCGTCGAAGCCGAGGTCGAAGACGGCCACAACCTTGCGACCCTGCCACTCCTCCGGCACCCGGCCGCGGACGTGGAACCAGGTCGTGCTCCACGGCGGTCCCCATGCGTCGCCGGCGTGGAAGGGCAGAAACTCCCCGCGCATCGCCTCGTCGAAGCTCAGCGGCTCCCCCCGCACCGAATACGCGGACAGTTCTAGATCTGACACCGGCCACTAGTCTGTTGCAATGCGGGTCGAAGTGGCGACCGAAGCCACTCCAGAGCTTCATGCCGCGCTGGCGCGCCTGCTGCCGCAGCTCAACCCCAGGCTGCCGGTGCCCGACATGGAGCGGCTGCGCCGGTTGGTCGAGGACCGCGCGGTCACGGTGCTGATCGCCCTCGACGACGGCCAGATCGTCGGCACGACCACCGTGATCGTCTACACGACACCCTTCTGGATCAAGGCGCGCCTGGACGAGGTCGTCGTGGATGCGGGCGCGCGCGGCAGGGGAGTGGGCGAGGCCCTGGTCAAAGCGAGCCTGGAGGTGGGGCGGCGCGCCGGAGCCCAGGTGGCGGAGCTGCAGTCGGGCAAGGGCCCGGCGCGGGCGGCCGCCCACCGCCTTTACGAAAGGATGGGCTTCCAGATTCGCGACACCGACGTCTTCCGGATCGAACTCCGCTAGTCGCCGTTACAGTCCACTAGTCGCCGGGGCCCACCAACTTCTCCAGCCGGTCCACCATCGAAGCCAGAGTGGCGAACGCCGCCTCGACCGGCTCCCGTGAGGTCATGTCCACGCCGGCCATCCGCAGACCGTCCATCGGATACATGGAGCCGGCGCTCTTCAGGAAGGCCAGATATGACTCGACTGCCTTGGGATCGCCGTCCGCGACGCGTCCCACGAGATGGTCGGCCGCTGCGATGCCGGTCGCATATTGATAGACGTAGAAGTTGCTGTACAGGTGCGTGTGAAACTGCGCCCAGGTCGAGCCGATGCGCTCGTAGTCGCTCGGCCCGACCTCGACCTCCGAGCCGTAGACCTCGAGCATGAGCTCCGCCATCAGCTGGTTGAGGTAGTCGGCGGTGATCGCGCCGCCCCGTTCGGCCCTCTCGTGCACCTCGAGCTCGAGACGTGCGAGCGAGGGCATGATGAAGAAGTAGCGGTAGAAGTTAGACATCGCCTCTTCGATGACGGCGATCTGAAAAACCGGGTCGGTGTTGGCGGCGAGGAGATGCCTGCGAGTCAGCGCCTGGTGCATGTTGGATGCCACCTCGGCCTGGAACAGCCCGTAGTTCGAGTAGATGAACGGTTGGGTGTGCCGCGCGTAATACGAGTGCATCGAGTGCCCGAGCTCGTGCGCTAGGGTGCTCATCGAAAAGATGTCGTCGTTGTAGCTCATGAAGATGAAGGGCCTCGTATCCATCACGCCTGACGAGAACGCCCCCATGCGCTTGCCCTGGTTGGGATAGACGTCGACCCACCGGTCCTCATGAGCCCCGCGGCGCAGGATGCGCACGTACTCGTCGCCCAGCGGCGCCACGCCCTCCGCGATCCAGTCCACGGCCTGGTCGTATGGAACGTTGAGGGTCGATCCACCGATCTGGGCGCGCGTGTCGTACGGCTTCAAGGACTCGAGGCCCAGCGCTTTCCGCCGGATGCGCCAGTATCGGTGCCACGTACCCACGTTGTCCCGAAACGTGCGGATCACGTTGTGGAAGACCTCGGTCGGGATGTGAGCGGGCTCCAGCGCCGCTTCGAGTGAGGACGCATAGCCCCTCGCCCGCGCAAAGAAGACGTCGCGCTTCACGCCGCCGGCAAGGTTGGCCGCCATGGCGTGCTGCATCGCCAGGTGCGCGTCGGCGTAGTTCTCGAACGCCGTGCGGCGCACCTCGCGGTCGGGGTTCGTGAGCAGCGCCGCGATGGTGCCCTGGGCGACCTCGTGCTGCTCGCCGCCGGCAGCCGTGGCAGGCGCGAACTTGAGGTCGGTGTTGGCCAGCACGCTGTGCACCGAGAGGGCGGTCGCGAGCGGGTCGGAAACCTGTGTCAGCAGCTGTTCCACCTCGGCGCTTCGGATCCGCTTTTGCAGCTTCTCCACGCGGTCGAAATAGTGGCCCAGGTGCGACAGCCGAGGCGAAACGGCAACCCACTCTCGAAGCTTGGGGATGCCCAGCGCGATCATCTCGGGCAGCGCGAACGCGGTGGCGGCGCCGACCTGGGTGGCGACCGAGCGCGCGCGGTCGGCTCGCGCGGCGGCCGCCTGGTCGCCCACGTCGACCGAGTACGCCATGTTCGTGTAGACCATCACCTTGCCCACCTCGCGGTGCACCCGCTCGGCAGCGTCGAACCAGTCCGCCAGCGCATCCGGAGAATCGCCGAGGTGGCCTTTGAACTCGCCCAGGTCGGGCAGGCGAGCGAGGATGGTCTCGACGGCCTGTTCCCAGCCCGCGTCGGTCGTGAACACGCTCTCCCTGTCCCACGTGAATCGCGCGTCCACCTCGGACCGCGCCGGCAGAGCTCTCGTCACGATCGCTAAGCGTAATGGTCGCTAGCATGGGCAGGTGCCTCGCGCCACGGCCAACGGGATCTCGATCGAGTACGAGACATTCGGCGACCCGGCCGCTCCGCCGGTGCTGCTGGTGATGGGCCTTGGCGCCCAGATGATCAGCTGGAACGACGAGTTCTGCGAGCTGCTGGCCGGCCGTGGCTTCCACGTCATCCGCTTCGACAACCGCGACTGCGGGCTCTCGACGTGGATGGATGAAGCGGGACCCGCCGACATCCCTGGCGCCATCAGCGGCGAGGTCGCCCCCGCCTACATGCTCGACGACATGGCCGCCGATGCGGTCGGGCTGCTCGACGCGCTGGGAATCCGAGCAGCCCACGTGGTGGGCGCGTCGATGGGCGGATTCATCGCGCAGCTCGTCGCCATCAACCACCCGGAGCGCGTCCTCACCCTGACCTCGATCATGTCGGGTCCGGCGCACCCCGAGTCCGCAGCGCCGGCTCCCGAGGCAACCGCCGTCCTTTTCGTGCCGCCCGCGGCGACGCGCGAGGAGCGGATCACGCAGGAGATGTGGATCCGCCGGCTGCTGATGGGCCCCGCCGACTCCTTCGACGAGAAGGCCGAGCGTGCGCGGGCCGAGCGGGCGATCGACCGCGCGTACCATCCCGCCGGCACCGGCCGCCAGTTGGCGGCCGTCCTCGCCACCCAGCCGCGGCTGGAGCTCCTGAAAGGCGTCCAGGTCCCGACGCTGGTCATCCACGGACTCTCCGACATCCTCATCCCGGTCGAGAACGGCCGGGCCGTCGCCGCCGCCGTGCCGGGGTCGCGCCTGGTCGAGATCGAGGGCATGGGCCACGACCTGCCGAAGCGTGTCTGGCCTCAATTGCTCGATGAGATCGTGGCGTTGTCCGAGCGCGCGGGCACGCTGCAGCGGAGCTGATCGAAATGGGCGGCGTCTTTCTCGTGGCCGGGGCCAGCAGCCTGGACGGGATCAGTCCCGCGCTTGCGGTGCTCGCGGGCCTCGTCTCGTTCGTTTCGCCGTGCGTGCTCCCGCTCGTGCCGGCCTACCTCGCATATCTCGGAGCGCGAGCGGCCCAACCGGTCCCGGTCGCCGCCTCTGCCCCGCTCGCGGGGAACGTGGCGCCTCCCGCTTCCCCGCTCGCGGCGAAGGTGGCTTCTCCCCACGGCTGGGGAGGTGGCCCGCATGGCCGGAGGGGAGGCACATTTACCAATTCCGCTTCACTGCCCGTCGCCGCCGCCGGACTCGGCTTCGTGGCCGGCCTGTCGGTCGTCTTCATCCTCTTCTTCTATGTGTTCTCGCTGGTCGTCCAGCCCGTTCGCGCGTTCGTCCCGGTCGTGGCCGGGATCTTCGTGATCGCGCTGGCGCTGCACGTGGCGGGCGTGATCAGGCTCCCCTTCCTGTCGGGCGAGTATCGCGTCATGAAGAGCGCGCCGCAGCGGGGCGGGGTCGTCGGCGGCTTCGTCCTGGGCATGGGGTTCGCCAGCGGGTGGACGCCTTGCATCGGGGTCACGCTGAGCGCCGTGCTGAGCTCAGCCGTCACCGCCGGGACGACGGCGCAGGGACTCGGCCTGATGGTCGCCTACTGTCTCGGTCTGGGCCTTCCGTTCATCGCGCTCGCTTTCGCGCTGGAGAGCGCCAAGCCGCTGGTGCGGCTGGTCAACCAGCACCGGCGCGCCATCGACCTCGCCTCCGCAGCCGTGCTGCTCGTGATGGGGGTTCTGCTGCTGACCAACAAGCTGACGGTGCTGTCGGCCGGAATCTCGCAGCTAGTCCCGTCCTGGCCCTCGCCGACCCTCTAGAGGTCGAAGTAGCCGCGCCGGCTGAAGACCAGCGGCGCGATACCCTCCCTGGTCTCGCCTTCGGTGACAAGGCCGATCAGCACCCAGTGGTCGCCGCCCTCGATGGTGTCGCGGAGCGTGCAGACGGCATACGCCGCGGCGTCATCCTCGAG
>DATITA010000088.1:0-3462 GCA_035468355.1 Candidatus Dormiibacterota bacterium
AGCCGTTCTCTACTACCTGGTCGTCTACCTGTTCATGAACTTCGGCGCCTTCGCAGTGGTGACGCTGCTGGCGGAGCCCGACGGCGACCGCGACCACGTCTCCGACCTCAGGGGCCTGGCGCAGCGCAGCCCGGTGCTGGCGGTCGCAATGACCATATTCATGTTCTCGCTCGCGGGCTTTCCGCCCTCGGTCGGCTTCTTCGGCAAGCTCTTCCTGTTCACCGCTGGCGTGGGCGCCGGCTACACGTGGCTCGTGGTGATCGCGCTCCTGATGAGCGTGGTCTCCGTCTTTTACTACGTCCGGGTGCTGATCCCCGTCTGGACGCCCTCAGCCGGTCCCGTGGGCCTGTCCTCCTCTGTGAGCACGAAGGCGGCGATCGCCCTCAGCGGTTTGGCTTCGATCGCGCTCGGCATCTACCCGACCACCCTTTTGATCGCGGGCCAGCTGGGCGCCAACCCGATCGCCGGCCACTAGCACCGGCCGGGAGCGTTCTCGACGCCGGCGGAGCTTCAGATGTTGGAGCGCGACTGCCCGCCGTCGACCGAGATGCACGCCCCGTTGACCAGGCTGGCCTGCTTCGAGCAGACGAACGCGACCACCGCGGCGACCTCGTCCACCGACCCGAACCGGCCCAGCGGCATGTCGCGGCGCACGAAATCGGCAATGCCGGCGGGGTCGATCTTCTGCCGGCGGTCCCAACCGCCTCCGTCCCACAGGATCGAACCCGGCGCGACGGCGTTGACGGTGACGCCTTGCGCCGCCACCTCGTGGGCCAGCGACTTGACCAGGCTGTTCTCCGCGGCTTTGGCGGCGTTGTAGGCGGGGGCGCCTCCCGACTCGCGGCCCCAGACCGAGCTGATGACGACGATGCGTCCCCAGCCGCGCTCGATCATCCCTTTCAGCACGAGCTGCGTCATGCGCAGGCTCACCGCGACGTTGCCGTCGAAGGCGGCCTGGAACTCCTTGGGCCCGGTGTCCGCCCACGTGCTGCCTGCGCGCGCCCCCACGTTGTTGACAAGGATCTCGACCGGCCCGAGCGCCGACTCGGTGGCCTCGACGGCGTGCCGGCACCCCTGCGCGGCGAGCAGGTCGGCGGCGACCCCGAAGCCGCGGAGCGACTTCGCGACCCGGTCGACGTCCGCCTCTGCGCGGGCCACCACCGAGACCCGGCAGCCTTCGGCGGCCAGCGCCTGTGCGATGCCGAGTCCGATCCCCCTGGTGCCGCCGGTGACGAGCGCCACCCTGCCCGCGATGCCGAGGTCCACCTGCCGAATCGTAAACTCAGTGACATCGCCACCCCTCCGGAGCTGTCGGGCCACCTCAACCTCACAGGCCCGCCGGCCACACCCAGACCCTCGGCCACTGTGCTCCTGCTCCGCGGTCGCCGCCCGTGGGAGCTGCTGCTCGTGCACCGCCCGGGCGGGGCGGACTTCGCGCCCGGCGCCTATGTCTTTCCCGGCGGCACGGTGCACGACGGGGACAGGGCGTGGGGCGACGAGATCCGCGGGGCCGCGATCCGCGAGCTCTTCGAGGAAGCCGGGATCCTGCTCGCGCGGCGGGGCGGTCGCTTGGCTCGAGAGGCGGATTGCGCCAGGTTGCGCGGACTTTTGGAGGGGGGAGCTGCGTTCGAGCAAGCCATGGGCAGGCTCGAGCTCGAGCCGGCCTTCGACCGGCTCGTGATGTTCGCCCGCTGGGTCACGCCGGCCCAGATGCGGCGAAGGTTCGACGCGCGATTCTTCCTGGCCCGTCTCCCGGCGGGCCAATCGGTGCGCCCGCAGGAAGGAGAGGTCACCGACTGGCTCTGGATCTCTCCCGAACGAGCCCTCGGGAGCCCGGAGATAACCCTGGTTTACGCGACCCGAACCGTCCTCGAGTCGGTCGCCACCGGCGAGGATGCCTCTGCGGTGGTCGCCCGGGCCCGGCGGCTGCGCGACATCCCTACCGTCGAGCCGCGCGTGGTGGAGACCGAGCGCGGCTGGGAGATCGTCAGAGACTGAGCAGGCGCTAGCGCCAGAGGTTGCGCCAGCGGTCGTAGTGGACGACCTCCACCCCTCCCTGGCGCAGCACGTCGAGCCCCGCGGGATCCCGGTACGCCTCGCGGTAGTACACGCGGGCGACGTTGGTGTTGATGATCATCTTGGCGCACATCACGCACGGGGACGCGCTGACGAACATCACCTTTGCTGCGAGCGCTGCGCCCGCCTTGATCAGGCAGTTTTGCTCTGAATGAAGGCAGCCGCACGCGCCCGGCTCGCTGGAGTCGCAGCGGTTGGGCAGGCCGCGGGCGTTGCCGTTGTAGCCGATGCCCAGGACCTGGGTCAGGTCGGGGGTCGTGATCACGCTGCCCACCTGGAGCCGGGCACACGTCGAGCGCTTGGCCAGCTCTTCGGCCATTCGCATGTAGACCTCCTCGAGCGGGATGCGCCGGGGCGCCTGCTCGGGTTCGGAAAGAGGGTTGATCTCGGCCACTTCAACTCAGGTTAACAGCCTTGTCTAGACCCGGCTGCCGGACTACAATGCGCAAGATGTCGTTGCTCGAACTCTTGTTCGCCCTTCTCCTTGTATGTGTGCTGGCCGGGTTCGCCGGGATCGCGGCCCTGGTCTGGAGCCTGGTCCGGCGAGCGGACGGAAACGCGCGCGACGTGGCCGAGCTGAAGAGCCGGATCGAGTCCGGGGGCAGCACACAACAGGTCCAGGCCGCCGAGCTACGCGAACGGCTCTCCCAGACCCAATCGGTGGTCGAGGGCCTGCGTTCGGCGCTCTCGGCCCGGCAGCCGGTCGAGGACGAGGCGCGGGCCAGCTTGAAGCGGCTGGAGAGCGTGATCGCCGGCAGCTCCACGCGTGGCGCCGCGGGCGAGAACATCCTGGAGGAGGCGCTCCGCCATCTCCCGCCCGAGATGCTGCAGCGCAACGTGTGGGTCGGCGGGAAGGTGGTCGAGCTGGCGCTCCGCCTGCCGGGCGGCAAGCTCATGCCGATGGACTCCAAATGGGTGTCCAGCGTCGCCCTCGAGCAGCTCGCGGACACGGGGCTGGACGCCACCCGGCGAGCGCAGCTCACCGCCCAGGTCGAAAGAGAGGTCGAACGTCGCGTGCGCGAGGTCAGCCAGTACATCGACCCGGCCACCACTTCGCCCTTCGCGCTCGCCGTCATCCCGGACGCGGCCTATGACGTATGCCGCGGGGCGATCGTGGGAGCCCACCAGCGCCACGTGATGGTGGTCGGGTACGCGATGGCCCTGCCCTACCTGCTCACGCTCTACCAGCTTCACCTGCAGTTCGCGAGGACGGTCGACATGGAAAAGCTGCAATCCGCCTTGATCGACGTCGAGCGCCACCTCGACTCGTTGGAGGGCATCCTGGAGAACAAGCTCCAGCGGGCCGTCACCATGCTCCAGAACGCCTACAGCGAGGGCAAACAGGTGTCGGCGCGCATTCGCGCCTCGGCCCAAAGCGTCCAGGTC
>DATITA010000089.1:0-33017 GCA_035468355.1 Candidatus Dormiibacterota bacterium
GTCAGAGCTGCCAGCGGTGGTCGGCGTCGGTCGTGACCAGCCACCGTCGCCGCGGGCCCGCCATGACGTTGAGGTAGTACAGGTCGTAGCCGGGCCCCGCCGCCACGGGGTGGTAACCCCTGGGCACCTGGACCACGTCGCCGTCGTGCACCTGGAGCGCCTCGTTTGTGGAGCGATCGTCGGTGTACACCAGCTGCACCGCGAACCCCTCCGGCCGGGCAGTGCGGTGGTAGTAGGTCTCTTCGAGATATGTCTCCTTCGGCGGGTTGTCGGTGTCGTGCTTGTGCGGCGGATAGCTGGACCAGTTTCCGCCTGGCGTCAGAACCTCGGTGACCAGCAGCGACTCCGCCTCGCGGTCCTCCATGAGGATGTTGTGGATGGTGCGCTTCGTGCGGCCCGAGCCGCGGGTGAACGGCTTGATGTCAGCCGCGCGGATCAGGGTGGGCTCGGCGCCCTTTGCCGCGGGCGCCCAGCACATCGCCACCTCGCAAAGGCCGCCGGCAGCCGACACTTCGAGGACCCCACCCGGAGGGGCATAAAACGCGTCGGGCGTTCCGTGGAAGACGCTTTCCCTGACTCCGACACCGTTCCACCGATGGTCCCCGAAAGCAATGTCCGCGCGCCCCGCCAGCACCACCGCGCAGACCTCGCGCGCGGCGGTGTCGAGCTCGAGCTTCATCCCCGCCCCCAGCCTGTACACGTCGAATCCGACGTATGACCAGCCGGCCGACTCGGGCGTCACCGACACCAAGAGGCCGTCGGGACCGGGAGTGCGCGCGCTCGGGGCGAGGAGGCTTCGGCTCACACGTGCCAGCGGCGCCGGGCCATGCCGCGCTCGTGGTCCTTGCGCGCCTTTTTGACGTCCGAGGATTCGGACACCTCGGCCACCGGGACCTCCCACCAGCTGTCGTAACCGGGCACGCCCTCGTATCGATCGACCAGCACGTGGATGACCACCGTGCGATCGACCTCCCTCGCGGCCACCAGCGCATCGCGCAGCTCCTCGATGTTGCGCGCTCGGAAGACGTGGGCGCCGAGGCCCTCCGCGTTGAGCGCCAGGTCGACGGGGAGCCTCTCGCCACCCGCGTGCGACTCGTCGTCGCCGAGCGACCCCTCCGAGCGGTAGAGGTAGCGAGTCCCGAACCCGGCGGTGCCCTTAGAGCGCGACAGCTCGCCGATGGACGCAAACCCGTCGTTGTCCACGAGCACGACGATGAGCTTCGCCCGCTCCTGGATGGAGGTGACGATTTCCTGCGCCATCATCAGGTAGGAGCCGTCACCGACCATCACGTAAACCTCGCGACCCGGGTCGGCCAGCTTGACGCCAAGGGCGCCGGCGATCTCGTAGCCCATGGTGGAGTAGCCGTACTCGACGTGGTAGCCCTTGGCGTCGCGTGTGCGCCACAGCTTGTGCAGGTCGCCGGGCATCGAGCCCGCGGCGCAGACTACGACGTCGCCAGGCGCGGAAAGCTCGTTGACCGCTCCGAGCACCTCGGACTGCGCCGGCAGCGGAGAGTGACCAAGGTTGTACAGCCGCGAGACCTCCTGGTCCCATGCCGCCTGGAGGGCGGCGCACCGAACCCTGTAGTCGTCCGGCACAGCCCATCCCTCGAGCAGCTCGTCGAGCGATTCGATGGTGGCGCGAGCGTCCCCTTGCAGCGCGATGCCCGCGAGCTTGTGCGCGTCCGCGTCCACGATGTTGACGTTGACGAAACGCACGTCCGGGTCCTGGAACGCGGTATGAGAGGCCGTCGTGAAATCGCTGTAGCGCGTCCCCACCCCGATGACCAGGTCGGCTTCGGCAGCGATGCGGTTGGCCGCCAAGGTGCCGGTGGCGCCCACGGCGCCCAGCGCGCCGGGCTGGTCGAAAGCGAGCGAGCCCTTGCCGGCCTGGGTCTCCCCGACCGGGATGCCGGTCCTCCGCACCATGCGCTGCAGCTGCGCGGTCGCCGCGGAGTAGATGACGCCGCCGCCGGCCACGATCATCGGGCGTTTCGACGCCCGGATCATCTCAGCGGCCCGGCGCAACGCGTCCCGGTCGGGCAGGGGGCGGCCGATGTGCCAGGTGCGGTGCGCGAAAAGCTCGGCCGGGTATTCGAACGCCTCGGTCTGCACGTCCTGTGGCAATGCGAGCGTCACGGCCCCCGTTTCGGCGGGGCTGGTCAAGACGCGCATGGCGGCCAGCGCCGCCGGCGCCAGCTGCTCGGGTCGCTGGATGCGGTCCCAGTAGCGCGACACCGGCTGGAAGCAGTCGTTCACGCTCAGCTCGCCGCGCCACGGGGTTTCGATCTGTTGAAGCACTGGGTCGGGCCTGCGCGACGCGAACACGTCGCCCGGGAGCAGCAGCACCGGCAAGCGGTTGACGGTCGCCGCCGCGGCGCCGGTGACCATGTTCGTCGCGCCAGGGCCGATCGACGTCGTGCACGCAAAGGTGGCGAGGCGGTTGCGCATCTTGGCGAACCCGGCGGCGACGTGCACCATGCCCTGCTCGTTGCGCGCCTGGTAGTACTGGAGTAGCTCGGGATGTTGGGCCAGCGCCTGCCCGACGCCGGTCAGGTTGCCATGCCCGAAGATGCCGAAGCAGCCTTCGATGAACCTGCTCTCGATCCCGTCGCGCTCCACGTGCTGCGCCGCCAGAAAGCGCACGAGCGCCTGGGCCATCGTCACGCGAAGGGTCTTCAGGCGACCGACCCCTACGCCGGTTCGGGGAGCATCACGTCGCGCACCAGCGCCTCGAGGTCGCTGCAGGCCGCGGTGAACTGGCGGAGGGTGCGCACGGTCGGCGCGAACGTGTCGAACTCCTCGGTTGACAGGCCGTCCTCCGCGTAAGCGCGCTGGAAGTCGGGGAAGTGCTTGAGGAGCTGGTCCACCACCCTGGGATTGACCGGATCGTCGATCCGCGAGCGCACCTCGATGTCACTCGCGTTGAAACGCCTCTGCCATGAAGAAGGCGGCGAGATCACGGCATCTGCGCCGATCAGCTCGCTCCATTGCATGTGGTTGCGGAAGGCCGCGGAGAGCAGCCGCAGCCTGTACCCACGCTCGATGAAGATGCGATAAGCCTTTTTGAAAACCGCGACGCCGGCCCACTCGGTCACGCCCGGGTCGACCGTGATGTCGCGCTTCTCGAGTAGGACCTTCAACCAGTCGTCGAGACGGCCGACCATGATCGTGCAGACCGGGCCCATCGACTCGATCTCCTTGCCCTCGGCCTCGCGCCGCCCCAGGCCGCGCTCGACCGCCTCGGCGACCGCGATGCACTGCGGGAGCGTGAAGGAGACCGTGGCGTTGATGCTGAGACCCCGGTACGTCGCCTCTTCGATGGCTTCGACGCCCGCGTGGGTGACCGGGATCTTCACGATCATGTTCGGGGCCAGGCGGCCGAACGCCACCGCGTTCTCGACGATCTCGCCCGCATTGCGGTAGAGCCTGGGATCCGTCTGGATGGAGAGCCGTCCGTTTCTTCCACGGTACTCGGCAAAGGCGGGCTCGAGCAGCCGGGCGGCCTGAACCGACATCTCCTCGACCACCTTCCAGCCCACCTGGTCGGCGGTCGCCTCGGGTTGCTCGCGCAGGAGAGCCTGGATGCGCGGCTTCCATTCGGCAATGCGCTTCTTGAGGATCCCCAGCGCAATCACGGGGTTGCACGTGGCGCCGACCGCACCGCTTTCGATCGCGTACTTCAGCTCGTCGATGTCCGCCGAGTCGTTCCACAGACACGTCGGCGTGGTCTGCGTCATCTGGAGGAGCGGGCTCTTGTAGGTGATGGTCGAGCGCGTGACGGTCAAGTCGTTCTTCACATTACACCGCGCCGGAAAACGCTCACCACCTCGTGACCACGACCTTCTTGCGCGTGAAGAAATCGATCCCGTCCGAGCCGTGCACGTGAAGGTCGCCGTAAAACGAGCCCTTCCAACCGCTGAATGGGAAGAATGCGAAGGGCTGCGCGATGGGCACGTTGATGCCTGTCATGCCGGCCTCGACGCGCTCGCGAAACTCTCGAGCCGCGCGGCCGGACTGCGTGAAGATCGTGGCCATGTTGCCGAGGGCCATCCGATTGGCCTGGGCGATGGCCTCGTCGAGTGTGTCGACGCGGGCGATGGAGAGCACGGGGCCGAAGATCTCCTCGTGCCCGACGGTCATGTCTGAGGTCACGCCGTCCAGGATCGTCGGTCCGAGGAAGAAGCCTGGGCGCGACATCTCACGACGGCCGTCGACCACGAGCTCGGCGCCTTCCGCCACGCCCCTGTCGACGTAGGCGGCCACCTTGTCGCGGTGGTCGGCGCGAATGAGGGGACCGACCTGCACACCCGCCTGGTCGCCTGGGCCGACCACCATTTTCATGGCAGCCAGGCGCAGCGGATCGAGCAGCTGGTCGGCCGCCTTCCCCACTGCCACCGCGACCGAGCCGGCGAGGCAGCGCTCGCCCGCGTTGCCGAAAGCCGAGTTGAGCACCGCCGGCACCGTCACCTCGGGGTCGGCGTCGGGCATCACGACGATGTGGTTCTTGGCGCCGCCCAGCGCCTGTACCCTCTTCCCGCTCGCCGCCGCCGCCTGATACACGTGGTGCGCGACCGGAGCGGAGCCCACGAACGAGATCGCGTTCACCCCTGGGTGGGCCAACAGTGCGTCGACGGCCTCGCGCGCGCCGTTCACCACGTTCAGCACGCCCTCCGGGAAGCCCGCCTCGAGGAAGATCTCGGCCAGCCGCGTGGCGCCGAGCGGGGTGCGCTCGGAGGGTTTCAGGATGAACGTGTTCCCCGCCACCACAGCGAGAGGGAACATCCACAACGGGATCATCACCGGGAAGTTGAAAGGCGGGATGCCGGCGCAGACTCCGACCGGGTAGCGGTACAGGTCCTGGTCCACGCCGCCGGACACGTCGCGCAGGGTGCGGCCCTGGAGGAGCGTGGGCGCGCCGCATGCGAAGTCCACGACCTCGATCCCCCGGCGCACCTCGCCTCGCGATTCTTCGAGGGTCTTGCCGTGATGGCGCGTGATGATCGCGGCCAGCTCGTCGAAGTGGTGTTCGAGCAGCGCCTTGTACCGGAACATCAACCTCACGCGCTCCATCAGCGCCGTGCGCGACCAGCCCTGGTACGCCGCCGCCGCCGCGTTCACCGCCGCGTCGATTTCGCGTGCGCCTGAGAGCGGCACCTGGTCGATGACCTCACCCGTCGCGGGGTTGTAGACCGGCAGCGTCGCGGCCCCCTCCGGGACGCGCCATTGGGGTCCGATCAGGTTACCGATCACGTCTTGTCACCTCCCCTTGGCACCTCCTGCGAAGAATCGACGGCAGTCACCGTCCTGTCCTTTCGGCCTTCCACCATCACCGCGGCGATGAGCGCGGCCAGCAGGGCCGCCACGGCATACGTGTAAAAGGCCGCCTGTATGCCCGCGACCGACCACACAAGCCCTCCCAGTATCGGTCCAATGGTGACCCCGACGTTTTCGAACTCGCCGAACAAGCCCATGTAGAGCGCGTGGCGCCGTCGCGGCATGGACTCGGCCATCCACGCCATGGCCGCCGGCCAGATCAGGGACGCGCCGAGCGCGCGCACCGCAGTCGCCACGAGCACCTGCGCAAAGCCGCCGGCTGTCGCGTAGATGACGAAGCCGATCGCGGTCACAGCCCCGCCGGCGACCATGGTGGGCCGCCTGCCCCACCGGTCGGCGGCGCTTCCACCTGGCACAAGCAACAACCCGCCGAGCAGGCCGACTGCAAGCATCGCGATGCCGGCGCTGGACGCCGGCAACCCGAGGTGCGCAGTAACGAGCAGCGGCAGGAGCGCCCCTTCGCCGCCCAGCCCAACCTGGAAGAAGAGCACCATCGACGCCGTCACGACCAGGACACGGACCAGGCTCCTACCTCCGCGGGATTCCTCCATGCGGGCCTGGTCGTCATCGCTCCATCGCCCGCGGTGCTCCGTGTGCGAGTAGCCCTTGAAGACCGGTAGGAGCAGCAGCGCCGAGACAGCGGGCAGGAGGGCGGCGACCAGCAGGACAGCCCGAATCGGAAAGTGGTCGATGAGCTGCCCGCCGGCTCCCGCACCGACCGCCTCTGCGATCACCCACTGGGCCGTCAGCAGCGCCAGGCCGGTGGCGCGGAGATGCGTGTGCAGCGTGGTGCCCAGGTAGGAGCGCGCAATAGGGCCGACCGCGACCATCATCCCGGAGGCGAGAAAGTACGCGGCCGCGATGAACAGGATCGAGTCGGCCCGCGCGAGCAGCGCGATGCAGGCCGCGTACAGGAACTGCGACGCGATGAGCGGAACGCCGTAGCCGATGCGGTCGGCGACGATGCCCCAGACCCATTCGAACGCGAGCATCCCGAAACCGAACATCGCCAGCGTGATGCCGATCTGATCGGGTGTCGCACGCAGCGCTCGAAGCTCCAGGGGCAGGCTGATCTGCACCAGGCCGGTCGCGAGCGTGGAGAAGGTGAGGGCGGCGACGAGGCCGCCGCTGCGGCTGCGGATCAGTGGTTCGGTGATGGTCGCAATACGATAAGCGGGACGTGATGGGGGCGGACGGCGGGCTGCGCATCGGGGTGGTGACCGAAGCGTTTGCCGACCGCCCGCTCGTGGCCGTGATGGACTGGCTCGTTCGCGAAGCGCCACTGGTCACGGACCTGGAGGTGGGCGCGGGCGGCTATGCCCCGACCGCTCACTGCGACATGCCGCGGCTGCTCGAAGACGCGGGCGCGCGCCACGCGTGGCTCGCCGAGATCTCTGCGCGCGGCCTTCGTCTGGGCGCGTTGAACGTGTGGGGCAACCCGCTTCACCCGGATGCCGCAGTCGCGCGCAAGCACGACGCCGACCTTCGCGACGCGATCCGCCTGGCCGCCTTGCTGGGGATCGACCGCGTGGTCGCGCTCGCAGGGTGTCCTGCAGGCGCGCCTGGCGACCGAGCGCCCCACTTCGCGGGCGGAGGCTGGCTTCCGTATCTCGAGGACGTCTACGAGTCGCAGTGGGAGTCGCGGGTCGAGCCGTACTGGTCCGCCGTGGCCGCATTCGCACAGCGGGAGCACCCGGACCTCCTCGTCTGCCTCGAGCTGCATCCCGGCACGGTGGTTTACAACGTGGAGACGTTCGGTAGGATCGCAGCACTCGGCCAGGGGATCGCCGCCAACGTCGACCCCAGCCATTTCTTCTGGATGGGCATGGACCCGCTGGCGGTGGTGGAGGCGATCGGGGCGCGATCAGGTCACTGCCACGGAAAGGATGTCGTGTTCTCCGGCCGCCACCTGGCCCTCAACGGGTTGCTCGACCACCGCTGGCCCAGGCCTCCCGACCAGATGCCCTGGAACTTCGCCGTGGTCGGCCGCGGCAAGGACGCTTCGTGGTGGCGAAAGTTCGTGGCGGCAATCGGCTCGTCCACCCGCGTCCACACGATCGCGATCGAGCACGAGGACCCGTTCGTGCCTCCCGAGGCCGGCGTGTGCGAGGCGGCTTCCGTCCTGCGCCCCGCACCTTAGCGGTGTTGACAGTGCGCCAGCTTTCGGATAAGTTCCGCTGGAACGTTCCAACGTGATGAGGCGAAGGGATGGCATGGCGACACGTCTGAAGGTCGGGGTGGTCGGCTGCGGGTTGATCGCGCAGGTCATGCACCTGCACTACCTCCGAGAGCTGTCCGATCGCTTCGAGATCGCCGCGATCTGCGACCTCTCTGAAGAGGTACGCGAGGCGTGCGGCGGCGAATACGGGGTCCAGGCGCGCTTTGCGACCTGGCAGGAGCTGCTCGCCCAGCCTCTCGACGCGGTGCTGGTGCTGACCTCGGGCAGCCACGCCCCCATCGCCATCGCCGCCGCCCAGGCGGGCATGCACGTGCTCGTGGAGAAGCCGATGTGCTTTTCCGTGGCCGAAGGACAGGCCATGGTGGACGCGGCCGAGGCGGCGGGGGTGACTCTGATGGTCGCCTACAACAAGCGTTACGACCCGGCCTACCAACGAGCCGTCGAGGAGATGGGCAAGATGCGCGACCTTCGCCTCGCGCAGATCACGACGCTCGAGTCGCCGCTCGAGCCTTACGTGCAGCACTACGAGCTGCGGCGGGGCGCGCCGCTGCCGAAGCAGACCCTGGACGCCCTGATCGCCGACAACCAGGCGAGAATCTCGGCGGCCATCCCCGACGCGGACCCGCTGTCACGCTGGGCCTACCACCTCGTGCTGCTGGACAGTCTCGTCCACGAGCTCAACGCGATGCGCGGCCTCCTCGGCGAGCCCGACCGGCTCGAGTTCTCCGATATCCGGGAGACCGGGCTGACAGCGATCTTCAAGTACGGCGCAGCCCAGTGCATCGTCGCGTGGGTGGACCTGCCCGGTATCGCGCGCTACTCGATGGACCTCGCGTTCTTCTCCCCGGAAAGGCGGATGACGCTGTCATTTCCGTCCCCCTTCCTGCGCAGCATGCCGACCCTGCTGGTGACCGAAGAAGGCGTGGCGAAATCGCCGAGGTCCTCGCGGACCGAGGAGATCGCCTCATACAACGAGAGCTTCAAGGAGGAGCTCATCCACTTTCACGATTGCGTCACCGGGCGCCGCGCGCCGGTGACCTCAGGACGCGACACGATTCACGACATCGCGCTGTGCGAGGCCATTGTCGCGGTGCATCGCACCCGGGCGCCACGGGACCACCCGTCCGATCCGGCGGCATCCGCTTCGCTCGTGAGGAACTCGTGACGCAGCAGCGCGTCGGCGCGCCTCGAACAGGCTCTACCAGGGCCGGCAATATCGTGGTCGCCAACGCCCCCGTCAGCTATGGCGCATTCGAGCTCACGGTCGGCATCCTGCCCGACGTGCCTGACGCCGCGACGGTGCTAGACGAGGTGGCCGGCGCCGGTTACGCGGGCATCGACCTCGGACCCCTCGGCTATTTCGGCTACGGAGACGAGCTGTCCGACAACCTGTCTTCGCGGGGACTGGCGCTCGCCGGCGGTTTCTTCGAGCTGCCCTTCAGCGACCTGGCCAAGATGCCGGCGGCGCTGAAGGAGCTGAGCACGCTGCTCGACGTCTTCGACGCCGTGAAGCCTGGCCCCAGCGGTCTCATTCCGCGGCCGACCCTGGCGGACTCCGGCTCGGAGCTGCGCCGCTCGCGCCCCGGGCAGGCCGCGACCAACCGCGAGCTCGGCTTCGACGAAGAGGGCTGGAAGCATTTCGCCGAAGGCGTCGAGATGGCGGTCATGTGCTGCCGCGAGCGGAGGTACGAGCCCACCTTCCACCACGAGCCCGGGACCCACATCGAGGCCCCGTGGGAGATTGAGAAGGTCCTCGAGCTCACCTCGATCGGTCTTTGCCTCGACACCGGCCACCTGCTCCTCGGCGGTGGCGACCCGGTCAAAGCGGTGCGGGACTGGGGCGAGCGCATCAACCACGTGCACCTCAAGGACGCCCGCCGCTCCATCGTGGACCAGATCGTGCGAGAGTCGGCCCACGTGAACGAGATCTGGCGGCGGAAGGCCTTCTGCAGGCTCGGCGAAGGCGACCTCGACGTCGAGGGCGTGCTCACCGAGCTCAGGGCGGGCTACTCGGGTTGGCTGGTGGTCGAGCAGGACGTGCTGCCCGACCCCGACGGCAAGGCGGCCGCCGACCAGCGCGCCAATCGCGAATACCTGGCCGCACGAGGCTTCTGACCTGATGGCGACCTTCAAGCTGGCGCTGGCCGGCGCGGGCAGGATGGGCCGCAACCACCTGCGGGCGCTCGCCGCTTCCGACCAGGTCAGAGTCACCGCGATCGCCGAGCCCGGCGAGGCGGCCCGCGCCGCCCTGCCGCGGACCGATGCGAAGATCTACCCGGACCTGGACACCATGCTCGATGCCCAGGGCTTCGACGCGGTGCTCGTGTCGGTGCCCAGCGACCTCCACCTCGAAACGGTGGAGCGCCTGGCCGCCGCCGGACTGCCCGTGCTGTGCGAGAAGCCGGTGGGAGTGACGGCGCGCGAGGCGCGCGAGGCGGCGCACCTCATGGCCGCGGCAGGCCTGCCGTTTCAGGTGGGATTCTGGCGGCGCTTCGTGCCGGCCCTGCGCAAGCTGCGAGAGAGGATCGCCGCGGGGGAGCTGGGCGGGCTGTACATGGTGGGCTGCTACCAGTGGGACGGCGCTCCGCCCAGCGCGCAATTCCGCAGCCACAGTGGAGGCATCTTCGTCGACATGGGCGTGCACGAGTTCGACCAGGCGCGCTGGCTGACCGGCCAGGAGTTCGGGGCCATCACCTCGGTGGCCTGCGGCGTGGCCGTCGAAGCGTGGCCCGGCGATCCTGAGAGCGCCCACGCGATCGCCGAGCTTTCGGGCGGCACCACAGTGGTCCTGTCGCTTGGCCGGCGTTTTCCGCTTGGCGACGTGTGCAAGGTCGAGGTCTTCGGCACCAAGGACGCCGAGGAATGCCGCTTCCTGTGGCCGCCCACGGCGGACGACACCTTCTTCAGCGCCCTGCGGCTCCAGGCGGAGAGCTTCGCGAGGCACGCCGGCGGCGCGCGCCTGGAGGGCGCGGGTGGATTCGATGCCGCGGCCGCCCTCGAAGGCGCGGAGCGCGCGACCTCCCAGCTGGTCGGCGCGTAGTGGACCAGTAGTGCCTCAGCCCGAGGTCGGGATCGGGATCGCCGGCTACGGAATGATGGGCAGGGCCCACTCATACGCCTACACGGTTGCGCCGGTGATGCGACGTCTCGGCCACCGGCCGAAGCTCCGGGTGATCAGTGGCCGCGACAGGGAGAAGGTGGCGCAGGCCGCCACCGCATACGGTTTCGAGAGCTGGACGGAGGACTGGCGCGAGATGATCGCCAGGCCCGACGTGGACATCGTCGACATATGCACGCCCCCTGGCACGCACGCCGAGATCGCGGCCGCGGCCGCCGCCGCCGGCAAGGCCGTGATCTGCGAAAAACCCCTGGCCGTCACGTACAGCCAGGCGGCCACGGCCGTGGAGGCCGTGAAGAAAGCGGGTGTGCTGTCGGCGGTCGGGTTCAACTACCGCCGGTTGCCGGCGGTGTCGCTCATGAAGCGCATGGTGGACGAGGGCGCGATCGGCGCGGTGCGGCTCGTCCGCGCGACCTGGCTCTCGGATGAGTTCGTGGATCCCGCGATCCCGTTCGACTGGCGGTTCGACCGCGCCATGGGCGGAACGACGATCGCCGACCTCGGAAGCCACCTGGTCGACATGGCGACCTGGATGGCCGGCGGCATCGCTGAGGTGTCCGCCCAGTCCGAGACCTTCGTGCGCGAACGCTCTGGGCGTCCCGTGTCGGTCGACGACGCTTCGAGCGCCCTGGCGCGCTTCGAGTCCGGCGCCCGCGGCGTGTTCGAGATGGCCCGGACCGCGGTCCGGCGCCCATGCGATTTCACACTCGAGCTCAACGGCGACCGTGGCACGCTCGTATTCGAATACGCACGTTTGAACGAGCTCACTTACGGATCAGCCGATGACGAGCCTGGGCTGTACGGCATGCGCCGGATCCGCGCCGAGCACGAGTCCCACCCTTACGCGCGCGATTGGTGGCCGATCGGCCAGGGCGTCGGCTACGGGGCGAGCTTCGTCAACCACCTCGGCGACCTCATCGACCGGTGGCCGGACGGCCCGTGGGACCCCGACTTCGAGCAGGGCTCGGCGGTGCAGGCGGTTTGCGAGGCCATCGAGACTGCGTCGGCGCAGCATCGCTGGGTCAGCGTCGACGAGGTGCGTCGCCAGAAGCCCGCCTCCCGAAATCTTCCTTGACGGGCCGTAGACCTTGGAATATGGTTCTGGAACCTTCCAGCGGAATCCCGCTGGAGGCACCGGCAGAGTGAGTGGAGGGAAGCGACATGGCGTCGACCACTAGCGCGTCCGTGGGTGAAAAGGCCGCACCAGGCCAGAGCTTGTTCACCCGCCAGTCGTCGGGGCTGGTTCGAGAGCTCGGCATCCCGGCCGCGACGGGTATCGCACTCGCATCGGTCGCCGTGGTCAACACATTCATCAACTTCTACTCGGGGCTCTTCAACTTCACCCGGGTCGACATGGTCGTGCCGCTGCTGCTCGGCGCCGGCATCTGGCTCGTGGCGATGTTCGCCTACCGGTACCTGCTGCGGGCGATCCCCCGCGCGGGCGGCGAGTACATCTACATGTCCCGCATCATCTCCCCGGCGGTCGGGACCATGATCGGCATCGCCACCGCCGTCGGTTTCACCTACACGCTGTCCGCCAACGCCAACTTTGCCGCCGCTTACGTGCCGTTCGCCCTCAACAGCCTCGGCGCGGCGTTCAACAGCTCGGCGCTCACCAGCGCGGCCACGAACATCTCCAACACCACCACGTGCGTCACGGTCACCTGCTCGCCTGGGCTGGTCATGTGCGCGGTGGGGATGCTCGTGATCGTAGGCGTGGCGTCTATCTTCAGCCTGCGCCGGATCGCGCAGGTCATCCTCGCCCTCGTCATCTTCCAGGTCGTCGCGTTCCTGGTCCTCGGCTTTCTTTTGGCGACGCACTCCCACCAGGACTTCGTGAACGCGCTCGGCTCGTACAGCGGGAAATCCACCGCTTTCAACGACGTGATCGCGCTGGCTCAGAAGAACAGCGTCCCGCTTGGAGTCGACCTTGGAGCCTCCCTGCTGGTCGTGCCGTTCATGGTCCTGAACTACAACGGCGTGCTGTATTCCTATTACGTCGGCGGCGAGCTCAAGCGCCCGGGCAGCACGTACCTATGGGCGTCGGCCATCAGCCTCGCGCTATTGATCGTGGTCTGGGTCGGGGTCTGGCTCCTGATGGTGAACACGATCGGACGTGACTTCATGCAGGCGCAAGCCCAGGTCGGCGGCCTGCCTGACTACTCGAAGATCACGTCCCTCCAGGCCAACGCCGGCGGGCTGGGCTACGGTCTCATCCTGTCGGGCGACCCGATCAGCAAGATCCTGATCGGTCTCGCGGTGCCGGCGGCCGAGATCGCCGTCGACCTCGCGTTCGTGGCGGTCGTGACCCGCGTCATCTTCGCCCTCGCATTCGACCGCATGCTGCCCGTCGGCCTGGCCAAGGTCAGCGAGCGCAACGCCTCCCCGATCAACGCCATCATCCTGGCCGTGGTGCTGGGCATCGGCTTCACCATCGCCGGCTCCATTCTCAACATAGCCAACATCTCGGCCAACCTCGCGCTGTTCTTCGCGCTCGTGCTCCTGACCGGCTCGATCGCCGCGACGGCGCTTCCGTTCCGGCGGCCGGAGCTGATCTACAAGCCGGGCACCACCGACGTCGACCGGATCGCGGGCATCCCCACCGCTGCCGTCTGGGGCGCCATCTCGACCGTGCTCGCCCTCTTCACCGTGGGCGTGATCATTGCAAAGCCGAACGTATTCGGCGCTTTCAGTGTCGCGTCGGTGGGCTCGTTGATCGTGATCTTCTTCTCGGGCCCCATCATCTACGTGATCGCACGCCGGATGCGCCTTTCGTCGTCGTCGATCGACATGAGATTGGCGATGCGCGAGCTGCCGCCGGAATAGGGCTCAATTTGGCGCGGCATGCCCAATAGAGGAGAGCGGGCGCTCCGGATCTTCTTCGCGACCGACATCCATGGCTCGGAGCGCTGCTTCCGAAAGTTTCTCGCGGCCGCCAAAGCCTACGAGGCGGATGCGCTGATCCTCGGCGGCGACATCGTGGGCAAGGGCCTGGTACCGATCCGCGAGCAGAACGGTTCGCTCACGGCCACAGTCCGCGGCGACTCGGTGACCGTGCCGCGCGAGGACGGCGAGCGGCTGCGCGCGGAAATCAACCAGCTGGGCTTCTACTCGGTCATCGGAGGGGACGACGAGGTTCGCCGCATCGAGACCGACCGCGAGCACCGCGAGGCCGTATTCAGCGGCGAGATCCGAAAGCAGGTCGAGGCATGGTGCGAGCTGGCCGCGGAACGGCTTCCGGACGATGTCCGCTGCGTGATCACGCCGGGCAACGACGACCCCCGCGAGATCGATGCGGTGCTGAAAGCCGCGCCCAGGATCGACAGCCCGGAAGGTGAGCTGTTCGAGCTGGGCCCGGTCCTGCTCGCCAGCTGCGGCGACGTGACGCCGACGCCCTGGAACACCGAGCGCGAGTACAGCGAGGAGGAGCTGTCCGGCCGCCTCACCAGGATGCTGGACGCCGCGCCGGCGGGCGCCAGGGTCGTGGCCAACTTCCACAACCCGCCTTACTCGTCTGGCCTGGACTTCGCCGCCGAGCTCGACCGAAACCTCCTCCCCGTCCTGCGTGGCGGCCGCCCGAGCATCATCCCAGTCGGGAGCAAGGCCGTCCGGGAGGCGATCAGGCGCTACCAGCCCGTGGTCGGCCTGCACGGCCACATCCACGAGTCCAAGGGCGCGCAGAAGATCGGCGCGACCATGTGCCTCAACCCGGGTAGCGACTACTCCGCGGACGTGCTTCGCGGCGCGATCGTCGACATCGCCGCGGACGGGAGCTTCATGGACTTTCTCTTCACCGCCGGCTGACCGCTGTCTCCAGCCGCGCCGCACTGGGCTTCGATCGTACCGGGTGATGTCGCCTCCGAGCGTGCCGCGACCAGGCGAGCGGGACCATCAGCCAGACGATCAAGGTGCCGTCGGAGTCCGTGGCCGCCGGCGACGGCGAGGTGTGGATCGTCGAGCTCAACGATCCGTGGCGAAGTTCCTACTGAAGTAGCGTTAGCGGCAGAGATGGCCGCGACGACGCTCGACCAGGTCTTGAGGGAGGGCCGCGACGCGGACCCGGCCATCGTCGTCCCGGGGGGCGTCGAGCTCACCTACCGCGACCTGCGCGATCAGGTCAACAAGTCTGCCGATGAGTTGGCCCAGCTCGGGCTGGGCCGGGGCGACCCGATCGCCCTCGTGATGCCCAACAGCGCCGAGTCGATCGTGCTTTTCCTCGCCGCCGCGACCGTCGGCACGGCGGCCCCGCTCAACTCCGCATATAAAGAGGACGAGTTCCGCTTCTACATGGAAGACATCGGCACCCGGGCGCTGGTCGTCCCGCCAGGCCAGGGGGAGGCCGCCCGGCGGGCTCTGCCGGCGGACGCGACTCTGGTCGAAGCTTCGTTCGACCCTGCCGGACGGCTCGTGCTCGAAAGCGCGGCGCCTCGGTCCGCCGGCCGCGAGGCGACTGGACCTTCGGGCGACGACACGGCTTTGGTCCTTCACACCAGTGGGACGACCAGCCGGCCCAAGCTCGTGCCGCTGCGGCAGCGCAACCTCGCCTTCTCGGCCGAGAACATCGCGCGAACCTACCGTCTCTCGCCTGAGGACGTGGCGCTGTGCGTCATGCCCCTGTTCCACATCCACGGGTTGATGGCCTCCACGATGGCCACCTTCAGCTCGGGCGGCGCTGTGGTGGTGCCGCAGAAGTTCGATGCGATGACCTTCTGGGCGGTGGCGGAGGAGCGCGGCGCGACCTGGTACTCGGCCGTCCCGACCATCCACCAGATGCTCCTCATGCGAAACCGCGGCGAACGCCCTGCAGGCGCCGGCAAGCTCCGCTTCATCAGGTCCAGCTCCTCGGCCCTCTCGCCCGAGACCATGCGCCAGCTGGAATCGCGGTTCGGGGCGCCGGTGCTCGAGGCCTACGGCATGACCGAAGCCTCGCACCAGATGGCCTCCAACCCGCTTCCCCCAGGCGAACGTCGCCCCGGGACCGTCGGCATGGGCACCGGGATCAAGGTCGCGGTGATGGACGAGGCGGGCAACCTTGTGGCGGCGAACGAGCAGGGAGAGGTAGTGATCCAGGGACCAAGCGTGATCGACAGTTATGCGAACAACCCCGAGGCCAACTCCAAGTCGTTCACCGACGGGTGGTTTCGGACCGGGGACCAGGGAGTTCTCGACGTGGACGGCTACCTGTCGCTGGTCGGACGCCTCAAGGAGATGATCAACCGCGGCGGAGAGAAGATCGCGCCGCGTGAGATCGACGACGTGCTGCTCCAGCACCCCGCGGTCGGAGAGGCCGTCGCTTTCGGGTCGCCCCACCCCACCTGGGGCGAAGAGGTCGTCGCGGCGGTCGTGCTGAAAGGCGAGGCCACGGAGAAGGAGCTCATCGCGTTCGCGCGCGAGAGACTTGCGGACTACAAGGTGCCGAAGAAGCTGTACATCGTCGAGCAGATCCCGCGCACCGCCACCGGCAAGATTCAGCGCCGGTCGGTCGCCGCGACTCTCAACCCCCCCAAGTGACCGTAGCCGTCGTCGGCGCCGGGGCGATCGGTGGCCTACTGGGAGCGCAGCTTTCTCGCAGCGGGCAGGACGTCCTCCTGATTGCGCGCGGGCCGCACCTGGCCGCCATGCGGGAGCGCGGCCTGACGCTGAGAACCGCCGCCGGCGAGTTCACCACCCGGCCTCGGTGCACCGACGACCTGGCCGCGATCTCAGAGGCCGAGGTGGTGTTCCTCACCCTCAAGGCGCACAGCATCCCGGCCGTGGCCCCCGCGATCGGCGCCGCCCTGGCGGACGACGCCTGCGTGGTCGGGGCGATGAACGGCATCCCCTGGTGGTACTTCCGCGACCGCCACCTCGAGACGGTCGACCCAGGCGGCGTGATCGCTCGCAGCATTCCTTACGAGAAGGTCGTCGGCTGTGTCGTCTACCCCGCCGCGACGCTGGTGGAGCCCGGTCTCATCGTGCACGAGGAGGGCAACCGGTTCTCGCTGGGTGAGCCGGACGGCTCGAGAAGCGAGCGGGTACAAACGATCTCGGCGATGCTGGCGGCGGCCGGCTTCAAGGCGCCTGTGCAGACGCGGCTGCGGAACGAGATCTGGCTCAAGGTGCTGGGCAACGCGACCCTCAACCCGGTAAGCGCTCTGACCCGGGCGACGCTGGCCCAGATGTTCGCGTCGCCGCTCGCGCGTGAGGTCATCCGCACCCTCATGGAAGAGGTCGCTTCCGTGGCCCGCGCGCTGGACGTCGAGCTGCCTGTCAGCATCGACAAGCGCATGGAGGGGGCGGCTGCGGTGGGAGAGCACAAGACCTCGATGCTGCAAGACCTCGAGGCGGGCAAGCCCCTGGAGGTCGACGCGCTGCTGGGCGCGGTGGTCGAGCTGGCGGACGGTAAAGGACTGCGGGTTCCCTCGCTGCGGGCCGTTTACGGGATGACCAAACTCCTGGAGACCTCAGCCCGCGGCGGCCGGCAGGGGGCGGCCCGCTAACCGGGCAGCCAGTTCGGCGCCCGGTGCTGCGCCTCGATCGCCCAGCGAAGCGTGTCCAGGACCTCGGCCAGGTGCGCCCGCATCGCCGCCTCGGCCGCGAGGGCGTCGTGGGCTTTGAGAGCGGCGAAGATGGCCTCGTGCTCCTGCAGCGACCGGGCGCTGCGGCCGGGTCGCAGGATCGTGCGGTACTGAAAGCGGATGGCCTGCGACTTGAGGCCGCCCGCGACGCGGCTCGCCGTCGGGTGGTCGGCGGCGGCCCAGATGAGCTGGTGGAACCGCGCGTTCAGCTCCGAGTAGCCGAGCGAGTCGTCGGCTTCGGCCCGTGAGCGCATCTGCACCATCACCTGGTGCAGCTCCCGCAGCTCCTCGGCAGTGACGCGGGTCGCCGCCCGATGAGCAAGAAAACCTTCCAGTGACGCTCGCACCTCTTCGATCTCCAGCGCCTCACGGTCCGAGATCAGGCGCACGCGGGCCCCGCGATTGAGCTCGAGGCTGACCAGGCCCTCCTGGTCGAGGCGGACCAGCGCGGCGCGTACCGCCGTCCGGCCGACACCGAGACTCGTGGCGACCGCGGCCTCGACGAGCCTTTCGTTGGGATGGAACGCGCCGCTGACGATCGCGTCGCGCAGCAGGTGGTATGCGTCCCGACTGGGCGCCTGAACCTTCATCTTGCGTCTGTGAACATTATCGTCAATAATGTCGACAATTCCGTTGTCTTTTTAGCTCACAGGGAGGAGCAGTGATTACCTTCCGTTCCGGTTTGCGCATGCCTTCAGTCGGCTTTTCGATGCTCGCCCTGGTTTTGTTGTCCGCCTGCGGTGGAAGCGGCGGTACGACGACCGGCGGGCTCGGATCGGGAGATCTCCTGGTCGGCGTAATCGCACCCTTCACCGGCGCCGACGCAGGCCTTGGACCTGCCTACTACGCCGCTTGCCTCGCGGCAGCTCCCGAGATCAACAACAATGGAGGCGTCGGCGGCCGACAGGTCAAGTGCCAGCAGTTCGACACCCGCGGTGAGCCGGCCGACGCGGTGCCGGCCGCCAGCCAGATGATCGCCGCCAACAAGAACCTCATGGCGGTCATCGGGTGCACGTCCGATGAGGCGGCCACGGTCGCGCCGATCATCGACCGTGCCCACATCCCCATGTACTGCATGACCGGCCAGACGGAGTTCAACAAGACGCCGCTCAAGTACTTCCACCGCCTGGTTCCCGCGGACATCTATGACGCGTACGCGATGGTGGGCTCCGCGCTCTACGGTCCCGGGCACCCCCCCTACAAGCGGGCGGCCCTGGTATTCGGCAACGACATCGGATCCCAGGCCTTCGTCCAGCCGGCGACCAACGCGTTCACCAAACTGGGCGGCACGATCGCCATCAACCAGCCGATCACCCTGGGCGCATCCGACTACCGCGCCGAGGTGACGGCGATGCTGGCCACCCACCCCGACGTCATCTTCACCGAGGCGCTCGGCTCGGCCGGGACATACCTGGGTGAGGTCAAGACGCTCAACGGCGGCAAGATGATCCCCTTCATCGGCACCTCCGCCACCATCGATCCCACATGGTTCAAGCAGGTCAGCGATGCCATCGGCGTCAACGACCTGGTCAAGTACTACGGGGGAGTCGACCTCGGATACTCGTTCTCAGGGACCGCTTACCAGGAGTTCCTCACCAACCTCACCGCCGCGGCGTCCCAGTTCGCCGACGCGCCCAAGTACAAGCAGCGCGGGTCGACCCTTCACCTGTACGACGGCGTGATCATGACGGCCCTGGCGATGGTCCAGACCAACAGCGCCGACCCCACCGTCTACAACCCGAAGGTCAAGGAGATCGCCAACGGCGTGGCCGGAGCCACGGTGGTCAACACTTACAAGGATGGCGTCACCGCGATCAAGGCCGGGAAGGCGATCAAGTTCGTGGGCGCCGGAGGCGAAAACCAGTTCGACCAATACAACAACTCGGTCGCAGGCTACATCTGGGTCACCTACGACAACCAGGGCAACGAGGTCAAGGCCGGCCAGATGACGCCAGAGCAGACGCAGACCATCGCGAACGCAGGCGGTATCTAGAGTCCTAATTCGCAGCAAGGAAAGCCGAACGCCGTGAGTCTTTACGAAGCGGCGTTCGGCTTCGGCCTGGTCAGCATGTCGGTGATCGCGCTCGCGGCGGTCGGATTCACCATGCAGTTCGGGATCACCAACATGATCAACCTGGCCTACGGCGAGGTCATGATCTCCTCGGCCTACGTCGCCTACTACATCAACCGGGCGGGCATCTCGATCTGGATCGCGATGATCGCCGGCGCGCTTTTCGGATCCGTCTTCTCCTTCCTGCTGAACCGAATCGTGTACTCGCCTTTCATGCGCAAGGGCACCGCGCACCTGGGCATGGTCATCGTGTCGCTCGCGATCTCGCTGATGATCGCCAACCTGCTCCTGCCTATCGTGGGCTACTACAACGTCTCGTACCAGCAGAACGCCGGCGGCCTCATCAGGGCCGGCGGGATCGCGCTGACGATCAACCAGATCCTGATCATCGTGATCGCGATCGTGGTGATGCTAGCCATCCACGGGCTCCTGAGGTACACGCGGCTAGGCAAGGCGATGAGAGCAACGGCCGCCAACCCGACCCTGGCCCGCAACTGCGGCATCCCGACCCAGCGGGTGGTCGACGCGGTCTGGTTGATCACCGGCGCCCTGTGCGGATTGGCAGGGGTGGTGGCGGCTTTGAACTCCGACTCGTTCGCCATCTCCAGCGGCGCCGGCTTCCTGATCACCGCGCTCGCCGCAGCAGTGCTGGGCGGAGCGGGGCAACCCTACGGCGCGATGATCGGGGCGGTCATCATCGGCATGGTGACCGAGCTCAGCGCCACCGCATGGTCTCCCGAATACAAAGAGGTCGTGGCTTTCGGCATCCTGGTCATCGTGATGGTCTTGCGCCCCCAGGGGCTCCTGGCCAAGCGCGGGGCGATGGCGGCAGCCGGATGAACACTTACTATGCGGCAACTCTTCTCGTGTACGCCGGAGTCGACATCATCGCCTGCATCGCCCTCAACCTCCAGTTCGGCGTTTCCGGGATCGTCAACTTCAGCTTCATCGTCTTCCAGGCGGTGGGCGCGTACACCGCAGCCGTCCTTTCCATGCCTACCGACACGACCGCCGGCGTCGACTTCCAGACTTATGTGGGGGGATTTAGTCTTCCTTTTCCCCTGCCGTGGATAGGAGGGGCAATCGCGGGCGGGTTGCTTTCCATTCCGGTCGGATTCGTCGTGCTCAGGAAGCTGCGAAGCGATTACCAGGCCATCGCGCTGCTGGTCACCTCGATCATCGCCAACACCGTGATCACGAACGCGCGTGGTTTTCTCAACGGCGCCGCGGGCCTCGCCCTGGTCCCGCAGCCGCTGCAAGACCAGCTCAACCCACAGACCGACACCTACCAGTACTTCTACATCGGACTGACCGCCGTTTGCGTAGTCCTCGTCTGGGTGCTCGCATCGAGGATCGTCAACTCGCCCTTCGGGCGGACTCTTCGCGCGATGCGCGACCACGAGGTCGCGGCCAGCGCCCTGGGCAAGAACCCCATACAGCTCAAGATGACGATCTTCATCGTCGGCGGGACGATCGCGGGCCTCTCCGGCGCGATTCTCGTCGGGTTCATCACCCTGTGGGCGCCTTCGGTCTGGCTTTACCCCGAGACGATCATCCTGTTCGCCGCCGTCATCGTCGGCGGGCGCGGCAACAACCTGGGCGCGGTGCTGGGCGCGCTGCTCGTGCCGGTTGGCTTCGAAGAGGTGACGCGCTTCATTCCGAACCAGTTCCAGCTGGGGCCGATCGCCATCACCCCCCAGGTCGGGCTCGTTCCCGCCCTCCAGTGGGTCGCCATCGGGCTGTTGATCATCGGCTTCCTGTGGTTCCGGCCGCAGGGCGTGCGCCCGGAGCCGCGGCGCATCTTCGAAGGCAGCCCTGAGGCCCAGGAGGTCGATCGTGTCCGCACGGTCTGACGAGGCGATGCTCGTGGCGCGTGACGTGCACCGCCACTTCGAGGGGATGCGCGCCGTGGACGGCGTGTCGATCGACGTTCCGAGAGGCAAGATCACCGGGCTGATCGGGCCCAACGGAGCCGGCAAGTCGACGTTCTTGGCGGTGCTCGCAGGGACGCTGCCCGCGAGCGCCGGCACGATCACGTTCGAAGGCGAGGACATCACACGCCTCCCGACCTACGTTCGCGCGCGGCGCGGCCTGGTGCGAACGTTCCAGCTGCCCTCGGAGTTCTCACAGCTCACCGTGCTCGAGAACCTGCTGGTGGCCGCCCCCGACAACCGCGGCGACTCGCTCCTCGGCGCGCTGCTCGGCAGGAGTTACTGGAAGAACGACGAGCTCCGGCTGGTCGACCAGGCCCGCGCGCTGCTCAAGCGTTTCGGGATGACAGCCAAGGAATCCGACTACGCGGGCACCATGAGCGGAGGTCAGAAACGGCTGATCGAGATCATGCGCGCTCTCATGCTCGGGCCTCGCTGCCTCCTCCTGGACGAGCCTATGTCGGGAGTGCACCCGAGGATCGTCGAGGAGATCAAGTACTACCTCCAGTCCCTCCGAGAGGAGGGCCTGACCATCCTCATGGTCGAGCACGAGTTGCACCTCGTCGAGCAGCTCTGCGACACGGTGGTCGTCATGGCCCAGGGGAAGGTCATCGGCAGCGGGACCATGGCGACGCTACGCCGCCAGCAGGAGATTGTTGACGCTTACCTCGTCGGATAAAGAAGAACCGGCGACCGACCGACCGGCTCCCAGCCTTCGGGCCGAGGGGATCACGGCCGGCTACGGCGGTGTGCCCGTGATCCGCGACGTGTCGCTCTCGGTGGGGCCCGGCGAGATCGTGGCCATCATCGGGCCCAACGGCGCCGGTAAGAGCACGCTGCTGAAGAGCCTGGTAGGCATCCTGCGGGTGACGGGCGGCAGGATCCTGCTCGGGACGGACGACGTGACCAACCACCCGCCGGAGGATCTCGCGCGCCGCGGCGTCGGCTACGTGCCGCAGGTGAACGACATCTTCGAGCCGCTCACCGTGCTCGAGAACCTCGAGATGGGAGGTTACCTGCTCAAGCCGAACCGGGTGCGCGCGCGGGTGGACGAGGTCGGCCAGGTCTTCCCCGCTCTGCCGCCTATGCTCAAGCGCCGTGCGGACAAGCTGAGCGGAGGCGAGCGCAAGATGCTCGCCATCGCGCGTGTCCTGATGCTGGACCCCAGGGTCCTCATCCTCGACGAGCCGACGGCGAACCTGTCTCCGAAGCTGGCGGACAGCCTGCTCCGAGAGCACGTCACGAGACTGGCCGGGCTCGGCAAAGCGGTGTTGCTCGTGGAGCAGAGGGCGCGGGCAGCCCTGCAAATCGCCGATTGGACCAGCGTCCTGGTCTCCGGCACCACGCGGTTGGAAGGACGGCCGGGCGATCTCCTCAAGCGCCAGGACTTTGAGGAGCTTTTCTTGGGTGCGGGAACGGCCCCCACGGCCGTGCCAGACGATAACGAGGAGGACTCATGAGGTTGTTGATGTTTCGTTCGGGTGGTAGCGGCCGGAAGCTGGGCGCGCTGCGGCCCGGCCACGACGACGAGGTGATCGAGCTCTCAGGGGCCGCCGACATGCTGGCCCTGATCGAGGCCGGCGAGGCAGGTTTGGCGAAGGTTCGAGCTGAAGTTTCGAGCGGGAAGGGCAAGACGCACCGGCTGGCGGACGTCGAGCTGCTGGCGCCCCTAGACAACCCGCGCGGCAACGTGATCGCGATGGGTCGCAACTACCAGAAGCACGCAGAGGAGACCGCCGCGATGGAGGGCAAGGCCGCCAGCCCGCCCACCATCTTCACCAAGGCGATCACATCGCTCACCGAGCCTTTCGCCGACATCGCGATCGACCCGGCCATCAGCGACAAGATCGACTGGGAGGTCGAGCTGGCGGTCGTGATCGGGAAACCCGGCGCCAACATCAAACAGGCCGACGCGCACGCGCACGTCTTCGGTTATACGGTGCTCAATGACGTCACGATGCGCGACATCCAGAGCGGCTGGGGCGGCCAGTACTTCAAGGGAAAAAGCCTCGACCGCTCGTGCCCGACCGGCCCGTGGATCGTCACCAGCGACGAGCTGACGGATCCGCAGTCCCTCCGGCTCACGCTCAAGGTCAACGGGGTCGTGAAGCAGGATGGCAACACCCGGGACATGATCTACCCCGTCGACGCCACCATCGAATGGGCCTCGAAGGGGATGACCCTTTTGCCCGGGGCCCTGATCGCGACCGGGACGCCCGATGGCGTTGGCTTCGCCAGGACCCCGCCGGAGTACCTCCGACCGGGCGATGTGATGGAGTCCGAGGTCGAAGGTATCGGCATGCTGCGAAACAAGTTCGTGACGTCGTCTCGCGACTGACATAGATAAGGACGAGGCTGCCGCACATGCGGCAGCCTCTCGCCCAGCGCTGTGGGATTTGCTCGCCCCCGAGCTAATGGCGTGCGACCGCGAACAGGCTCGCCCGCGCTAGTCGCTCCCTAGGTCGAGGCGGCCACCTGGGCTGCGGCGGCGTCGAGCGCGCTCGCCGGCTGCGCTCCTACCATGACGCGCGAGATGACGTGGTTGCGGTCGAGCCACACGTTGACGGGCAGACCGAGGTCCACGCCGAACGCGCCCGCGATCGCGCCCTGAGGATCGACCACCGATTCCATGTCGACGTGGAGGCCGGCGAGGAACCGGCTCATCCGCGCAGTGTCAGTCTCGCGGTAGTCGATCGCGAGGACGGTCAGACCGCTCGAACCGTACTGCTGGTCGATCTGCTGGAGGGCGGGGAGCTCCTCCTGGCAAGCTGTGCACCACGTGGCCCAGAAGGTGAGCAGAACCGGCTTGCCCTTGAACTCGTCGAGACTGACTTTCTTACCGGCCAGGTCCCACGAGGAGAACCCGGGGGCCCTCTTCCCCACCTGCGCGACGCCCGGGTCGACCGACGCGGTTTTCGTCCCGGAATTCGAAAGCACGAGCAGGGAGGCCACGGCCACCGCCACGAGGACCACCAGAACGGGCAGGGCCAGCGACCACGCGGGGGCCGGGTGGAACCTGGCGCGACGGGTTTCGGAAAGGCCCAGCTGGGACCGAATCAAACAGGCACCACCGCCGCGATTGCCACGGCGACGAAGATCAGGGCCAGGTATGCGAGCGAGTAATGGAACAGCGCCATCGCGGACGGCCCATCCTCGACGCGCACCGCCCGCCAGGCCAGGTAAAGGAACGCGCTCCCGAGGACCAGGCTGGCAGACCCGTAGGCAAAGCCCAGCCACACGACCGGGACCATGCTCACGGCCACCATGATGGCCGTGTAGGCGAGGATGGCGCGCCGCGTTCGAGCCGGTCCCGCCACCACCGGCAGCATCGGCACATTGACCGCGGAGTACTGGCGCCGCAGCAGCAGCGCGAGCGCCCAGAAATGCGGTGGGGTCCAGAAGAAGATGATCGCGAAGAGCGCCCATGCCAGCGGGCTCAGTGACCCGGTGACCACCGCCCAGCCGACCAGGGGGGGAAAGGCGCCGGCCGCGCCGCCGATGACGATGTTCTGGGTCGACGAACGCTTCAGCCACATCGTGTACACGAACACGTAGAACACTCCACCCGCCGCAGCCAGCGCGGCCGCGAGAACGTGGCTCGAAACGGCGATCAATGCGACGCCGGCCAGCGCGACGGCGATGCCGAACGCCAGGCCGTGCGCAGGGGAGATCCTGCCCGCCGGGATCGGCCGCCTTCTGGTGCGCGCCATGACCGCGTCGATGTCACGGTCGAACCAGCAGTTGATGGCGCCGGCGCCACCGGCCGCCATCGCGCCGCCGGCCAGGCCGCCGAGCAGCGGTCCCGGGGCGGGCCACCCCCGGGCGGCCGCGATCATGGCGCCCAGCTCGGTGACGACGAGCAGGAGGATGATCTTCGGCTTGAGCAAAGCGGCATAGTCGCCGGCAACGCGGAGCAGCCTGCCCGCGATGTCCGGCGCGGGCTGAACCCTCGACTCAACCGCCAATCGTCTGGCTCCGTTCCACGGCCGGCGCGGCGACCTGCGTGTTCGCGTCCTCTTCCGCCAGCCAGCGGAACAGGAGCCAGAGGAAGGCCAGCGAGTACGTGATCGCCCCGGGCACCCACATCATTCCGCCGCCGAGCTGCTGGTCGGTCAGGGCGGAGATGCCGCCTGGCCGGCTCGAAAGCAGCGCGTAGGCGTAGAACGGCGCGCCCGCGAATGACAGGACGGCGGCCAGCCCCCAGGACTGGATCATGGCCGTGAAGACATAGGTCGCGCGGCCAAGAGAGCTGAGCGGAGAGCGAAAGGGGTACTGGTCGATGAGCTGAGCCCAGAACGCAATGCCGAGTCCGAGGAACAACGTGTGCTCCAGGTGGTGCACGAGGTGATTGCGCAGCGTCAGGTCGTACAGCGCGGGGATGTGCCAGAGCCAGAGGTTGCCGGCCGCGAGAATCCAGATGACGGTCGGACGCGACAGCATCCTGTAGGCCCACCGGATCGACACCAAGCCTGGATGCTTGAAGAGCGGACGCGCGATTCCGCGCCTCACGCGCCTGGGCAGCGCGCGCCACAGCCTCGTCCACGGCGACGCCAGGGCGAGCAGCGGGGCCGCCACGACCATGAGCAGCAGGTGTTGGACCATGTGGATCCAGAACAGCTGGCGCGCGAGCATCTCGAGAGGACTCTGGAGCGCGACCAGGATGGAGGCGAGCGCCGACCAGAAGGCGACATCGCGCCAGGGCTCAGTCCTCCGCCCGACGCCGCCGACGACGTACAGGACGGCCGCGATCTCCACGCCTATCAGGACGACCGGCTCGAACGGCCAGGACCAGGTGAGAGGCACGAAGGGCCTCAGACGAAGTACATGACGAGGTACGCGAGGAGGCCGACCCCGGCCAGGAACCACAGGAACATCGAGAAGCTCGCCGCGGTGGCTCGCCGGATCATCAAGTCACCGGCTGGCCTCGACTGCGCGATCAGGGTGCCCAGCCACAGCAGCGCTCCCGCGGTCTGAACCATGATCACGCCCTTGAAGCCGACGAAGACGCTGGGATAGCCGCCTCCTTGCTGTGGGTCGAATCCCAGGTTGCGGAACTCGTACACCTGCGCCCCCAGGTACAGGATCCCGGCCACGAGCGCGAGCCACAGCATGGTGCGGCTGACCGAGACGCGCCTCAGGGCTGCCATGTAAAAGACGGCGATCAGGATCGCCAGTCCCTCGATCAAGGCGCCGATTTCGCGTGTCGGGTGCGTCGTGCCGGCCGGCAGCCACGAGTAGTTGTTGTTCATCGAGCGCAGGTAGAAGAAAGCGAAGAAGAAGGCGAAGAAGAAGAACGCATCGGCGCCCACGAAGATCCGCATGCCGGTTCGGGTGACCCGCGCGTCGACGGCGGGCGCCCATTCGGCGGGCGTGGTGGTCGACTCGGCCACTCCCAACGGCGTTTCGGACACGACTCGCTCGCTCATGCGGGCGCCGGTGCCGGCTCTGAGCCAGGCTCGACCAGCGGTCGCGGGACGCCTTCCCCGTAGTCATAGGGCGGCCGAGTGAAGGTTGGGATGCGCGCGAAGTTGCGGCGCGGGAGCGGGGTCGGAAGCTGCCACTCGATGGAGCGCACGTGCCAGGGGTCGGCGACCGCGACCTTCGGGTTGAAGAACCAACCCCAGATGACTATCCCGGCGAAGAACACCATCGACGCGAAGAGGACGTAAGCCCAGATGGTCACCCAGTCGTTAAGCCCCTGCAGGCTCGGCGCGTACGTCGACACGCGCCGCGGCATGTCCAGGATTCCGGCTGCGAACAGTGGCGTGAAGGCGAGGTTGAAGCTGATGAACATCCACCAGAAATGGATCTTGCCGAGCGTCGCGCTCAGCATCTTGCCCGTCATCTTCGGGAACCAGTAATAGATGGCCGCCACGATGGCGAAGATCTCGCCGCCGACGATGGTGAAGTGGAAGTGGGCCATGGAGAAGTAGCTGCCGTGCAGGGTGATGTCGCTCGGCACGTCGGAAAGGAACACGCCCGAGATTCCCCCGATGAGGAAGTTGTAGAGGAAGCCGAGGCAGAACAGCATCGGCACCGTCATCGAGATCCGCGAGCGCCACAGCGTTCCGAAGGCGACCAGGAACACGATGCCCGTCGGGATCGAGATCATCTCGGTCGACAGCATGTAGAGGGGACGGAGGACGGGTGCGATGCCGCTCACGAAAAGGTGGTGCTGCCACACGAACCAGCTCAGCAGCGTGACACCGAGCAGGCCCACGACGGCGATCCGGTAGCCCCACAGGGGCTTGCGCGCGAAATGGGGGATGAGCTCCATCACGATGCCGAAGGCCGGCAGAATGAAGATGTAGACCTCGGGATGCCCGAAGATCCAGAAGAGGTTCTGCCACAGGTACGGGCTGCCACCATTCGAAGACACGAAGAACGTCGTGTTCATGCTGCGGTCGAGCGCCTGCATCGCCAGCGCGGCCGCCAGCACGGGGGCGGCAAAGGTGCCGAGGATGGACGCTGAGAAAACGCCCCAGACGAAGATGGGCAGGCGAGTCCAGGTCATGCCGGGCGCCCGCATGCTGATGATCGTCGTCAGCATGTTGACCCCGGAGACGACCAGCGCGATGCCGATGAGGGTGAAACCGACGAGGTAGCTGTCGAAACCCTGGCCGGCCTGCTCGGAGAGCGGCGTGTAGCCGGTCCAGCCGGTCTGAAAGCCGCCGAAGACCGGCGACAGAAGCATGATCACGAGCGCGGGTGGCACGAGCCACAGCGAAAGCGCTTCCAGCCGCGGGAACGCCATGCGGTTGGTGCCGATCATGAGTGGGACGAAGAAGTTCCCGAACGGGCCCACGATGGCCGCGCTGGCGACGAAGATCATCAGCACGCTGTGCATGCTGACCAGGGTCAGGTACGTGTCCGGCGGGAAGACGGGAGTGTCCGGGAAAAGCAGGTTGGTGCGAACGAACATCGCCCCGATGCCCCCGAACAGCATCGCCATCAGCATCGCGATCAGGTATTGGACCCCGATGACCTTGTGGTCGTAGCTCAGGTTGAGGTACCGCCAGGCTCCCTTGTGCTCGTCGTACGCCGGCTCGGAGGGTGTGAGCCAGCCGAACAGCCGGCCGAGAGGGTATGTGGCGAAGCCGATGCCGACGAGGAACATGACCGACCCGAGCGTGTAACCGAGCAGCACGCCCGTGTTCCCGCCGTCGTTGAAGCCGAGTCCGTTGCCGATCTGGACGCCCGCCCAGTAGCCGACGATCCCGAGCAGGATGCCGGTGAGGATGTTGGTCGGCAGGACTATGCGCCGTTCACTCGGTTGGAGCGACATCGCCCCCGTCGTCATTTCACTCATCTCAGCTCCCCTTGACTCGCGGGCTCGGGAAATATTCGGGCGCGTATGGGGGCAGGGTGATGTCGGACTGCGACGACTGGAGATCGGCGACCCACGTCGCGAAGTCGCCCTGGCTCACCACCTTGCCCTGGGTGTCGAACATGTTCCCGTGCCAGATGCCGCAGAGCTCTGCGCACCGCACCGTGAACGAACCTGTCTTCGTAGTCGTGACGTAGGTGATGTTGTCGACCGCCGGGTTGGCGTCTGCTTTCACACCGAGCTCGTAGGCCCAGAACGAGTGGATGACGTCCGTCGACGTCACGTGGAGCTCGACGTTGGCGTTGACCGGCAGCACCAAATGTGTCGACTCGGCGCCGCCGTAGCCCGGGTACCGATAGGTGAAGTACCACTGCTGGGCGATGACCTGCACCTGGAGGCGGTCGCCCGAGGAGGCGCCGACCGTCTGACTGCCCAGCGAGCCCGAGGAGCTGAAGTTGGTCGCCGACGCCGAGTTCGCCAGGCCGTTGATGCCGATGCCCGCAAGCAGGAAGACGATCACCGCGGTGGCGATCACCCAGGCCCACTGCATCCGCAGGTTCCCTCGCCGAGGCAGTCCGTCTTCGAGCGCCCCCGGGGCCTGGCGGAAGGCAAAGGCGACGTAGAGGACGAACAGCACCACGCCGACGAACACCGGCGTGGACAGGATCAGCATCAGGCGGAGCAGGGAGCTCTCATCCGCCGCCTGCTGCGATGCGTCTCCAGGCGGCATGTTCACTTGCATTGCGACCACGACGCCGATCACGCTCAGGACCGCCCAGGCGATCGCGAGTCGCAGTGTGTGGGTGCGCTCTGGGGCGTTCAATTCGCTACTGGACTACCAGGAAGCCGCCCATGTAACCGAGCGTCTGCATGGGGCCGCCGTTGCCGTAGATGCTGCCCGACCCGCACGGGACGAAGCACTGCCAGTGGTAGGTCCCGGCCTTGCCGACGCGAAACGAGAAGGTGATCTGGTTGAAGCTGTTGGCCGGCGCGGCGGCGTTCAGCCCCTGGAGCGGTACGAACACGCCCAGGTCGGGGATCGCAAATGTGTGGGCGGCGTTGGCGGGATCGTCGATCTTGGTGAAATCACCTTGCTGGGCGTTGCCCTGGTCATCGAAATAAGACATGTGGAACGTGCCCCCGATGATCCCCTGGGCCTTGGCCCAGAACGGATTGCGCAGCCCGGACGGCGTGTCCTCCTGGTCGACCACCATCGTGACCACCGAGTTCGCCGGCACCTTGTACGTGGTGGTCGGCAGATATCCGACCCAGGTCGGGTGCGGGTCGTTTGGCCTCGGATTCTCGATGGCGGCGCCGACCGCGCCGACCACCTCGATGTGAATCACGGTCTCCTGCTGACCAGAGCCGGCTGTCGCCACCCTCGGCTGAGAAGCGACCTCCGAACTCATGGTGTAAGGAAAGGTTTCGACGAATCGCCCGACGAACACCGCCACCAGCGCGGCGAGGATCGCGACCACTATGACCAGCACGACGACTCGGTTGGCGAATCTTGGACGGCTGGCAACTGTCACGTTCCGTGGGAGAGTAACAGTCCGAATATTTTTTGTAAATCCCCAAAGTCACCTGAAGAATTGCGAACGCCTGCCGCGCGTCCTTCAGCTTTGATCGAGGATCTGGACGTCGGTCTCGAAGGCGGCGGTACCAGGCACGTCCTCGAAACCCACCCTCTCGTAGCCGCTCCGGTCGATCAGATAGATCACCGAGCTGTGGGCCAGGTCGCCCTGCGCCGCCTGCACCGCGACGCCATAGCTGTTCCAGACCCTCTGGAGGTCTGGAGGCGTGCCCGTCAGCCACAGGTAGTGGGTTCCAAGCCCGTGCGCGACGGCGAACGCGGTGATGTTGGCGGGCGTGTCGGCGTCGGGGCGCACGCTGATGATGACGACGTCAAACGGTGCGCGACGACCGAGGTCGGACTGGGCGCTGCCGAGAAAGCTCGCCTGCAGCGGGCAGAGGTTCTGGCACTGTGTGTCGAGAAACGTGAGCGCGAGCACGGTGCCTCGCAGCTGGCGCAGCGAAACCGTTGCCCCGGTCTGATCGCGCAGCGTGAAATCAGGGGCCGCGACCTGGCGCGCATCCATCACCAGGCCGCCGCCCAGGGCCGGGCGGGGGGCTGGTGCGAGCAGCCGGGGCAGCACGATTCCGGCCAGGGTCCCCATGATCGCCGCCAGCGCCACGAGCCAGGCGACGAGGTACACCCTCCATTGGCGTTGCGTCAGGTGGAGACGACCCATGGTGATGACGCGGGAAGGATAGCTCCCGCCGGTCGAGAGTAACCCGGGCGGGTACACGTACCAGGTCGATGACTGTGCGTATGAACGTTGATCAGCTTGACCGGGAGCTGGCACGCCGCGGCTGGAACGCGACCGACCTGGCGAGGGCCTCGCGGTGCAGCGCCGCCACGATCTCCGGAGCGCGCCGCGGACGGCCGATCAGCAGCGCCACTCTCTGCAGGATCGCCGAAGCCCTCAGCAAGGCCCCCGTGATACCGGGGGTCGACCAGCTGATAGGCACCGGGCTCACGATCGTGGGAGAGCGGCTCGCAGCCCACGGCTAGGCGCGTCCTCTAAGGTCGGATCATGGAACGGCGGAACCTTGGGCGCACCCGCATCGAGGCGCCCGTGATCGGAATGGGCACCTGGCGGACATTCGACACCTCGGACGACCGCAGCGCGCTCGTCACCGCCGCGATGGAGGCAGGCATCGACCTCTTCGACTCGTCGCCGATGTACGGGCGCGCCGAGGACGCTCTCGCCCGCGCGGTCGAGGGCCGGCGGGAGAAGCTGATCATCGCCACCAAGGTCTGGACCCCGGATGAAGCGGAGGGCCGCCGCCAGGCCGAGCGGGCGCTCGGGCTGTTCGGCCACGTCGACATCTACCAGGTCCACAACCTGGTCAACCTGCCGGCCCAGCTCGCGCTGCTCGAAAGCTTGAAGGAGCAGGGCAAGGTGACAGCCATCGGCGCCACCCACTACCAGGAGCCTGCGTTCGACGAGCTGATGGCGCTCATGTCGAGTGGCCGCCTCGACATGGTCCAGGTGCCTTACAACCCTCTGCGCCGGGCTGCGGAGAGCAGGCTTTTGCCGCTGGCCCAATCGCTCGGGCTTGGAGTCCTCGTCATGAGCCCTCTCCAGCACGGCATCCTGGAGCGGCGCCCAACGGCCGGGGAAATGAAGGAGCTGGGTGTCGAGACCTGGGCTCAGGCGGTTTTGAAATGGATCGCCAGCGACCCGCGCGTGACAACGGTGCTGACTGCGACCCAGCACCCGGAGCGCGTCGTCGAGAATTCCCGCGGCGGAACAGCGCCCTTCTTCGACAGCGACCAGCGCGAGCTCGTGGTACGGATCGCCGAGCGAACCCCGCGCCCTACCTAACGAAGAACGCGGTGGCGGCGATCGCCACGTAGGCGCCAGCCAGCTGGACGCCGACCAGCCAGTTGCTGCGGCCATCGAGCGAGATGAAGCCGACAATGAGCGTCGCGAGCGATACGACCGCGATCTCGAAGACCGTGAACACGAAGTCCATGGGGTGGCCGATCACCAGGCTGATGAACACGAGCAGCGGCGCCACGAACATGGCGATCTGGGTGGATGACCCCACGGCGATCTCGAGCGTCAGGTCGACCCGGTCCCTGAGCGCGAAGAAGACGGCCGACGCGTGCTCGGCGGCGTTGCCAATGATCGGGATGAGGATGAGGCCCACGAACAGCGCAGGCAGCTGGAGGAACTGGATCGCCGGCCGGAGCGAGCTTACGAGGAGCTCGGACTCGACGGCGACCAGGATCGCCGCGAGCGAGAGCGCCACGACCGACCTGCGCATCGTCCAGGTCGCCCTGGAGATGTGTTCGGGGACGTGGAACAGGTGCGCGTGCGTGATCTGCGTGAACGCTAGCGCCGCGAAGTAGAGGGCGATCAGGACGATTGCCACCACGCTGCTGAGGACCTCGCGTTCGACGAAACCCGACTGAGGCGTCGTGATGATGAGAAGCGCCGGCATCACGAGGCCGGCGACCGCCAGCAGCAGCGAGGCAGAGTGCACCCCCGCGGCGCGCGAATCGAAGCTCTGCTCTTTGTGGCCGATGCCGCCCGCCGCGAGAGAGATGCCCAGGACGAGCAAGAGGTTGCCCAGGATCGAGCCGACGAGCGATGCTTTGACGATCGCGAAGTCGCCGGCGCTGATGAGAAACACGGACACGATCAGCTCGGTGATGTTGCCCAGCGTGGCGTTCAGCAGGCCGCCCAGGCGCGCGCCCACGCGGATAGCCACCTGTTCGGTAGAGCGCCCGATCAAAGCGGCCAGCGGGATGATCGCCAGGCCAGAGCTGATGAACACGGCGACCGTCGAGCCGAGGAGGTCGGCCGCGATCGAAATTGGAACGAAAACGAGCAGCCAGTTGATCGAAGGCGTCAGTCTCATGGTCGAACGCTCTGAGGCCAAGTCGGGCCAAGCCTAATCGCCTGGCGCGCCCGAGTAGCCTTA
>DATITA010000090.1:0-3869 GCA_035468355.1 Candidatus Dormiibacterota bacterium
TCAAACGAACAATACATTCCGAGCCTCGCGTTCGAAGCGCCCGCGGCCAACCTACCGCGGGTTGGCGCTGATGAACTCCGCGATGCGGTCGAGTCCGCGCTTCAGCTCGTCCTCGGACTGCGTGTATGCGAGCCGGATGAACCCGGCGCCGGCGTGCCCGAAGGCCGTGCCGGGCAGGACGGCGACCCCAGCCTCGGTGAGCAGGCGTTCGGCCAGCTCGCGCTCTCCGAACCCTGTGGCCTCGATGTTCGGGAATGCGTAGAACGCGCCTTGGGGACGCGCGCAGCGCATGCCGGGGATCTTGTTGATGCCGTCCACGACGAGGTTGCGTCGGTGCTCGAACACTTTGACCATGCGTGACACGGCATGCTCTGACTCGGGGGCGCTGAGCGCCTCGATCGCGGCCATCTGGGTGAAGCCGGCAGCACACGATGAGGAGTTGATCATCAGCTGGTCGAGCTTGGCCGCCAGGGCCTTCGGCGCCACTGCGTAGCCCAACCGCCACCCGGTCATCGCGTAAGACTTGGACAGCCCGTCCATCAGCACAGTCCGCTCCCGCATCCCCGGGCGGGAAAGCGGCGATACGTGGTGAAAGCCGTAAACGAGCTGGCTGTAGATCTCGTCCGAGACCACGAGGAGGTCGTGCTTGTGGGCCAGGTCGCACACGAAGTCCACATCGTCTTCGGTGAGCACCCCGCCAGTCGGGTTTTGCGGCGTGTTGATGATGAGCATCCGCGTCTTGGATGAGACCAGCGACTCCAGCTCGTCCAGGTCCATCCGAAAACCAGTCTTCTCGCGCAAGGTGACCGGCTTGGGGATGGCGCCGAGGAAGCTGACCTGCGACGCGTAAGCCGGGTATCCCGGGTCGGGCAGAATGACCTCGTCGCCCGGCTCGATGCAGGCGAGCAGGGTGAACAGCAGCACGTTCTTCGACCCGGGCACGAGGACGACCTCGGTGGGTTCGACCTCGGTCTTCAGCGTCCTCGCGACGAACCCCGCGACCGCTTCACGCGCCTCGAAGATGCCGCTGGCGGGCGTGTAGTGGGTGTAGCCGTTCTGCATTGCCGAGATGCCGGCTTCGACGATGTTGTCGGGGGTTGCGAAATCGGGCTCGCCGATCTCGAGGTGCACGATGTGCTTGCCCTCGGCTTCGAGCCGCCTGGCCTTGGCGAGCACCTCGAAGGCGCCCTCCGTGCCCAGGCGATTCATCCGCTCGGCGAAACGAATTGCGGTCACCTCAAGATCCTAGTCGACTGGTGGTTTTTGGTCGCTCAGTGGACGCCGAGCAGCGCACCGCCGTCGACCCCGATGGTCTGGCCGGTAATGAAACCCGCCTGGCGCGAGCACAGAAATGCGCATGCGGCCGCAAACTCCGCGGGCTCTCCGAAACGTTTCATCGGCGCAGCCTCGGCCCGGCGCTTGAGCTCCGCCTCCAGATCCGCACCCCGGCTGGCGGCGAGGTTACGGATGCGGTCGGTAAGGATGGCGTCGGGAGCCAGGCAGTTGAAGGTGATGCCGTCGCCGGCAAGCTCTCGGGCGAGTGTCTTGGAGAGGCCGGTGACCGCCCCCCGGAGCGAGTTGGACAGCACGAGGGTCGGGATAGGCTGGCGGACGGACACCGACGTGATGAAAACGACACGGCCCTGGCCGGACCGCTTCATGTGGGGCAGCGCGGCATGGACCAGCCTGACGGCGCTCATGAGCGTCAGCTCGAACGCGGCCTCCCAGGCGTCCAGCGGGGTGCTCTGGAAGGTGCCGGGAGGCGGGCCGCCCGCGTTGGCGACCAGGACATCGAGGCCTCCCATGGTCTCCGCCGCCCTGGCCACCAGCGCCTCGGGCTGGCCGGCGATCGAGACGTCCGCAACCGACCACCCCGCAGCGTGGATCGCGCGCCCGGCGGCCTCGATCGACGCGGCGTCGCGGGACGAGACGTAGACGCTCGCGCCTTCGGCGGCTAGAGCCTCGGCGCACGCGCGTCCGAGCCCCTTGCTCGCCGCTGTCACCAGCGCCCGCCGGCCCTTCAGCCCGAGGTCCACAATCCAATTGTCGATCAGACCGGCGCCTCGTTTCTCCTGGCGATACCATCGCGCCGGCTCTTATGAACCTGACCGTCACACCAGAACCGTTTGATTCGGTGGACGCCCGGCGCCTGGTCGCCGCCCTCGACGCGCACCTGTCCAGCCTCTACACCCCCGACCAGAGGTTCGGGCCGAACCTCAAGCCGGAACACGTGGTGCCAGGCTCCGGCGTATTCCTCGTGGCCCGCGCGGACGGGCAAGCGGTCGGGTGCGGCGCGCTTCGACGCCTGGACGAGACCACTGCGGAGGTCAAGCGCATGTACGTCGAGCCTGCCGCGCGAGGTCGCGGCGTCGGCGCCGCAATCCTCGACCATCTGGAGACCGCCGCGCACGAGCTCGGAGTCGACCGGCTGGTCCTGGAGACCGGCATCCACCAGGCCGAGGCGATCGGGCTCTACCGGCGAGCGGGGTTCAGGCCGGTCCCGTGCTGGGGCGAGTATGCGGTCGCGCTCACCAGCGTCTGCTTCGAAAAGCAGATCTGAGCCGAAAGGTCCTACGTCGTGTTGACGTACCAATCGGTGACGTATCGAAAGCGGTCGGGCGGCTCGATGGCCTTGTCGATGCGGACCCCGTGCACGCGCTGGGACACCGCGTAGTCGTAGCGGCCGGAGTAGAGGAAGATCGCAGGCGCGGCGTCTGCCATCAGCATCTGGAAATCGATGTACGAGGCCAAGCGCGTCGCCGTGTCCAGCTCGGCACGTCCGTCCTCGAGGTCTTTGTCGATGACGCCCCAGCCGCGCGTGTACGCGAAATTGAGCGCCGACGGGTCGGCGCCCGAATGCCAGAGCGAGTACAGGTCCGGGTCGGCCCCGACGTCGAAGGCGGCGAGCGCCATCTGGTAGTTGTGGCCGATCAGGTAGCTCTGCACGAGCTGCGAGGCCGGCACGGCTTTGACGTCGACCTCGACCCCGATGAGGAGCAGCTGTTGGGCCAGCGCATCCGCAACCTGCCGGTTCGGGTAGGAGTCGGCCACAACCAACCCCACCTTGAGATCGGTCCCGCTCCTGGACCGGAGCTTGGCCCCCGGTTGTTGGGTCCACCCGGCCGCGTCCAGCCCCTTGGCTGCCGCGAGCGGGTCGTAGGGATGGAGACCCGCGGCGGCCGCGGAGTGGGCCCATTCGGCCGTCGGGATCGGCGTGGGATCCGGGTCAGCCTTGCTCGACAGCACCTGGTCGATGAGGCGCTGGCGGTCCACCGCCTGCGTGAAAGCCAACCTGACCCTGACATCGCTGAAGAACTGCTTGCCGGGGCCGTCTGGATTCATCGCGACGAATGCGTTGGTGAACAGGTGCGCGTCGAGCACCGTGAGGTCGGTACGGCCCTGGAGCGCATCGACCTCCTGCGGCTCCAACCCGCCGACCAGGTCGGCTGCCCCCGAGAGGACTGCGCGGATCGCCTGCTGCGGATCGGTCGCCGGGTAGGTTCGGAGGACGAGATGGTCCAGGTAAGGCTGCGGGTTCGCGTAGGGGTTGCGGTCAAGGGTGATGGCAAGGTTGCTGATGGCCGAGACCCGGAACGGGCCCGTGCCGAAGGCGCGAAGGCTGCTGTACGGGCTCGCGGCGATCTGGGCCGGCGCCATTCCGACGTAGATGTGCCTGGGGATGATCCCGATCTGCAGCGCGAGCGGGAATGACGCGCTCGGCGCCTTCAGCGAGAACACGACCTGTCCGGGACCGCCGGCCGCTATGCCGACGTCGCGCCAGAACTCCGCCCCCGGCTGTTGGTACTCCACATCCTGGAGGACGTGATATGTGAACAGGACGTCGTTCGCGGTGAAGGGCTGGCCGTCCG
>DATITA010000091.1:0-1516 GCA_035468355.1 Candidatus Dormiibacterota bacterium
GGAACGGGTTGTGGGCCCGCTTGCCAAAGCGCACCTCGACGTTGTCATCGCTGACGCTCACCCGAGCAGATGCCTGGATGAAATCGCGGAAGATGTGGCGTGACTCGGCCGTGGCGTTAACTGCGGAACCTAACGTGGGAGTCCAGGCTAGCGGGGATTCGTGGCGCTGACGAGCCAGACGGACCCGAGGCCGACGATAGAGCCGTCGGGCGTCTGCCATCGCGCGTAGTGGTCCCGTAGCGCCTCGGCTATCTCATTCCGTCGGCTCTCGCCGGATTGACCGTGTAGGCGAATCAGCTCGGCGCCGGGCCCGATCGCCAGCAGGGATTCGATCGCCTCATCCATGTCGGCACCCATGAAGTAGGCGAAGTCTCGCCGATCCAGCGCAATCTCTGCGAACCCAGCGGCCTCCAGAATCCCACGCGTGGTCTCAGGATTCCCGAGCGAAAATGGACCGGGCCCACACGTGTCGGCGTCGTACTCCTCAGGACGCGAGAGGAACCGCTGGACAACCTCCTCGGTCTCAGCCCAGATCGGGCTCTCGGCTTTGCGGCGCCAGCAGACCTTGTGAAGCCTGCCGCCAGGCTTGAGCGCCCCGCGGATGGCCCGCATCGCCAAAACGGGCGAGGCGAAGAACTGCGTTCCCATCCGTGAGAACGCGTAGTCGTAGATTTGATCCCATTGGGCCGTCTGCGCATCGGCGAGTTCGAACTCGATGTTGTCGACCCCAGCTTCGGCGGCCTCGCGGCGCGCATCCTCGATGAAGTGAAGAGAGGAGTCGGTGCCGAGCGCGAAACCGCCTGCTCCGACGAGTTCTGCCAGTCGCTGAGTCGTGTCGCCAAATCCGCAACCGATGTCGATGCAGCACCCGCCGACGGGCGGCGGGAAACGCTCGAAGACCTGCTCGGTGACCTCGTCCAGCGCGCCCACGAACACGCGACGGTTCGATTTCCAACGGTCGTACAGAACCGTATCCCAGGCGCGCACTGCCTCCTCGTTGGTCACCGCCACCGCACCGCCGAGCCGCTGCTCCATGACGGCCCGATCCTACACCTCAAACCGCATCCTGATAGTCGTGTCTGTCCATCGTCAGCGTGCCCGTGGCAGGCATCCAGTTGTGCTCGATGCCCCGGCGCAGTCGCTTCGGAACCAGAGATCGCCAACATTTCAAAGCACGGCTTCTGGCAGCGGCGCGACCATCACGAGCCGCTCGCCCTCCGCGCAGGTCGAAGCGATCGTGAGCGCCGTGAATGTCCGACGTCTCCTGGTAGGCGAAAGCGGGCGCGATCCGTTCGGTGCGTAAGGTCATCCGGCCCCGCGATCCGACCGGGGACGCAGAGGCGGAGCCAGTGAGGGCCCATTTCCTCTGAAGAGACGCGGCGGACCACTCCCTCCTGTCTGGCAGGTCTGGCGCCGGCCACAGCGCTCCGGTGTGACATGGCGCGTCCCGGGATCGGTCTGGACCAACCCATATCGTGGGTGCGTGGCGCGCACCAGGCTCTATCGGGGAGGCGAG
>DATITA010000092.1:0-38235 GCA_035468355.1 Candidatus Dormiibacterota bacterium
ACCCAGGAGAAGGCCGCGGAAGCGGCCAAGGCGACCGGCGCACGCGCCGGCAGCTCCAATGTCGAGGCGGTCAAAGATGCGGACCTGGTGATCATCGCGGTTCCGTACGACAAGCTCGGTGAGGTGTTCCGCGGGCTCGGAGATGCGGTCGACGGCAAGGTGGTCGTCGATGCCACCAATCACGTGAATACCCAGAACCCGGGTGAGGTCCTCAACGGACCTTCCAATGCCGAGGAGATCCAGAAGCGTCACGCCAAGGTACGCGTGGTCAAGGCTTTCAACTACGCCTTCGCGTCGCGCATGGCAGAGCCGTCGGTCGATGGAACGCGCCTCGATGGATTCGTGGCCGGCGACGACCAGGGCGCGAAGGACAAGGTGCTCGAGTTCGTGGGCTCGATCGGATTCCGCCCCATCGACGCCGGCCCGCTGGTGATGGCGCGCGCGCTCGAGGGGATGGCGCTCTTGAACATCATGCTGCAGATCCAGCACAAGTGGCCGTGGCAGAACGGTTGGAAGCTGGCGGGACCCCCGGCGTAGATGAGCGGGAAAGAGCTCGTGGCGCCAACCGGGGTCGCGCCTCTCGAGCGCAGCGACAGGCCCATCGACGCGGGCGTCGACATCGGCCACGTCCACCTCAAGACGGCAGACATCGACCGGGTGCACCGCTTCTACGTCGACATCCTCGGGTTCGATGTCGTATTCAGGCGTCCTGACGCGCTGTTTCTTTCCGCCGGGGGCTATCACCATCACCTCGGATTCAACACCTGGGAATCGAAGGGCGGTAACCCCCCGCCTCCCGGCACCACCGGGCTGTACCACGTGGCGATCCGCTACCCGACTCGGGCCGCGTTGGGCGATGCGCTGCGACGCCTGGTCGCGGCCGGCTGGCCGCTGGATGGCGTCAACGACCACGGTACGCACGAGGCTCTGTACCTGAGCGACCCGGACGGAAATGGGCTCGAGCTCGCCTGGGACCGCCCCGAGTCCGAGTGGCCGAAAGACGCCGACGGTCACCTGACCTTCAGCGGGACGCGGCTCGACATCGAGGGCTTGATCAAGGAAGGCGACGGCGCTCAGGCGAGCACGCGCCTCGCGCCGGAGAACTCGGAGGCGTAAGGCTCGGCGGCCATCGACACGATCTGCACCCCGCGACCCAGGTCGGGCGAGTCCAGGAGCGTGCCCGACCCGATGTAGATGGCGACGTGGTGCACCACCCCGCCCCGGGCGAGGAACACCAGGTCTCCCGGCTGCAGGTTCTGCCTCGCCACCGCCGTGCCCACGAGCGCCTGGTCCTGCGCGTCGCGAGGCAAGGTCACCCCATGCACCCTGAACACGTTGTAGACCAGGCCTGAGCAGTCGAAGCCGAAGGCGGACGTGCCCGCCCACAGGTACCGGACACCCAGGAAGAGGCGGGCGGTCGCGACCACGGCCGCGCCGGCCGAGCCCCGCGCGGGCGTTCCGGCAGGCGTGATGGTGACCGCGCTCGTGGGGGCATCGAGCACCTCACCACCCGGCAGGCCCACCCGGACGATCGAGGCGGCCTGGTCCACCACGGGCAGCCTGGTGCCGAACGCGACCTCCACCACCGGCAGGCCGCCGCGCAGCAGCCACGTCGTGGGGTCCGTCACCGTCGCGATGGAGCCTGAGGCAGGCGGCTCGAGCGCGCTCAGCTGAGCCAGTGGGATCCAGCCGGGATAGCCGCGGGCGTCCAGCGGGGTGGCCTGGTCAGGCACGACCACCTGGACCCAGGATCCACTCACGGCGGTCACGTCCACCCTGTCGCCCAGCAGGACCTGTGAGTCGGCCCGGTCGATCAAGCCCGCCTGGTCAGCGGGGCTGAGCCCAGCGAGCCACTCCCTGAGCGCGGCCGGGGCGGCCAGGGCTGGAGCGTCGACAGGCCGAGGTGAGGATGGGCTGCGCCACTCCGTGGCCACCGACACGGCCACCCAGGCGGGCGCCCCCGCGCGCACCACGACGGGAGTCGGGCTGGGGGCCGGTGGCGCGGAAGCAGTGGCTGTCGCAGTCGATGCCGGCGTCGGCACAGGGGAGGCGCTCGTCGCAGGAGAGCTCGTCCCGATTCCGCGCGGCGCGGGTCCGCAGCCGCCCAGGACGAACAAGGCAAGGGCCACCGCGAGGAGGGCGCGCCTCATGGTTCGACGCTAGGACCATGAGGCCCGCGGGGCAGCGGGCCGAACGGCCGCCCGATTCGAGGCCGCAGTCCTCCTATCTCGTGGCGGAGACGTGCGACGGCAGGCGCAGGACGATCGGAATACCTGCCAGCGCGACGACGACCAGGGCCCCCAGGGCCAGGTACGCATTCCCGATTACCACCTGGACGAGCAGAACCAACAGCAGGCCGCCGAGGTTGCCGGCCATCATGAGGAACCCGACCGCCGCTCCCTGGCGCTCAGGGCCCGCGTGGATGTCCGACCAGTCGAGCACGACCGGCAGGGCTGCCAGCAGGAAGAAACCGGACGCGAACATCCAGACCCCCATCCAGACCACGTTGTGGACCGCCCCTACCGCCACGAAGGCGATCGCCGACACGATCATGGCCACGACCAAAAGGGAGCGGCGGCGATCGCGACGGGCGGCCGCAGTCGGCAGCACGGCCGCGCCCAGCACCCCGGCGAACGTGAGCACGGCGATGAGGTTGCCCGCCACATCCCCCTCGCCAAAGTGCGCCAGGACAGGCTGCAGCCACGTGGCGAGGGCGTTGTAGGTGCCCATGCCGATGAAGACAAGCGCTGCGAGGGTCCACATGAAGCGGTCGCCGGCCAGCCAGCGCAGGCTGATGGCGGCGGAGGGATTGTCGGGGAACGCCGGCCGCACGCGAAATGCCAGGAGCACGAAGGCGGCGGCGAGCACGGCCGGAACCGCTTGCACCCAGAGCAACAGGGAGAGGCCGCCAGCATCGAACAGCGGACCGGCCATGAGGACGGCGCCCAGAATCCCTACGAACAGCGCCGCGGTGCCGATGGAGATCGCAGTGGCGCGCTCGGCCGGGGCGAAGTATCGGGCGGCGACCTTGGTGACGCTGTTGAGCACCAGGGGTTGCCCTGCCGCGATCACCAGCTGACCGGCCATCTGCCAGGCGAAAGAATCCGGCGAGACCAGCCTCACCAGCGCGCCGGCTGCGGTGAGCAGGGCGCCGGCCCCCAGGGCCTGCGTGAACCTCATGTCGAGCCAGCGCCCGGTCGGCAGCGCCAGCACGATGTAGACGAACGGAAAGACGGCCGCCAGGTCGCCGACCAGCCCGACGTCCACCTTCATCGCAGCCGCGCTGCGGGTGTCGACCGCCGCGAAGGTGAGCCACAGGAGCTGGGTCCACGCGGCCAGCAGGGCATACGCCCCGAGGACCATCCAGCGGCCGGCGCCAAGGCGTGGCATGACTGCGACGTCGGTGGTCATGGGTTGTCTCCTCTCGCGTTGAGGCGCGCATAGCTGCCGTGGAGGCTGCCGTAAAACCCCTTGAACTCCGAGTACATCGGCTGGTAAGCCGCCCGGGCGTCGCGGTGCGGCTCGAACGCGTGCGTGACGCGGACCAGGGCTTTCACGTCCGCGAGCGAGATCCTGCCGAGCGAGATCGCGGCGAACAGCCCGGCCCCTCTGAGGCTTGCGAACATGGGGTCGGCGACTCTTTCGATGCGCCGGTCCAGGATGTCCGCATGGATCTGGCACCAGAGGTCCGATTGCGCCCCGCCGCCCAGAATCCTCAGGCTGGGGATCGGCCGGCGCACGAAACGCTCCACGGCATCGAGCAGCCAGCGGGCGTTGAAGGCCACGCCTTCCATCACGGCTCGCACCAGGTGCGAGCGCTCCGTGTTCAGCGAGATGTTCAGGAACCCGCCACGCAGGGTCCGGTCCTCGACCGGCGTGCGTTCGCCGTTCAGCCATGGCATGAAGATCAGCCCCCCGGATCCGGCCGGCGCTTCCGCCGCAAGGGCGGTCAGGCTCTCGTAGTCCGAGGGCCCGACGGAATCGCGGAACCATTGCAGGCACAGGCCCGCGGTCTCGTGGTTGTTGGCCACGAGGTAGCGGTCCGGACGCAGTCCCGGCACCGAAGCCATCTGGTGGAGCAGGTCGGTCCGCTTGAACGGCACCTCGCACGCGATCCATGCTGTAGTGCTGATGGTCACGTGCGCCTCGTAGGGCGCGACCGCCCCCGAGCCGAGGAACGAGGTGTGCAGGTCGGGCACGCCGGCGACCACCGGGACGATCGGTATCCCGAGATCGTCTGCGACGTCCTGCCTGACCTGGCCCAACACGCTTCCGGTGGGCAAAAGCTCGGGCAGCCGGCCGGGATCGCGCCCCGACCTCCTGACCAGCTCGTCCACGTACGCCGGCTTGGCGCCCGGCCGGTTGTCGGTGAGCCAGGAAAGGATCATCGAGGCCGGCGTGGCCGCGATCCGGCCGGTGAAGCAAAGCCCCAGGTAGTCGAGGGGCTCCAGCAGCGTCTTCGCCCTGGCGTAGACGTCGGGCTCGCGATGGCGCAGATGGAGCTCGTGACCCAGGGGATCGGCGCCGTTGGGTGAAGGCGCTCCCCCGGTGACCTGGATCCAGCGCACCATGTTGCCCGGCGAATAGCCGAACAGTGCGACCGGGCCTCCGACCGCCCGCGCTGAAAGCGAGCCACCACGCGTGTCTGCCCACAGCCGGCAGTCCCCCACCGCCCGGCCTTGCGCGTCCACGGGCACCGTGGAACCCCACTGGCCCGTGATGCCGACCCCGATCAGCTCGCGAGGATCGACCGCCCCTGAGGCCACCACCTCGCGCACTCCGGAACGGATGCGATCCCACCACTCGGCGGGGTCCTGCACGGCGCCACCGCCGGCGAAATAGCGCGTGTGGACTGCGGCGACGCGACAGGCGAGGACCTCGCCGCCCAAGGAGATCGCGCCGGTCTTGGGGCCGCCGGTGCCAAGGTCCACGGCCAGGACCCAGGGCTCAGGCACGGCCTCGGTCCCTCACTCCGTCGGAGCCACGTCGTACATCGCGTCCAGCGCCGCGGTGAACAGGACCTCCAGGATCTCGTTTCCGGAGGGCGTGCCGCCAAGCCCATAGAGCGCGCCGCTCTTGGGCTCGTCGCGTGAAGGGTGCTTGGCGTACTCCACCGCTTCGCGGAGGTCCGCGACGAAAGCCTCCGCGACCCCCGGCGCGGTGTTCGGCCGGGTCACACAGAAGTGCAGAGCGGGCGGGAGCTGCAGGCCGTTCAACCGCCATCCACTGGCGATCAGGTGGTCGTTGACGTGATAGATGTTCAAGTCCGGCGAGCGGAATGCGACCAGGAACGTGGGGTCACCGATGACCTCGAGCTCGGGGATCGAATCAACGCCGGCGCGTATCGTCGCGGCGGCTTTGAAGATCCTGTCGGCGACCTCCAGGTAACCGTTCTCGCCCAGACTGACCATCGCCGCCCAGGTCGCGGCCACGATGCCGCCAGAGCGACTGCCGGACAATCCGGGCGACATGTAGATCCCGCCCGGCCAGTCGGTGAAGTTGAAGTACTGGTACTTGCGCAAGTTGCTGTTCCGGTAGAGGAGCACCGAAGTGCCTTTAAGCGCGTATCCGTACTTGTGCGTGTCCGCCGAGATCGACGTGACGCCCGGCACACGGAAGTCGAATCGAGGAATCTCATAACCAAGCCGCTCGCCCCACGGCAGGATGAACCCACCCAGGCAACCGTCGACGTGCATGCCGATGTCGTGCTCGAGGGCGATCGCGGCCAGCTCCTCGATCGGGTCGATCAAGCCGTGCGCGTAATTGGGGGCCGACCCGACAAGAGCAACGGTGTTCTTAGTGACGTGGCGTCGAATCCAGTCGACGTCAGCTTTGAAATCGTCCCGCAGGGGCGCCTTCAGCAGCTTGATCCCCAGCATGTGTGCCGCCTTCTCGAGGGCCACGTGAGCGGTGAGCGGGATGATGACCTCGGGCTCCGTGATGCCTTTTTCGGCGCGCCCCCGATCGCGGTACACGAGCATCGGGTTGATCAGGCTCTCCGTGCCCCCAAACGTCACCACCCCGCACGCACGCTCGCCCGGATGATGCAGAGGCACAGAGTCGCCGTGCAGCATCGAGGCCGTCATCGCGACGATCTCCGCCTCCAGCTTGGTGGCGCTCGGGTACATGTCCCGCTGGAGCACGTTCGAGTGGGCGAAGAGACGGAACACCTCGGTCAGAAAGGCGTAGTGGTCGTGGCCCCCGTGGTATATCGACCCGGACACGCGTCCCCGGTCGGCGATGCTGTCTTCCTCGGAGGCCATCGTGGACAGCTCGTCCAGGATGCTCTGGTGGTCCCTGCCGGCCGGCTCGAGGTGTTCATAGACCTTGAAGCGGGACCGGTAGGGATAGAAGTCGATCAGAGCTCCGTCGTTATCGTCCGCGCCCATCCCGCGGCCAGCTTAAGCCGTCCCGGGGCGCGCCGCATCGAGTCGGATGGTCCGGGTCGGTGGAGGCCGATAGCCTTTCGCGGCCGGGCTCAGGCGACCTTCTCGAGGCCCTCCGCCCAGCGCTGGTCGATGCGCCGCGCCTTGTAGATCATCAGCGCGGCGACCCAGGCCAGGACGAAAGCCGCGACGATGAAGTAACCGGCTCGGCCGATGAGGTCGAAGCTGGCGATCGCGCCGAACACGCCGCCCTTCAGGCCGAGCGCCTGGATCAGAACCTGGGTCAGCTCGATCACGCCCACGAAAAGTGCGACGAACACCGAAAGGCTGGTCATCGTGAGGTTGTAGAAGACCTTGCGGATGGGGCTCGCGAACGCCCACGAGTAAGCCTTCGCCATGAACGCCCCGTCCGCGGTGTCCATGAGCGACATGCCGGCCGCGAAGATCAGCGGCAGTGAGAGGACGGCCATGAACGGGAGCCCTTTGGCCGCGGCGCCGGCAGAAACGGCGAGGATGGCCACCTCGGAAGCGGTGTCGAACCCGAGCCCGAAGAGAAAGCCGATGGGGTACATCTGCCAGCTGTGCCTGATCACCCGGAACAGGCGCCCGAAGATCTTGGTCATGAAGCCGCCCGCCGTCAGCTCGTGCTCGAGCGAATCGCGGTCGTACCCGCCGGCGCGCATGCGCCGGTAGACGCGTATGACGTCCAGCAGGATGACCAGGTTCATGACCCCGATCAGGACCAGGAAGCCGCCGGACAACGCACCGCTCAGCAGCGCCCCGATGGCCCGCAGCCGCCCCCCGTCGCTGACGACCCCGTCGACGAGCCACTTGACGGTCAGACCGAGTGCGGCGGCGATGAGGAAGACCACGGTCGAATGTCCCAGCGAGAAGAAAAAGCCGACGCCCACCGGTTTGCGGCCGTCCTGGAGCAGCTTGCGAGTCGTGTTGTCGATCGCAGAGATGTGGTCGGCGTCGAAGGCATGCCGCAGGCCGAAGGTGTAAGCCAGTCCGCCAAGGGCCAGAATGGTGGGCTGGTGGGCCGCCAAAACCAGGAGCAGGCCCCAGCCCGCGACGTGAAGGAAAGCCACACCTCCGAAGAAACCGAACAGGCGGTTGCGCTCGCCCCGGTCGAACGTCTCGCTCAGTACGGCCCGCATCGACGCCATCAGTCGAGCCTAAGCCTTATCGCTACACAGTCGCAGCTTTGTATTCGAATGGGCCCCTTCAATTCTGCGACTCCTTCTCACTAAAACTGTGCTGTACGCTTCGGTCGATGGACCTCGACCGCCTGCCCGTCCAGGTTCGCACCGTGTTGGGCGCGCTCGCCCAGGCCGTCCGGAGCCGCGAGCCGGCGATCCACGCGCGGGTGGAGCGCCTTCGCGCGGCACACCCGCGGCACACCAATCATCAACTTGCGCTGGAGCTCATCCGTTCCACCCGCCGCCGCGTCGCTTTGACCGGCGCGGTGAGCGGTGCCGCCTCCATCGCCCCCGGCATCGGCACCGTGCTCGCGGTGGGCACGATCACCAGCCAGTCGCTCTACGCGCTCGAGCAGGAAGTGGAGCTCGTGCTTGGCATCGCCATGGTCTTCGGCCACGAGCTGAGCGGCTCGGACGAACGGGTGCTGGAGGCGCTGGTCGTGGTCGGGATCACGAGCGGGGCCGTCAAGTTGCGCGAGAACGTGCTGGTGTCCGGCGGCGAGCGTATTGCGGTGGAGGCGTTCCGGCATCTCCCCAACCTCATCCTCGTCCGTGGTGGAGGCCGCGTGATGACGCGAATCCTCGGACGCTTCGCGACCAGCGGGGCGGCGAAGGTGGCGGCACGGATCGTGCCCCTCGGAGTCGGGGTGGCGGTCGGGGCGGGGTTTGACTGGTTCGCGGTCACGGCCCTCGGTCGCGCCGCCATGAGGTACTACGGCCCGGGCGGCCCCGGGGCCAAACCCCTGCTACTTGCTGCCGAAGATCCCGAGCACGTCAAACTCGGCCGCTGAGGCAATCTGGTCGAAACCGCACTGCTTCGGCCGCTTGTCGGTCCGCCAGCGCAAGAAGCCCGTCGCGTGCCTGAACCGCTCGCCGGCCTCGAGCTTGTCGTAGCTCACTTCGCAAACGAGCTCCGGCCGAACAGCCACCCATTCCGTGTCCTTGCCGCGCGACCAGCGGCTCATGCCGCCCGGCATGCGCCCAGGGTTGGCGCGCCACTCTTCCTCGGGGATCTCGGTCTGCAGGGGCTTCAACCGAGTCATCAGCTCTTTTCGCTCCGCGGCGTTGAACGACGAGGTGTGGCCCACGTAATGCATGGTGCCTTTGGAGTCGTACAGGCCGAGCAGGAGAGAGCCGAGACTCAACCCATCACCCGTCTTGCGCCAGCCGATGACCACGCAATCGCAGGTCCGGTGGTGCTTGATCTTCACCCATAGCCGCTTCCCCGGCACGTATGCCCCACTCCATGACTTGGCCATCACCCCATCGAGACCGGCGCCCTCGAATCGCTCGAACCACTCCTCGGCCGTATCCGGATCGCGTGTGTATGGGGTGAGGAAGATCGGCTGCTTGACTCCCTTGAGCAGCTTCTCCAGCCGCTTTCGCCGTTCTCCCAGAGGCTCCTTGCGCAGGTCGGCGTCGCCTTCGGCCAGGAGGTCGAATGCCACGAACCACGCGGGCGTCGCCTCGGCCAGCATCTTCACCCGCGATTCCGCCGGGTGGACTCGCTGCTGCAGGGCTCCGAAGTCGAGACCTCTGTCCCCCACCACCACCAGCTCACCGTCGAGCACCAGCCGCGCTTGCGACAGCTTGCGGAAAGCGGGCAGCACCTCGGGGAAGTAGCGCGTCATCGGACGCCCGCCCCGGCTGATCAGCGCCACCTCATCCCCGTCGCGGAAGACCAGCGTCCGGAATCCGTCCCACTTGGGCTCGTACTCCCAGCTATCGCCCTTCGGGATCCCCTCCGCCGCCGCCGACAGCATTGGCTCCATGTCGAGCGGAAGAGGCAATTTCAACCGTTTTGTCCCCAGCTGTCTATATCTTGTGGACAGCAGGACACAGTGCTACCATATCGACGGCCGGTAAGCCGGCCCCTGAAATAGACTTCACGCCCCCACCCCAGCCTTGGGAAGCTCGCGCAAGCGGGCTTCCCGCTTTTTAGGGGGCAAATCGCTTGAGCAGCTCCGCGATGGTGAGGTTGCCGTAGTCCTTTCCCAGCGCCTGGTTGGCCGTGGTCCAGACGGCCCGGGCCGAAGCCGGGCCGCGACTCACGAGGTCGTTGAGCCGCAGCGCCCCGTAAACCTGGATGTCGGGAACGCTGCGCAACCGGTCTGCGAGCCATTTCGCCCACTGGTTGACGTTGCCTTCGGCCGGGGATGCCTCGTGGACCGCGCCTGAGGCCGCCACTTTGGCGGCGACCGCAGCGGCCTTCGTCTCGGCCACCGCCTGCTTCGCCGCAGCCTTCGCCTGCTCTGCCGCCTTGGCGGCCTCAGTCTCCACCTTCGCGGCCTCGGTCTCGACCTTGGCGGACGCCTCGTCAGCGGCGGCTTTGCTCGCGGCTGCAGCTTCGGCGCCGCGGCTCTTCAACGCCGACAGGCCCTCGCCCGCGATCTGGCTGATCCGGTCCGCGGCCGAGCCGCTCTCTCCGTTCCCCACGCCCTCGCCGTCACCGCTGCGAAGCCGCTCGCCAAAGCCTCGTCCGAGCGCTCCGCCGATGAGGTTGGGCACGTCGAGCCCGGTGAGCCCCTTGATCGCGGTCGTCGACTCGATCATCGCCCGCGTCGCGTTGCGAACTATCTCTGAGGCGCCGTCTGCGCTCATCACGGTCAGCGAGTCGATGTGACCCATCGGCTCGGCTGCGGCGCGCACGATCTCGGGGAGAGCCGCCAGGACCGTCTGGATGATGGCGGCCTCATTGAATTGCTTGTAAGCATCGGCGCGCATGGCCAGAGCCTTGGCCTCGGCCTCTCCCTTGGTGAGGACGATCTGCGCTTCCGCCCCGCCTTCGAGCCGGGTCGTCTCGGCGTCGGCCTCGGCGGATGCGATTCGCGCTCGCTTGTTGCCCTCGGCCCGCGCGATGACGGCCTGCGCTTCGGCCGCGGCCGGCTTGACCGTGGATGAGAGGAGCTCCTTTTCCTTGCGGTCCGCCTCGAGTTGGGCCAGCTCGGTCTGCTTTCGAACCACCTCCTGCTGCGCCTCGGCCTGGGCGAGCGGGCCGGCCTGGTCGGCGCGCGCCTGCGCGGCGGCGACCTGCGTCTTGGTCTCAGCCTCGCGGAGTGACACATCTCGCGCCGCGTTGATCTTGACCTGCTGCGACTCCGCCTCCCTGACCGCGGCCTCCTGGTCGGTCGTCGCCTTGACCATGCGCGCGTCGCGCGTGACGGTGGAGACGCTCTGCTGGCCGAGCAGCTCGATGTAGTTCGACTCGTCGGAGAAGCTCTGGATCGTGAAGGCGTCGATCTGCAGGCCGCTGGTCGCAAGGTCGCCCTTGGCCGCGTCTTGCACCTGCTGCAGCAGCTTCTGGCGGTCGCGAATCAGCTCCTCGATGGTGAGGGTTCCTACGATCGAGCGTAGGGATCCTTCGAGCACGTTCTTGACGATCGAGTCCACCTGTTCGGGCTTGGCGTCCAGGAAGCGCTCGGCCGCGTTGCGGAGCGACTCGACGTCCCGCCCGATCTTGAACGTGGCCACTCCCTGGACCTGGACCTTGATGCCCTGGCTGGTCACGGCGTCACTGAGCGACACGTTGATCTGCCGCGCCGTCAGCTTCAGCTTGCCGACGCGGTCGAGCAGGGGGCGGATGAAGGTCCCACCACCGACCACCACCTTGACGCCCTTGTCTCCAGGATGCGAGGCGACCTGGCCGCGCTCGTCGCGGACCTTGGCGCCGCGCGAACCGGCGACGATCAGCGCCTCGTTCGCGCCTGCCACGTGGTAGCGGCTGGCCACGAACGCGATCAACAGGATGAGGATGATCACGCCGGTGACGGCGAGGAAGGGTGTTGACGTCAAGAATTCAGGCATCGGACCGTGCTCCTTCAGTGCTGGCTTCCGAATTGGCCGTGACCACGAGGTTACCGCCGGCGACGGAAACGACCTTGACCACGCGACCCGCCGGGATCTCCGAATCGGCTGTCGCGGTCATGTTGTGCGATGAGCCCGCAAAACTGATGAGCACGGTGCCGAACCGGTTGGCGGGGATTCCCACGGACACCCTCCCGGTCGCGCCCACCATGTCCTGGAGCTCGAATGTGCTGCTCGACTCGGCCTGCCGCAGGACCTTGAAGGCTCCAAACACGACACCTGAGCCGACCAGACCGGCCCCGACCCCGATCAGGGTAGCCACCCCGACTCCCGCTCCGACCCCGTGGAGGCCGAATAGGCCCCCAATTCCGAACATGGCGACGAAGCCGAGCAGCATCGGGGTCGGTGACACGCCCGCCACGTCGAAGCCGAGATGGATGGCTCCCATCAGACCCCCGAAGATGTCGTCGACGATCAGGGTCATGAGCAGGAGGCCGCCCCCGAGCAAAAGGCAGACGCCGAATACGAGGTCAGCCGCGCTCATTCCCCACCCACCTGCGTTTGCATCTTAGGACCAGGCCACCGCCGGTGCAGACACGCGCGTGGTTCGGCCCTCTTTCGCTACCGGTCCAGAAACTCCGCGATGGCTTGCGCCGCATCGGCGTTCATACCGATCGTGTAGTGGTTCGCATCCACTTCGAGCCCAGTCGCTCCGGGCACCTCGCGGAGGAAGCGGTCGTAGTCCTCTTTGGTCAGGATGTAGCCAAAGTTGGGTGGGATCTCCCGTGCCGCGCGCAAAAGCAGCACGGGCATGGTCACGGCGGACCAGAGCTTGTACGGATCCTGCTGCAGCCGGTACTGCTCGTCCTCGAACGGCGCAGCTTTCTGGGTTCGAAACGAGACCCCTCCTTCGACGTCGATCAGCTCATAGTCGAAGAGACGCTCCCAAGGGGCCCAAGGTTGGTAGTGAGGCATGGTCCGGGCTAATGCCATGAATGCCTCGCGGGATGGAAACACCGTCGCCAGCCTCTCTAGCCCGGCGTAGACGGGCACCTTGGCCGATTCCTCCGGAATGCCCACGGCGTCGATCAGGACCAACCGACGAACGCGCCCTGGCGCCATCTGGGCGACCACCATCGCGATCCAGGCGCCCATCGACCAACCTATGACGTCAAACGTCTGTGCGTGCAGCTGGTCGGCCATCTCGATGACATCCCTGGCGTGCGATGGCCAGCCATAGGTCCCTGGCGCGGTCTTGCTGCTCCGGCCTCGCCCACGCGGGTCAAAGGCAAGCTTGCGGTGGCGTTCGCCGTCGAGGCCCTCGTAGATCACGTCGAAGCTGCGCAGGTTGGCGGTCAGGCCGGGTATCCCGATCACGAGCCGCCCGGTTTCAGCGCCCGAGAGCTCATAGGCAACCTCACCTGATCGCAGCGCGAAAGGTTGGCCCGAGGTCACGGTCATTCCGTCACCCTACCGACCGGATGATCGGCACTGCACCCGCCTTCTAGGTCGCCAGGCGTCCGAGAACCCCCCAGTGCACAGACTGGACGAGACAGCTCATAGCACGTGGAACAAGAAGTGGAGCACCAGATAGACGACGATCAGGAAAACCACGATTCCGATGATGTTTCTGGCATTCACGGCTTCGTCTCCTGGACATCAGTCCTCGGTGAACAGAACGTAGACGTCAGCACTGGTGAGTATGGCATTTCGCCATCGCCATCGACGCGTGGACGGTAGGTCAGCCCCGACCCTTCGCCCTCACATTTTGAACAGCTCTTGATACCTCATCCACCGCCTGTTCGGCCCACGGTTTCGCCGTCCCGGCGGCCTTCTGGACACTCCGGAACCCCTCCTTAAAAGCGCCCTGCTCCTCCCCCAAGAACGTGAGGATGCGCTTCCGCCGTACCGGCCCGCTCTGTGGATCCAGGAAATACACGAGTGCGCCCCCCAGCGCGGTGGCTGTGACAACGCCTCCTACCCCAGGCACCCAACTCGCCCCGGTATCTTCGGCCCCGCTCCCGTGCTCGAGATGGCGCTTGACACGTCCAACCAATGGCCGCATCGACTCAGCAGCCTGGGTTACTCCACCTCCAACCTGGCGCGCGGTGTCACGATTCTCGCGCCACAACGATTCCGCGCGCCGGCGCCGATCCTCGCCTTGTAGAGGATCGAAGAAGTAGGCCGCCGCAGCACCTAGTGCGATGCCGATTGTGAATCGACTCATCTGAACACGCTCCTTGTCCCATCAAGCTCGCCCGCGAACTTCTCCCCGGCCGAGCATAAATTCACCCGCCGCAAATTGTGTTTCGGACGCTCAAGAGGTCGCGGAACGGCCCCGGACGAAACCGATCAGCCAGATCACGAGCAGCACAATGATTGCCAGCCAGATCAGGTTGACCAATGCGCCTGCGGCGTGGAAAAGCAGCCACAGCACGAAGAGAACGACAGCAATCACCAGTAAGAAGTGGATCATCTGCACCTCCTCAATAGTTAGGCCCGAAAGCTTCGTCGTCATCCCTTCGGGGCCATGGCCAATGTAGCCCTGGCCGGCGTCGACGTAACGTGCCTTTCGTCCTTCTGCAAGAAGGTCCTGCGACCATGCTCGGGCCAAAGCTTTGCTCGGCCGACCGCGCCGAGTCGTAATGGTCGGGCGGGCGAGATTCGAACTCGCGGTCTCCTGGTCCCAAACCGGAGGCTAAGGCCTACCGTATTCGACTCGATCTTAGCGCCAGAGCCCTGATCGGGCGCAAGTCTCTTAACCACCCGGCTTATGCGCGAGCAGTCCACTCAAGGTGTCGAAGAGTTCTGGCGAATTGGCCGCCCACAGCACGGCCACGTTTGATCCTCCGATAGACACGTGAACCGATACGAGTAGTCCAAGAGGAGGCTTGTCGATGAGCCCTCCGTAAAACGTTGGATTAGGACACTGGTCGCGCCATCTCGGACCTGAGCAGCTTGCCTAAGAATTGTCAGACTCGCCGCGTACGCGGCGCAGGATCCATGGGAGTCTGTGCATTGGTCAAAGGCACTACCTCGTACGACGACTGTGGCGACGCCCTCTGGAGCGCTTCTAGGGATTGGAACCTTGGCGTTGAATGAGCCATTCTGACTGACTGGGTAGCGCCCCAAATCCATAATTAGCCCCGCGTGGTTCTCCTCAGTGAGAATGAGCGCATAGGTCTTGCCAGACGGGTATGAGTTCTGACATTGGAATGGACCACTCGACACCGTGACGTCCGAGCCGGCGGGCACAGCGACGGGGTTGATTTGTAGAGGCTCCGGATAGCAGGGTGGTCCACTGAAAGGGTTTGGAAACCCGCAGGCCGGTAGGAGCAACGAGATGGCGAGCAACGCCATGACGACCAGTCTCACGGCCGTTACCTGTCGCATTTGCAGCCTTACAACAGGGTAACTGCATCAGAAGCCACTTGCGCCAAAACACGCCGGCGCGACTCCCGCCGGCTTAGAGCCCATGCGATGTCTCTGAGAACGCAATTACGCCCTTGTTCCATCTCAGCAGCGGCGCCTCTCGCCGTGACAAGGAGGTGGGACGTGCACCACTGGCACTGCAAGACTGCGAGAGCTTGGACCTGGAACAGCCATGGAAAGGCCAGCGATCTGGACGAACCGAGCGACAATCGCCGTGCGTAGCGCAAGCCGTCGCCGCATCCCAACAACCACAACGCTCGGCTACGGCTAGAGGGAACGGTCACTGCCAGCTCGAAAGGAAATTACCTCCTCAATCGACAAGCCAAGGACTTGACTGAGCGCGCGTAGCGTGCCAAATGTCGGACGGCGCCGCCCAGCGAAGAGATCGCACAGGGTTCCTTCGTCGACGTGCGCCTGCTGTGCCAGATCCCGGCGCGTCCAGCCACGCAGGATTCGGGCTCGGTCGAGCGCACCGGCCTCCACCGACCAATCGAGCGCGCGCTTCAGAGTCACAGCTTGCGCTCTCGCTTCGAGGCGACCAGCTCTCGAAAGTCTCGCCCGGTCGCGTCCATGTACTCCCAACCCGACGGCGCGACACCAGCATCGCCAGGTCCAGGTCGCTCACCCCCGTGATGGCCGCGAGGGAGCTCGCGTAGCCCGTAAGGCCACGGACAAGCACGGACTCGTCGTGTTCCCTGATGCGCTTTCGCACCAACGGGCTGTTGGCGCCTTCAGGCTGCGATCGCGTCAGGTGCGACCAGACGTCGGCAACTGGCCAACGTGTCCGCGCCGCGCCCGGTCTTGGCTCCCGCAGGGAGAGCCACCGCATCGCGTATGCCCACAGGTTCTGCCGTTGGGCAAGGACGTCCTGAGGCGTGGTCAGCGAGCACTCCGCCAACACTTGGCGCCGCAGCTGGAACTCCAACCGCCACACGGATGCTGACGGGTCAAGCCGGTCCCCCCACACGTCGCGCATCCAGCCTGTCCCCGAGTGCGCGATCTCCAGGCCCTTGTCGTAGAGCCTGGCCACCATCGCGTCGCGCCCGAAAGTGAACCCCGTGAAACGGCGACCGTCGTGGTGGACGGCGATGTGGCTCGTGTTGCGACGACTCCGCGTGACGAAACGGTGGTAGTCCTCTGACCCGGGCACCCATCCTTGGAAGTCGGCGTAGATGTCTACTCGCGAGCAGATCGTTTCGTCGACCTGGTCCAGCAGCGCCCCGACGAATGACTTGAGGTCGGCAAGCGCTCTGATGGGACCTACTTCGTGGATGAACTCACTCGCAATCCGCGCATACGCCGCCGGCAGGCTCTGGCCCCGCCCCAGGAAGACGTCGAAGTCGCCGCAGCGCAGCCAGTATCGGTAGCCGCCCCACCCTGAAGCCTGGATCAGCGCCTTGCGTTCGTCCGCTGCGAGGATCTGCGGTTGGCCAGTCTCCTGCGCTTTGATCTTCACAAGCTCAATACCCTCAAGCCGAGCGGCGTCCAGCTCGCCCTTGAAGGAGACATAGAGCGAGTCGATGCCCGCGGCGAGGACCCTGACTGAGCTCGTCAGAGCCTCGTCTCTGTTTTTTCGCGGTCCTCTGTTAGGGGACTCGGACCGCCGGCATCGGACAACAGCGCCACTGGCTCGCGCCTGCTGCCGTGCGGGGTCAGCCACACCGCGCAGCCCGTCCATACCCATAGGCCACACGTCGGCCCGGTCGCGCGTCGCGTTACGCGCATGAATGCGCGCACGCGCTGGAGCCTGCCTGTGGCTGCCGTCACCACTGGCGGCCGCGTCGCGGTTTTCCCGCCCATCAGCGGCGCAGCCAGCGCGCCGTCTCCGATCCCAGTGTCAGCCTCTGCCCTGAAAGTCATGCCGGCAATGACATCACCAAGATCAGGGACGTCTCAACTACGTCTTGGGACGACTTGGGACGACTTAGGACGTCCCACCCGTCCCCTCGACTCACTTGCAGATTCGCTCTCTGTCTCATCCAGGTGAAGCAAACCCTTAGGAGCGGGACGTTTCAACGGCGTCTTGGGACGTTCTACCGGCCTTTCAAAACGTCCCAAACACGTCCGAGCCCGGGGACGACGCGGCGATGAGTATCGTCGCGGCAGCTTTCATCTGGGTTGGCTGGCGACAAAGCTACCGGGCCTGTTAGATAGGCGTGGAGTACAAGGCAAACAATGCAAGCACTCCAGTCGCGGCAAGATAGACCAACATGACGCTGGCTCCAGCACTTACCACCAGCGACAAGCGCTTGCCCCGCGCCCACAACCACAATGCGCATCCGAACCACAACGTAGCGGGCGCCAGTGAGAAGACACCAATTACGGAGATCAGGCTAATCGCAAGCAGTGGGGCCGCAATAATCGCCAACAGCAGCTTCCGCCGTTTCCACGAGACAAAACACACAGCCAAAGCGGCTGCGAGCCAGACGGCGGCAATCACCCTGGATGTGACCCAGTCGCAAATCACGACTGGAGATTCGCTATTGGCTGAACAACCCCACGGCCTCGATGCCATTACGAAGACCGATAGGACGACAGCACCAAGTGCAGCCACTCCGAAAGCGAAAGCAATGACATTGGCCGTTCGGATAAGCGAGTTCGCTGGGGCTTTAGATACCAACGAGCTCAGTCTATTCGTGGCAGGATCGTTTCCTTTTCGGAGACGCCTCGTGGTAGGACCCGTTTCATGACCATTCCATCGCTGGGTTGCTCGCGACCAGTTCCACCCAGTCTGCACGCGAGCCCAAATCGCGCTCCGTGGCCAACCGCACGTAGCGTTGCAGCATGCCGTAGTCCGAGTGGCCCATCGCCGCTCGAAGATGCTCGAAGTTCCAACCCAGCTTTGCCGCCACCGTCGCGAACGTGTGCCTGAACGCGTGGGCGTGCACCCGGAATCCCGCGCGCACGGTGAGCCGGTCCATCATCGACTTGATCCCTGGTCCCTGATAAGGGGCGCCATGCCCATTGATGAGCAGCTGCGACAGGTCTGTCTCCGGCCGATGGCGCGCCTCGTATCGCTTGATCGCCGCCGCCAGCTTCGGCGTGATCGGCACCCGACGCGACTTGCGGCCCTTGGCGCCGGCGTCCCAGCGTACCCGGAGCTCGACCCGCCCCCTCCCCAGTGAGTCGGTCATCACATCAGAGAGACCGTCAGGACCCAGAACGGCCAGCCCGCAGATCTCGGCCCGCCTCAACCCGGAGCCGACCAGGATCCGGACCACCAGGTCTTCCGTGGGCACCGCTGGGTTGCAGGCGGCGAGCACTTTCCGCACCTGGGCGATGTGGTAGACCGTCGGCTCCTTGTCGGGCACCCGTGGCGCTGTGAGCTCGAGGATGCGACCGTCGACGTGGTAGCCCTCGCGCCTGGCCCAGCGAAGGAAACAAAGAATCGCCCGGTGCGACTCCAGGATGGTCTTCGGCTGCAGCGGCTGGCCATGCCGCCCGGGCCTCGTCGCCAGCTGGGCGCGGTAGACGCGCAGCCGAGACACCTCCAATGCCTCGAACCGCTGTACCCCGTCGGCCTCCGCCCAGCGTAGGAAGGGCAGGACCATGCCGTCGTAGTACTCCAGCGTCCTCGGCGAGACCAGCATCCCCTGGCGGTCCAGGCGGAAGTGCTCGTAGGCGGCGAGGATCGGCGGCTGCCGCCGCGCTGGACTTGGAACGCCGCCGGGAAGGACGCTGACTGCCTGGTTCACCTTGTGCATATTTCCCCACCATGAGACTGGTAGGCAATGCCCCAAGTCTCTTAACTCGGCAGGTTCCAGGGGTTTTCCACAGGCGTTCCAACCTCGCGCCCAACACCTTCCCAAACGGTCGAAACGAGATCGAAATCGGCGTCTTCAGGGTCTCAAAATGCGTTGGTCGGGCGGGCGAGATTCGAACTCGCGGTCTCCTGGTCCCAAACCAGGCGCTTTGCCGAGCTAAGCTACCGCCCGCCTTTCTGGAACTCCGCTCGCCGCACGCGCCAATCGCCGGACCACGAGGGATCTGGGGCGCGCTAATTGTATTAGGGGACCAGTCGGCGTTCGGCGCGCCCCAGGTCGACCGTGTGGCTCAGCCGCCCGTCTGGTGCTGGTCGTGCTCCGTCGCGGAGTGGGCGGGCGCCGGACCGCCGCCGACGTACTGGTCGTTGACCTGGACTGTTTCCTCGCCGGGAGCCTGATCGCTGGTCGCCGGTCGCCTGGCGGTGGCCAGCGCTCCGGGTTGATGGCGGCGGGGTTTGGGCTTGATTTGTGAGGTCACTTTGCGGTTGCTCTGCTCTTTCATCTCTCATCTCCACAATAACGCGCCGGCTTCGACGCAACGCGCTGGTGCATCAGAGCTGCCTGAATATTTTGGGCCTGCGAACAAAACAAAGCCCGTAACTGGAACTCGTCAGTTTTGAATGGATAGATTTTCCAGGGCGCCCGACTTCAGGAGGGCGCGCAGCGCTGCAGCCCGATGGCTGTACCGGCGCTTCTCCTCCACCGGCATCTCGCCGAACGTGTTCCCGGTTCGGGGCACGAGGAAAACCGGGTCATAGCCGAAGCCGTGGCTTCCCCGGGCCTCGGGCAGCAGCTCACCCCTGCACTCGCCTTCGAAGAGTTGCGTCTCACCGCCCGGAACGGCCAGCGCGATGACGCAGACGAAGCGTGCGCGCCACGGCCTTGGCCGGCCCTCGAGTCGCCGCCAGAGCTCGGCGGTCCGTTCGGCCTGCGTGGGTGCGAGGCGCGCCGATCGGACGCCTGGAAAGCCGTCGAGCGCCTCGAGCTCGATGCCCGAGTCGTCCCCGAGCGATGGCAGGCCCGACCGCGTGGCGGCTCCCTCGGCTTTCAGGCGGGCGTTCTCGGCATACGTGTCCCCCACCTCGTCGACCTCGCTATCGAATGCGACCAGCTCGAGTCCCGCGCCGGACAACAGGTCTCGATACTCCTGGACCTTGCCCGCGTTGCCGGAGGCGATGACGAGCCTGGGGCGATCAGCCAAGCGAGGCGATGGCGCGTTTCTGGGCGACGATCAGCTCCTTGATCCCCTTGCCCGCGAGCGCCAGCATCGAGTCGAGCTCCTCCCGCGTGTACGGCGCGCCTTCTGCGGTGGCCTGCAGCTCGACCAGGCGCCCGTCTTCGGTCATGACGCAATTGAGGTCCGTCCCGGCCTGGAAGTCCTCGGTGTAATCCAGGTCGAGCATGGGCGTGCCCTGGACGATGCCGCAGCTCACCGCGGCGAGGTACTGGCGCACCGGAACCTGCTCGACCATGCGCGCATCCTTCATGCGCTTGATGGCCATGTACAGCGCCGTAAACGCTCCCGTGATCGACGCGGTCCGCGTGCCGCCGTCGGCCTGGAGGACGTCGCAGTCGAGCGTGATGGTCCGCTCGCCGATCTTGCCCATGTCGACCGCCGCTCGCAGCGAGCGGCCGATCAGCCGCTGAATCTCATGCGTGCGGCCGCCGATCCGGCCCTGGATCGCCTCGCGGGTCCCGCGATCGTGGGTCGAGCGAGGCAGCATCGAGTACTCGGCGGTGATCCAGCCCTGGCCGCTTCCGCGGCGGTGCGGCGGAACTCGATCCTCCACGCTGGCCGTGATCCACACGCGTGTGCGACCCATCTCGATGAGGCATGAACCCTCCGCATGCACATTCACGCCGAGCTCGATCTTGAGGGGCCGGAGCTGGTCGGGCAGTCGCCCGTCGGGACGTGAGGCTTGCGTCATCGTCTCAATAGTCTGAGCAATAGCGACGTCCCCTCGTAGAACAGGTACAGCGGGACGAACATGATCAGAGGAGTCACGGGGTCGACTCCAGGGGTCAGGAAGTTGGCCAGCAGGGCCAAACCGAGGAACCACCACGGCCGGTTTTTGCGGAGCCAGCGAGAGCTGATGATCCGCATCATCCCGAGCACGAAGATCACGACCGGCAGCTCGAAGACGAGCCCGAAGCCGATGACCATCAGCAGCACGAAGCTGATCAATGAGCTGATGTCCGGCAGGTATGTGACGTGCTGGGGGGAAAGGCTGTTGAGGACTTTCAGGTAGAGAGGCAGCGCGAAGACCGCCACGCTCACCCCGATGAAGAAGAAGACGATCGTGGCGACGATCAGTGGCAGGATGAACCGCCTCTCGTGCGGATGCAGTCCAGGGCTGACGAACCACCAGATCTGCTGGATCACGACGGGAGAGGCAAGGACGATCCCGATGTAGAGCGCCACCTTCACCTGCAGAAGGACTCCCCCTGCAGGCTGCAGATAGATCGCCTGACCGATCCCCGCCTGCACCACGAGAAGGCTGATCACGTGGCCCGCGATGAATGCCGCGGCGATCGTCATCACCGTCCACGCGATCATCGACACGATGAGGACGCGACGCAGCGCTTCGAGGTGCTCGATCACGGACATGCGCTCCTCGAGCGGAACCATGGGACGCGGGCCGCGTTGCAGGACCCTGTCTAGGAGGGCCACTGACGGAGCCTCAGGAGTTCTGGGAATTCGCCTCGGACGTCGAGCCCTTGGCGGCGCTCTCCGAAGTGGCCGTCGGGCTAGCAGCCGCCGGGCTGACAGCCGCCGGGCTGACAGCCGCCGGCTCGGGCTTCGCCTGGCTTGCCGAAGTGACTTCGCTGGTCAGCTCATTGGTGGCCTTGCGAAACTCCCGCATGGCCTTGCCGACGGCACCCCCGAGCTCAGGCAAACGGCCGGGCCCGAAGATGATCAAGACGATCACGAGGATGACAACGAGCCAGAGCGGATGAATCGGCATTTGAGGCGATTATAGGCCCCGAGTCGTAAAGCGAAGGTCAGAACAGGGTCAAGAGACCTTGATTGAGATCGAGGTGATGGTGTCGGTCGCCGTCAGCAGCTGCGCCTTGTCAAGGCCCGAGGTGACAGTCCCGAAGCGGTTGTAGACGGCAGTCGGGCCCGGGGCGGGCCACGAGGCCTTCTGGATGAAGAACTGGCTGCCGTTCACCGGAGCGCCAGGGGGGCGCGCCATCCCCAGGGCTCCCAGACCCCAGGCGGGCGCGCTGCTCGGCTCGTCTGGAAGGTTGTAGCCAGGCCCGCCGCGACCGTCGTTTCGAGGGTCGCCCGACTGCACTACCCAGTCCTCGGTCTTCCAGAAGGTCAGGCCGTTGTAGTAGCCGTGGATCGCCAGGACGATGAAGTTGTTGACGGTCACGGGCGCAATCTCTGGATACAGATGAACGACGATCGCTCCTTGCGTCGTGTTGATCGTGGCGTCGAAGCTCTGGCTCGCTTTGATGCACATCGGCTGCGGGCCGATGAACTCGCGAGGCGCAATCTGGACCGACATCTGGCAGCCGGCCAAAGCCTGCGGAGTCGGGGTCTGCAGCGCCTTGTCGACCAGAAGGCCAGACCCGAGCACTGCAACGATCACGATCGCGATGACCAGGAGCGGGATCCAGGAACGGCGGCTGCCCCACGAGAGCTCGTGCTCCGACGGGTCGCTCGGTGCGGGCCGCCTGACGCGCGCTTTGCTCACTTGCGGGCCGCCGCCTCGGCGATGGCCTGGACGAGGCCGTGTGTCGTGTACTCGCGCGCCACGATCGCGACGCTCAGTCCCAACTTCCGCGCCGTGTCGGCCGTGACGGGACCCATGCAGGCCACCTCGGCGTCACCCAGGATCGCGGGGAGGCGATCCTCGGGGAACGCCTTGACGAAGTTGTAGACGGTGGAGGAGCTGGTGAAGGTGATCACGTCCACGCCCTCGGCGTTGAAGAGCCGCAGCAGCGCAGGGCCTGCCTCCGGCGGGCACATCGAACGGTAGACGGGAAGGATCTCGACTTCTGCACCACGATTGGCCAGCAGGGATGGTAAGGCGTCCCGCGCGACCTCCGCTCGCGGCACCAGCACCCGCATCCCCTTCATCTCCCAGCCCTCGAGCGCTTTGGCCAAGCCCTCGGCCGTGTACTCGGACGTGACGAGCTCGGGTCGCAGGCCATGCCGTTCCAGGCATTCGGCCGTCTCCTGGCCAATGGCGCACAACTTCGAGTTATGGAGGGCGCGGGCGTCGGCGCCGGTGCCGAGCAGCATCTGGAAGAAGATGTCGACCGCGTTGGCCGAAGCGAATATGACCAGGGCGGTGTGGTCCAGACTTTTGATGGCGTTGCCGACCCGCTCGTCGGTCGGCATCGGCCTGATCTCGAGGGTCGGCACCTCGATCACGGCCGCGCCCAGGTCGACGAGCTCGCGCCGGAATGGATCAACCTGGTGCCGCGCGCGAGTGATCAGGATGCGGCGGCCGTGCAGGGGGCGCCTGGACATCGTGTCGAGCCGCTCGGCCTTCTCGACGCCAGGGCCAAGCACGAGCAGCGCATCGCCGCGAAGGCCGTACGTGCTCGCCTTGCGCAGAAGCTCGCCGAGAGGAGCGCTCACCCGATGCTGGCCCGGCAACCCCGGGTTGAGCAGCAGCGCCGCAGGTGTTTCGGCCGAGCGGCCATCCGCGAGCAGGGCGCTGATCCCGGACTCCCACCAGCCGGATGCCAACCTCAGCACCACGGTCTCGCCGCCCTTGACGAGGCCGAAGCCGATCGACGCGGAAAGACCTTCGATAGTCAACGGGATGCCGCTCATCATTGGCGCCGCGAGCTCGACGATGAGGCCAGGAAGCGCTTCGAAGTCCACACCGGCCCGCTCCAGCTTCTCCGCCAGGGCGCTTCCGTTCGAGAATGCGTACGGGTTGCCAGGGAAGAGCACCGTCACGCTGCGCCCGGCGCGCGCGAGGCGGATTACCTCGTCGTGAGATTCGAGCGGCGCGATGTCCGCGGTAACGGGCGCCAGGTGCAGCAGTCCAGCGCCACAACCATCGCAGTGGCGGATGACGTCAGCGAACCTGATCGCTTCGGTTGCTTGCACGGTGGCCAGTCCAGGATGTCCAGGACCTACGCCGACGAGCCTGACCCTGCTCATGCCACCATCCCCACCCGGGACACGTCGTCAGATTAGAGCTTTCGGGAAACCACGTAGTCGGCGAGAGCTTCGAGCGTGATGGTCGCATCACCCGGCGCGAGCGCCCTCAGCTGTTCGCGCGCCGCCGTCGCATGTTCGCGCGCCCTCTTCAGTGCTTCGGCCGGGCCGGTGCTGCGGGATACGGCTTCGACGACCCGCCTCGCGTCTTTCGCGTCGAGCTTCTGATCCACGTCGAGGAGCGCATGTAGTTCCCCTGCCACCGATTCGTCTTCCATCGCGAGCATCAACGGCAGCGTCGCGAATCCTTCCTCGACGTCCTGGCCGGTCGGCTTGCCGAGCTCTCCCTCGGTGCCCATGTAGTCCAGTACGTCGTCGGCGATCTGGAAAGCGAGACCGAGCTGGCGGCCATACACGCGCAATGCCGCGCGTTCGACGTCGCTCAGTCCGCCGAGCAGCGCGCCGATGTCGCAGCTCGCCGAGAGCAACGAGGCCGTCTTGGCCTCGATTCTCCTCATGTACTCGTCGATGCCGGTCGTGTACTGATACCGGATCGCCTGCTGCCTCACCTCTCCGGCGCAGATCTCCATCACGGAGCGCGCCAGGATGCCGACGGCCTCGGCGTTCCGAGTTCGCGCCGCCACCTCGTAGGCCTTGGCGAAGTAGAAGTCACCGATGACGATGGCCGACTCATCGCCCCGCAACGCTGCGACCGTCGGCCGTCCGCGCCTGACCGCCGAGCGGTCGATGACGTCGTCATGCACAAGCGTCGCAGCGTGGGTGAGCTCGACCGCCGTCGCAGCAGGCATCAGGTCAGCGAGGTCGTAACGCCCGCATCGAGCCGCGAGCAGGACGAGCGCCGGCCTGATGCGCTTGCCACCCGCCTCGAAAAGATCCGCCATGGGAAGGGAGACCACCGGTGGGTCGCCTCCGATCTCGGCCCGCAGGCTTGCCTCGACCGTCGCAAGATCGGCGGTCACCGGGCCGAAGGGCGTTTGAGGCTCTTCCGCCTCGTCCCTCAACCAGACTTGACCGACAGGCGATAACCGAGGCCCGGCACGGCCTCCAGGTTGACGCCGGTGTTGGAGTGGTCCGAGAGCTTGCGCCTCAATCTCTGCACGTGCGGGTCCACCGAATGGTCGTCGAGGTCGTGCGGGTAGCCCCAGACCTTGTCTCGCAGCTGCGCGCGGGTCAGCACCCGCTCGGGATTGGCCGCCAGCACGGCCAGGAGGTTGAACTCGGTCATGGTCAAGATGATCTCTTCCTCGGCGATCTTGACCCGCCGCGACGCGTTGTCGATCTGCAGCGAGCCAATGGACAGGACGCCTTCCCGACCGCCGCCGGACTCCGCGATGGCGGACCGCCTGAGATGGGCGTTGATGCGGGCGGCGAGGATGCGAGAGTCGAACGGCTTGGTGATGTAGTCGTCAGCGCCGACCTCGAGGCCGACGACCTCGTCCATCTTGGTCGAGCGACCGGTCAGCATCACCATCGGGCTGGTCAGCCCCTGCCGGCGGAGCTCGCGGATCACCTCGGTGCCGCTGATGTCGGGTAGCACCCAGTCCACGAGGACCAGATCGGGTTGACCGCTGGTCGCGATCTCGAGAGCCTGGCTTCCAGTGGCCGCCTCGAGCACCTCATGGCCCTGAAGCCTGCAGACCTCTGCCACGAGCACCCTGATCGGCTCGTCGTCTTCGACCACGAGGATGCGGCGCTTGCGGCGGGCGGGGGGGTTCGTCAGTTCCGTATCGGAGGCGCGAAACCGACCCGTCGCGACTCACGAGATGAGCGCTTCGGTCTCCGCATCAGGAGCACGCGCTTGTCCCCCCCGTCGATCACCTCGGCCAGGTCCCAGCCATCGGCGCCGGCCTCCTGCAGGAGCTTGACCAGGGTGACGCCGTCTGCAACTTGGGCCACCGTGAGGACCTGGGTCGAGAACTCCAGCTCGCGCGCCGGCATGCCCACCGACGGCAGCGGGCCCATCGCCCTGGCGCCGTCGCCCGGCTGTTCAGGTCGCGCGGGCTCCTCAGGTTCTTCATCGGGATCTTCTTCGAGACGCAAAGTCATCCTCGGACGATTGTAGGCGGACTGCAGTGGCAATACCCCCGGCGGGGGTCGAACCCGCGCTGGACCGGGTTTAAGCCGGCTGCCTCTGCCATTGGGCTACGGGGGCAGCGTCAATTCTGCCCCGCCCGGCTAGGTCGAGTAGTCGAAGAAACCGCGGCCGGTCTTTCGCCCGAGGGCGCCGGCCTCGACGAGCTTACGGAGCACCTCTGGCGCGTCCGAGCCCTCTCCCTGGCGGTGGCGGTCTTTCATCGCCCCGTAGAAGATGTCGAGGCCGCTGAAGTCCAGGAGGTGGAAGGGGCCCATCGGCCAGTTCAGCCCTTTCTGGACCGCGACATCGATGTCCTCCGCGCTCGCGTATCCGCCTTCGAGCAGCCGCATGGCCTCCTCCGAGGCGGCAAAGAGGATCCGGTTCACGATGAAGCCCCAGATCTCCTTTTGAAGGAGCACGGGCGTGCGGTCGATGCTGCGCACGAACTCCATCGCCGTCTCGATCGTCTCGTCGGACGTCTTTGGCCCGCGCACGACCTCGCAGAGCTGCATCACCGTGACCGGGTGGAAGAAGTGGGTGTTGCAGCAGCGCTCGGGATGGCCGGTGAAGGCCGCCAGCCGGCTGATCGCGATCGTGCTCGAGTTGCTCGTGACGATCGCGTCCTTCTTTGCATGCTTACCCAGGGCTTCGAAAACGCTCTTCTTGGCCTCGAAGTCCTCGATCACGGCTTCGATAACCAGGTCCGCCGCCGGCGTCGCCGCCGCCAGGTCGTTGGAGTCAGTGATGCGGGCGAGCGCCTGGTCCGCCGCCTCTTTGGTCAGCCGTCCTTTCTCCACCGAGCGAGCGAGCAGGCGCCGGTTCTGCGCCTGGGCCTTGTCGAGCTGGGCGGCTATTGCGTCGACAAGGGTCACCTCGTAGTGGCCGCTCAGCGCCGTCTGAAGAGCGATCTGCGACCCCATCGTCCCTGCGCCTACGACCACCACCCGCTTCAATTCATGCATGAGGGTCAGCATGAAGCAATTCGAGGCGGCGGCGCAGGCGGCGGTCGACTCGATCCCGGACGAGTTCCGGCCCTACCTCGAAAACACCGTCTTCATCATCGAGGAGGCATCCCCGGAGGGGTTGATGGGCCTGTACGAGGGCGCGACCGCGCTGGTCGACCTCGGCATGCCGGAGCGCATCACGCTCTACAAGCGCGCGCACGAGCAAGCGGTGGACTCGGTGGACGAGCTCGTGGCCGAGGTCCAGCGCACCATCCTCCACGAGGTGGGCCACCACTTCGGCATGGACGAGGAGGACCTGCCTTTCTAGTGGAGGGTCCAGAAAGCGCGGTCCCACAGGACCAGGGGATCTCCCGACCCGGCGGCCACCGATTCGACACGACCCACGAAGATGTCGTGGTCGCCCGCCTCGTGCACCCACTCGAGCTTGCATTCGAGCCAGGCGGCGCAACCGTCGACCAGCGGGATGCCGTTCACGCCCAGGTGGTGGGGCAGCGTGCTCCACGCCGCGTCGATCGCGGGAGCTCTGCCCGACAACCGGTCCGCGACGAATTCCTGTGATCTGGTGAGCACGCTGACGTTGAAGACCTTGGCCTGGAGCACGGCGGAGCGCGTCGCCGACTCACGCTCCAGTCCCACCACCACCATGGGCGGCTCCAGGGAGATCGACACCAGGCTGCTGACGGTCATGCCTCGGTACTCTCCATCGAGTCGCGAGCTGACGACGACGACGCCCGCCGGGAGCCGGGCCATGACGTTTCGGAAGTCCTGGTCTGGCAAGTGGCCAAAGCCTAGCGGGCCCGGCCGGCCCCGGCGCCGCTCGAAGGTAGAATCGATCGGAGCGGGCGGCGACGTAGCCAAGTGGCAAGGCAGAGGTCTGCAAAACCTCCATCCCCAGTTCGATTCTGGGCGTCGCCTCCAACCAACCCCCGGCGTGTTACCGGCGAGGGAGCGCGATCAGGGCGTCAAGACCACGAGCAGCAGTGCCGACGCCGACACGATGACGAGGATGGCGGCCACGCCGAGATCCCATCCAGCGGCTCGGAGGTTGTCGACCGAGCTCTTGCCGGCTTTGCGTCGGTCCATGGCCACGAGTTGATGTTAACTGGCCCAGGTCCTACTTAACGACAATTAGGCGGACGGCGATGAAGCGGAGAAAGTAGGGGACCGGAGCGATTCCGGTCCCATGTACTGGTTCGAAAAGAAGGTTATCTACCGCCTAGTCGTTGTGCCCGCTCCCGGAGCCGCTGTGGTTATCGCCCTCATGGTCACCGGACCCCGCGGTCGAAGTCGGCTTGGTCTCCTGGTCCGAATCGGGGGCCTCGGGCTGCTCGGTCGGCTCGGCCTTCGGTGATGCCTCGGGATGCTCGGCCGGCTCCGTCTTGGGCGAAGCCTCGGGCGATTCGCTGGGCTCGGGCGATCCCAGCCGCGCGCCGCTCGCCTCGTCGCCCACCCGGCTCTGCTGCATGTCAACGGTGCGGAACAGCGTGAAGCCGCCGCTGTGCGCGGACACGCCGATTCCGGCGATCAGGATTGCACCCGCCGCGGTGCCCACGATGAGCGTCAGTGGTCTTTTCATGCCCAAGCAACGCGGCGCCCTCCGAAAGTAGGAAGCCCAGGTCCGGTGTCGAGCTGATTCGCCGGATCCGAATCCGGATTGCCCTCGGTTACACTCGGTTGCACAGGCACGCGGACCGTCATTGCGAGGAGGAGCCGGCATGGGCTTGGCCCAGATCAAGATGCCCCAGCTCGGTGAATCCGTCACCGAGGGCACGGTCGAGAAGTGGCTCAAGCACGAGGGCGATTTAGTCAAGCGGGATGAGCCGCTGGTCGAGGTGGTGACCGACAAGGTCAACGCCGAGATCCCCTCGCCTTTTGAGGGCAAGCTGGTCAAGATCTCCGCCGCCGAGGGTGAGACCGTGCGCGTGGGCGCGGTGATCGGGCAGATCGAGACCGCTACGCCTGCCGCCGCCCCGATCGGTGAGGCGGTGCCCGCCTCGAGCCCGGGCGCCGCTCACACCGAGGTCCCAGCCGCGCCCGCCGCCAGCCCCGTGCCGCCAGCGCAGCCCGCTGCAGTCGCCCCCGCCTCGACCGATGGAGGCGGCGAGTCCGGCCGCCTCTCGCCCGCAGTGCGCAAGCTCGCCGCCGAGCACGGGGTCGATCCCTCGTCGCTCCGAGGCTCGGGCATGGGCGGGCGGGTGACCCGGGACGACGTGCTGGCCGCGGTCGGCTCACGCGAGGCGACCCCCGCTCAAGCCCCGACGCCGGCAACGGCCGGCACCTCCGCCCCGGCCCGCATCGACGGAGCACGCGAGGAGCTGATGAAGCTCAGCGTGATGCGGCGCTCGATCGCCGAGCACATGACCCGGAGCCTGGCGACGTCGCCGCACGCATGGACCCTCCAGGAGGTCGACCTCACCAACCTGGTCCGCTACCGCGAATCCGAAAAGGAAACCTTCAAGGCACGCCACGGCGTAGCGCTCACCTACCTGCCCTTCGTGGCGCAGATCGTCTGTGAGGCGATCAAGCAGTACCCCTGGCTCAACTCGTCCTGGAGCGACGAAGGGGTGATCCTCAAGCGATACATCAACCTGGGCATCGCGGTGTCGATCCCCGACGGCCTCATCGTGCCGGTGCTCAAGGACGCCGACCGGCTCGGCTTCACCGACATGGTGCGCACGCTCAACGACCTGGTCGACCGCGCGCGCACCAAGAAGCTCAAGGCGGAAGACGTGCAGGGTGGAACCTTCACGCTGAACAACACAGGGGCAACCGGTTCGGTGGCCAGCCAGCCGATCATCAATCAGCCGCAGGCGGCAATTCTGACCACAGAGTCGATCGTGAAGCGCCCGGTCGTGATCAACGACGCGATCGCGGTCCGCCACATGATGAACCTCTGCCTCAGCTTCGATCACCGCGTGATCGATGGCATGATGGCCGGCCAGTTTCTCGGCTCGGTCAAGAAGCGGCTCGAGGAATGGACGCCCGGTAGCATCCGGCTGTGAGCACGACCTCGCCCCTCAAGCCGGGGCCGATCCCTCAGTGGATCCGCGTCCGGGTCACCGAGACCGACAGCTTCAAGGAGCTCAAGCAGCTCGTGCAGGGCCAACACCTCCACACCGTGTGCGAGGAGGCGAGGTGCCCCAATATCTTCGATTGCTGGAACCGCCGCACGGCGACGTTCATGATCCTGGGCGACGTCTGCACGCGGGCGTGCCGATTCTGCGCGGTGACCTCGGGCCGGCCCACCGAGCTGGACCTGGGCGAGCCGCTGCGCGTGGCGGACTCGGTGGCCGAGCTGGGCCTCAAGCACGCTGTCGTCACGTCCGTCGACCGTGACGACCTCCGGGACGGTGGCGCCGGGATCTTCGCGCGGACGATCCGGGCCATCAAGCGCAAGAGCCCAGGCACCACCATCGAGGTGCTGACCCCGGACTTCCAGGGCGACTTCGACGCCGTGCGGACGGTGGTCGAGGCCGGACCGGACATCTTCAATCACAACACGGAGACCGTGCCGCGTCTCTACCCTCGGATCCGCCCGAAGGCGGTCTACGCCAACAGCCTCGCGCTGCTGCGCCACGTAAAAGCTGTGGCCCCCGAGATGGTTACGAAGTCAGGCCTGATGGTCGGGCTGGGCGAAACCGAGGACGAGTTGCTCGAGGTCTTCCGCAACATGCGCGCGCACGACATCGAGGTCCTCACCGTGGGCCAGTACCTCCGGCCATCCAGGCAACACGCCGAGGTGGTGCGCTACTACCGCCCGGAGGAGTTCGTCCGCTTGAAGGAGCTCGCGCTCGCGATGGGCTTCGGCCACGTTGAGTCAGGCGCGCTGGTCCGATCCTCGTACCACGCCGATGAACAAGTCCCCGCGGCACGTAAGAACCTGCTGGCTGGGTAGGGTCTCCTACCGGCAGGCCTGGGACCTGCAGGTGGAGCTCGTCGCCGCCGTACGCGCCGGCGATGGACCTCAGACCCTGCTGCTGCTCGAGCACCCCCACGTCTTCACGATGGGCAAAGCGGCCGCCCCCGACCACCTGTTGTGGGACGAGCACACGCGCGTGCGCCGGGGCGTCGAGGTCGTGTGGTCCGACCGGGGCGGCGAGGCGACTTATCACGGCCCCGGACAGCTGGTGGGCTACCCGGTGCTCGACCTGGCCCGGTTCAAGCTCACGATTCCGGCCTACCTGGAGGCGCTGGAGCGCTCACTGATCGACTATCTCGGCGAGATCGGCATCGCTTCGGTACCCGGCGAGCCCGGCCTCACGGGTGTTTGGTCGGGAGGTGAGAAGGTGGCCGCGATCGGAATCAAGCTCAACCGTTCCGTGGTCAGCCACGGCTTCGCGCTGAACCTGACCACGGACCTCGGCTACTTCGACGGCATCATCCCGTGCGGCCACGCCGAAAAGAGGCCCACGTCGGCCGCCGCCCTCACTGGCAAGCAGATGGAGGTCCAGGCCGCCGCCCGCGATTACTCCCATCACTTCGAGCGCGTGTTCGGGGCAGAGCTTGATTGGGCGCCTGCTGAAACGTTGCTTAACATCACAGCCGCTCCGGGGAGCTGACCCCGGTCGCCTGAGCCGTTTCGGCGCTGCAGGAATACCAAGCGCCAATTCAGGGGTATACACCAGTGTGACCCCACGATTGAACCTCGATGTGGCCGTGCCCGGCCTTGAGAGCGTTACTGGTTTGGTACGGCCCGTTATCGGGTAAGTGAGATATGAAAATGACTGCAAACTCAAAGACTGTAGAGCGCGCGTCGACCAGCTCCAGCGAGCTGGTGCGGCTCAACGCCTTTCCCATGGACGAGGATGACGAGATCCTGCCCGACTTCGAAGCCGAAGTCGATGGCCGGCGTGTCTGGGTCACCGCCGTGCTCGAGCGCACCGCCGTCGTGGAACCGGCCCCCGGTGAGCCCAAAGTGCTCGTCAACCGCCAGCGGTTGATGGTGAACCCCGCCCACCTGCGCGTTCGCCACTTGGCGAGCAAAGAAGCCGCGCGGCGCGGCCGTGAAGCGGCTCGCGCCCTTCGCATGCACGAGCAGAGCTCCGCAGCCTAGCTCGCGTCCGTAACCGTTCTTTCTTTCCCGGGAGGCGCCGAGGCACTCTGGTAACATTCGCTGCTACCGAAATCGTCGGCCCTGCAGATTTCCGCGGCTGCCATGACGCCGCCAAGCCCGGGGGAGCACCCACATGACCAAGATCGTCGATCTAGTTTCGCTGGCCAGCATCGTCCCACCGCTCAACCACGAGGTCAGCGGCGGCTTCGACGCCATGGTGGATGGCAAAGAGGTGCGCGTGCGAGCCGTGCTCGAGCGAACGGTCGTGATCGAGCATAAGGAAGGCGGCGAACGCAGCGTCGTGCGCAAGGACAACTGCATGGTCAAGCCGTCGGCGGTCGCATTCGTCCCGGGCAACCCCAACAACGGGGTGGGGCCGCGCCAATGGCGCAGGCTGCCAGGCAAGCCCCCGGCGACTCCCCGACCGACCCCCTAACCCTTCCACCTGCCGGGGCGTCCGGGGGCGCGCTCAGTCGATGTGCTTCTGAGCCACCAGGGTCAGGAACGAAGGAAACGTCTCGGCCAGCGCAACCTCTTCGAAGACCGCCCGCGCCTCCTCGAAGCGGCTCTTCGACCAGGCCTCGTCGCCGAGCCGCGCGCGGAGCTTCGCCAGTTCGTCGTCCGCCAGCTCGCGCACCAGGTCGGCGCTGATCATCTGGCCGTCGTTCAACTTCGAGGCGTTGCGCACCCACTGCCACACCTGAGACCTGGAGATCTCAGCGGTTGCGACATCCTCCATGAGGTTGTTGATGGCCGCCGCTCCGACTCCACGCATCCATGACTCGATGTACTGGATGCCGACGCTCACGTTCATGCGCAGCCCGTTCTCGGTGATGCTCCCATCGGGGACGCGAACGTCGATGAGGGCTGCAGCGTTGGCGGTGACGTCCGGGCGCTGACGCTCCAACTGGTTGGGCCGATCGCCCAGCACGCGGTCGAACGCCTCGGTGGCCGTGGGTACGAGGTCCGGGTGGGCGACCCAGGTGCCGTCGAACCCATCACCCGCCTCGCGGTCCTTATCCTCTTTGACCTTGCCGAGCGCGACGCGATTGACCTCGGCGTCGCGGCGAGAGGGGATGAACGCTGCCATGCCGCCCATGGCGTGCGCTCCGCGGCGGTGACATGTCTTGACCAGCAACTCGGTGTATGCGCGCATGAACGGCACCGTCATGGTCACCTGTGCGCGGTCCGGGAGCACGAAGTCGGGACGGTTGCGGAACTTCTTGATGATGCTGAAGATAAAGTCCCACCGGCCCGCGTTTAGCCCGCTCGAGTGCTCGCGAAGCTCGTACAGGATCTCCTCCATTTCGAACGCGGCGAGGATGGTTTCGATGAGCACGGTGGCGCGTATGGTGCCCCGCGGAACACCAAGATCGTCCTGGGCGAAGTTGAAGACGTCGTTCCAGAGCCGCGCCTCGAGGTGGCTCTCGAGCTTGGGAAGGTAGAAGTACGGCCCGCTGCCCTTGGCGAGCAGGCGCTTTGCGTTATGAAAGAAATAGAGGCCGAAATCGAACAGGCTTCCCGAGACCGGCTTGCCCCCCACCTCGACGTGCCTTTCCTCGAGGTGCCAACCACGCGGCCGCACCAGCAGGGTCGCCACCTTCTCGTTGAGGCGGTACTCCTTGCCTTCAGGGCTGGTGAAGTCGATGCGCCTTTCAATCGCGTCGATCAGGTTGACCTGGCCCTCGACCAGGTTCGCCCAGGTCGGCGAGTTGGCGTCCTCGAAGTCCGCCATGAACACTCGCGCGCCCGAGTTCAGTGCGTTGATGAGCATCTTGCGGTCGGTCGGCCCGGTGATCTCGACCCTCCGGTCCTGAAGGTCCTCCGGCGCTTTCGCGACCTTCCACTCCGAGTCCCGCACGGAGCTCGTGGTGGTCAGGAATCGAGGCAGTTCGCCGGCGTCGAGCCTGACCTGCCGCTCGTCGCGCGCGCGTAGGAGCTCGAGCCGCCTGTTGCCGAACTCGCCCTGGAGTCGGGCCACCAAATCGAGGGCCTCCGGAGTCAGGACTTCTGCCGCGCGACCTTCTACCGGCCGCCTGAGGTGGACCTGCTCAGTGCTTGCCATGTCACCAAATCTACAGGAGGCCCTTACCTGCCCGTCAGCCTCTCGACCACGGGCGCCAGGCTTTCGGCGGCGTCGCCCGGCACGATCACGAACGACATCCCGAAACGATCACGCCGAGCGATCAGGTCTTCGGCGAGCTGGTCGACCGTGCCGATGAGGAAATGCGGCATCTCCAGGATGTCCGCCGGGTCCGAGCCTAGGCCGGACGCGACAGAGGCCGCCATCGAGTCGCGATCGTCGGTGACGTTGGCAAGGAAGATGGTGACGCTCAGCTCGAGGGATTCGAGCCGGTCGCCGGCGGCGTCCTTGATCCAAGCCAGCTTCTCGTCTGTGGCCTCGGCGAGGCCGGTGCGAACGAGGGCGCGGTTGACCCTGCCCTCGCGCAAGTCGTAGTTGACGTTCACGATGTCGGCCTGCCGCGCCGCCAGGCGCAGCATCCTCCTGCCGCCGCCGCCCAGCAGGATGGGCGGATGCGGCTTCTGCACCGGCGATGGGCTGCCCTCCATGTCCTTGACCTGGTAGTGCCGGCCCGAGAACGTGAAGCTTCCACCTGCCAGCAGGCCCTTGATCACGACCAGGGCCTCCTCGAGGCGCTCGATCCGCGTGCCGGGCGGGTCGTATGGGATGCCCGACTGCTGATAATCGGAGGCCAGCCAGCCGGCGCCCAGCCCGAGGTCGAACCGGCCTTCGGAAAGCAGGTCGAGGGTAGCCGCCTCCTTGGCGAGCACGACCGGATGTCGGTAGTCGTTGTCGAAGACGAGGGAGCCGACCCGGAGGGTGGTGGTGGCGTCAGCGGCCGCCATCAGAGCCGCGATCGGCCCGGGTTGGTCGCCGAAGTGGTCGGGCAGATACAGCGCCGAGTAGCCGAGGGACTCGATCTGCCGAGCCTTCTCGCGCCATGCCCTCGCGCTGGTCGCGCCGTGCTCCTGCACCCCGAACCGGAACGGGCGCGCCTTCATGACGGGTCGTAGTATGCGGTGCTTCCGATGGGCTAACATTCGCGCGCCGATGGCCGTCGTCCTGTTCGCCACCGCCATCTTCAAGCCGGCGGCCGACTACGTCCGCTAGCCGTGCGGTGGGGCCCTGGCCCAGACGCGCTCGCGTCGCCGTCGTCGCGGCTTTGGCCGACCTGACAGCGTTCAACGCTTACCAGGTCTTACATTCGCCTACGCGCTGGCCCGACTTCGCCTTCTTCTACTCGTTTGCCTGGGCCGGCCTCAAGTACGGGGAGTCAAGGATGTACGACCCGTCGATCCAGCTGGCGGCCGTCCACGCCTTCTTTCCGGGCGCGCCGCTGCTCGTGGTCGTCAATCCGCCACCCTTCGCATGGCTGCTGGCCCCGCTGACCCTCATTCCCTACCCGGTCGCGCTGTGGGTATGGACCGCTTCGATGATCGCCTCCCTGGCCGTCGCCGCCTTCTTGGTGGCGCCTGCGAGCCGCTACTGCAAGCTTCTCTTCACCGCGTCCTGGCTTGGCTTCCTCCCCGCCTACCTGCTGTTCGTCTCGGCGCCCCTGGCTCCGCTCGTGGTGCTGTCCCTGGCCCTGGCGTGGAAGCTCATGACCGGCAACCGCGAGGTCGCGGCAGGCCTCGTGCTGGCAATCGGGCTGCTCAAGCCGACGCTGGCGATCCTGGTCCCGTTCGCCCTGCTGGCCGCCGGACACCGCCGGCTGTTTGTTTCGTGGGCAGCCGCGTCGGTGGTCCTGGTCCTGGCCTCAGCGGCGAGCCTTGGAGCAGACGGCATCCGGTCATACGTCTCCCTGTCGGCGAGCTTTGCCGCCAATGCCTACTACCTCAGGTGGTCACTGGTGCCGTACCTGGGCGACGGCCCTTTATGGGTCGCCGCCGTGGCGCTGATCGCCGTGGCGACCGTGCTGATTGCGTGGAGGCTTCGTGGAGGCGGGTCCGAGCCGGTCATCGCGGTGGGCGTGATGGGGTCGGTACTGGTCAACCACCACATGACGCCGGGAGACCTGATGATGCTGCTCGCGCCGATCTGGTTGCTGGCGCGGACAGGCGGTGGCTCCCTGCGGGCGGCGCTGCTGTCCCTGGCGTGGGTGGGCGGCTGGCTGGCGCTGATCTTCCCGGTGCTGGCGCTGGTGGTCGCCGGCGCGATACCTGTCGCTCTGCTCGCCGTTGGGGCCAGGCCCCATAGAACTGCCGAGGCGGGCGGCGCCGAGGGTGCGACCTGAACCCCCGGCACCGCCCATGGTGCTGCGCGCCTCTGCCGGTCAGGCCTTCGCCGCGTGGGCGACCTTCTTGCGCTGGAGGACCCTGATGGCGTTGCCGAAGGGGTCGCGGATCCCCATGTCCGTACCATAAAAGTTGTCGGTCGGCTCCTGGGTGAAGTCGGTGACGCCGCGCTTTTTGAGCGTCTCGTACAGACCTCGGACGTCGTCTGTCACGAAGCCCAGGCCGCCCATGGCGCCCTTGGAGATCAGCTCGCGAAGCTGCGCAGCCGTAGCCTCGTCCTGTACCGGCGGCCCTGGCTGCTCCAGCGAGATCTCAGTCCCGGCCTCACCGGGCACGCGCACGGTCAGCCATCGGTACGTTCCCTGCTTGATGTCGGAGCCCACCTCGAGACCAAGTTTGTCGACGTAGAAGTCGCGCGCCTGATCCTTGTCGAGCACCCAGATGGTGGCGACGTTCAGCTGGTTGATCATTTCTTGTTTTCTCCTCTGAGAGATCTGATTGGACGAGCCTCATGCTAGGGAGGCGTCGGCGCTGGGTCGTCTCCAAAACTGCTCGATTGCGACGCCACCCCGACTGCCTCCATCGGCCGCGTTCCCGTCCTCTGGAAGCAGTGGGGCGCCATCATCGGGCCATGCTTCATTCGATAGTCGGACGGCGATTCGCCGAGGATCTCCCGGAACGTGCGGCTGAAGGTCCCCCGGCTGGTGAAGCCGACGTCAAAGCAGATGTCCGTGACGCTGCGGTGGGTCTCGCGCAGGAGGAACATCGAGCGCTCCACGCGCCGGCGCTGCAGGTAACGGTGCGGGGTCTCCCCGAACACGGCGCGGAAGCTCCGGATGAAGTGGGCCTCGGAAAGGTGAGCTACCGCGGCCACGGCGCGGACATCGAGCGGCTGGTCGTAAGCGCGGTCCATGGCGTCGCGGGCGCGCAGAAGGCGCCGGTTCAACTCCTCGACTTCGCGGCTCACGCTTCAACGCTACGCCAGCAAGAGGCGTGCGCTGCCGGCTCGGCGGTCGAGCGGGTGGTGCCGAGGGTGAGATTTGAGCTCACGACACCCTGATTTTTGAGTCAAGTCGTCCTCGCGAGACCCGGTTTCGATCTCGGTTCTGAAGTCGAGTCTTGTCGAGATAGACTCCGAGTCAAGAGATGTATGGTGCCGAGAGTCGGGATCGAACCGACGACACCGCGATTTTCAGTCGCGTGCTCTACCAACTGAGCTATCTCGGCCCGGCCGCCGGGCCAGTCTAGTAGAAATCTAGACCGCTAGGCCAGCGCGCCGGAGCTTCGCGACAGTGTTCGCCCGCCACCTGTGATCGCTCGGCGTGGCGGCCATGACGACGGTCCGCTGGGTCGGGTCGGGCGGGATGAGCCGGACGTGGGGGTTGCGACGCGTCGCCATGATCGTTCAGCCCTGCTCCAGCGCAAGCTCGCAGAGACGGCGCTGATCGGCGTCGAGATGCAGCTTGCTCAGCGGCGGCCGCGCTGCACGGGGCGACCTATCTCGCCGTGACTGCGGCCCACACCGATCACCGTTCCTGAGGATGATCTGCCAGCTCCAACGGGTTGCCGTAGTGGGCGGTGATGGACTTGAACCAACGACCTCCTCGGTGTAAGCGAGGCGCTCTAGCCAACTGAGCTAACCGCCCGTTTTTGCGGAGAGTCAGTCTACCCAGACGTCAGCATCGCCAGCGCAGCGTTGAGCTGCGAGTCGCCGGCGTAGCCCTGTGAGAGCTGGGTGACGTCGAACTGGTCCGTGGCACGCGCCAGCTTGACGGCCACGTCAGGCTGCAGACCCTTGTGGTCGATGGTCTGGCCGTTGGGCAAAAACCAGCGCTCCACGGTCAGGTGGATGTCGGAGCCATCGCTAAGCTCGAAGTCCTCTTGCACCGAACCCTTCCCGAACGTGACGGTGCCTACGAGCTTTGCGCGGTGGTGGACCTGGAGAGAGCCGGCCACGATCTCGGAGGCCGACGCGCTGTTCGCGTCCACCAGCACCATGAGGGGCTCGGTCGGCGCGTCGTGGTGCGACCCGACCTGGTGCTTGTCCACCACTCCCCCACGGCCGTGCGTCTCGAAGGTCTCGCCACTGGAGACGAACTGCGTGATAACGTCGTCAGCCGCCGACGTGAAGCCGCCGGGATTGCCGCGC
>DATITA010000093.1:0-48189 GCA_035468355.1 Candidatus Dormiibacterota bacterium
GATGTCCCCGACGGTGCCGCCCACCTCGACCACCACCACGTCGGCCTGTGGATCCCGCGACGCCCGGAGGATCTTCTCCTTGATCACGTTGGTGACGTGTGGAATGACCTGCACGGTGGCGCCGAGATAATCGCCGCGACGCTCGCGTGCGATCACCTCCTGGTAGATCTTCCCGGTCGTCACATTGGAGGCGACCGTCAGGTTCTCATCGACGAAACGCTCGTAGTGGCCGAGGTCGAGGTCGGTCTCGGCGCCGTCGTCGGTGACGAAAACCTCGCCGTGCTGGTACGGGCTCATCGTGCCGGGGTCGACGTTGAGGTACGGGTCGAGCTTCTGGAGGGAGACGGTGAGGTGGCGGGCCTTCAGGATGTTCCCGATCGACGCCGCAGTGATGCCCTTGCCTAACGAGGAAACGACACCCCCGGTCACGAAAACGTACTTGGACATGCAGACCTCCAGGGCGGTTTTATGAATCTTACCGGCTGGGCGCGCTCAGTTAAACCTTTGGCTCGACTTTTGGCTCCAGCGCCCCTCCACATGCCAGGGTTGGCGGGGCGGCCGGGTTCACCCCGGCCGCGTCTTTGTTTCCTCTGCCTTCCCGCTTCGCCCGCCACCAGCTTCGGGTTAAGTCCAAACCTTATACCGGAGGGAGAGCAGCCTGGTCGGCGAAGCCGGACGGGCGATGAGAGGGAACCATTCCGGGTTCCCTCTCATATCTTTGGCTCGACTTTTGGCTCCAGGACGACCACCTTGGTCTCGTATTCGCCGGAGGCGCGCTGGACGGACAGCTTGGGCTGGGCCTCCGAGGCGGCGACGCCCATCTCCTTGAGGAAACGCTCGATGGTGTCGAGCTGGAGCTTGAGCCCGGGGATCGCGTAGTGCATGGGCACCACGTATCGGGGCTCCAGCTGGCGGACGACCTCGGCGGCCTCGGCGGCGTTGATCGACGTATGGCCCCCGACCGGGACAAGTAGCACGTCGGGCGAGGAAACGGCCTCCGCCTCGGCGTCGCCCAGCTTGTGGCCGAGGTCTCCGAGGTGGCAGATGCGCACGTCGTCGATCTCGATCAGGTAAACGGTGTTGCGGCCGTGCTTCTGGCCTTTCTCGGCATCGTGGAAGGTGGGCACCCCGATCACGCTGATCCCGGCGACCTCGTATTCGCCCGGACCGTGGATCTCGTAAGCCTCGCGCACCACCTGCGTGTAGTTGTGGTTCTCATGCTCGTGGCTGACGGTGACCAGGTCGGCCTCGAGGCGCTGCAGCTTGAGCCCTATCGAGGGCGGGTAAGGATCTGTGACGACGGCGGCTCCGCGGCCTCTGAGCCGAAAGCAGCCATGTCCAAGCCAGGTGACGTCCAACTTATCTCCTCTATCTATGTGTCTTTTGCTACATGCGCTCTGGAGCGGAGACGCCGATCAGGTCGAGAGCAGTCTTCAAAGTGTGACGCGCAGCCCGGCAGAGTTCCAGCCTCGCCCTCGTCAGGACCGGGTCGTCCACCACCACGCGGTGCTCGGCCTGCGCGTTGCCGGCGTGGTAAAAGCGATGGACCGCGGTCGCGAGGTCCTGCACGTAGTACGGGATGCGATGCGGCTCGAGCAGTGCGGCCGCATCCTCCACGATCTCGGGCCAGTAGGCGAGCTGGCGCGCCACGTCGAGCTCCCACGCCTCGACCAGTAGCGAGACGTCCGCCCTTTCCGGCAGGCTCGGGTGCTTCTCGCTCGCGGTCACCTCGACGTTGGACAGGCGCGCGTGCGCGTACTGGGCGTAATACACGGGGTTCTCGTTGCCCTGCGTGACCGCGAGCTCGAGGTCGAACTCGATGGTCGTGTCCGGGGAGCGGAGCAGGTAGAAGTAACGCACGGCGTCCGAGCCGACGCGGTCGACCAGCTCGTCGAGCGTGACGAAGCGGCCGGCGCGCTTGGACATCTTGCCCTCTTTGAGGTTGACCATCTGGTGGAGGATGACCTGAAGCCTCTCCGGGTCGATACCCAGCGCCGCCGCCGCCGATTTCATGCGCGGCACGTACCCGTGATGGTCAGCTCCCCACACCTCGATCACGCGCTGGAACCCGCGATCCTCGAACCGGCTCAGCAGGTAGCCGAGGTCAGACGCGAAGTACGTGGGCTGCCCGTTGGAGCGGATGACCACCCGGTCCTCTTCCTCCGCCAGCTCTCCGCCCGCCGCCTCCTCCTCCTGCAGGGCGGGTCCGAACCACAGCGCGCCGTCTCGCTCCTTGAGGTATCCCGATTCGCGCAGCCGGTCGATGGCCCGCTGGGCCAGGCCCGACTCCCAGATCCGGTTCTCCCAGAACCACTCGTCGTACCGGATATTCAGGCGCGCCACCGTGGAGCGGATCTGGTCGACCATCTTCTGCAGCGCGTACATGCGGAGCTTGGGCTCCGCCTCGGCTTCCGGCAGCTCGGCGATCCCAGGTAGGTCGTGGCGGGCCATCTCGGCGATCGCGGTGACGTACTCGCCGGTGTAGCCGCCCTCGGGGACGTCAGTCCCATGCACCCTCGCGTAGACCGACGCCCCGAAACGCCGGGTCTGTGTGTTGTCGGAGTTGACGTAGTACTCGCGCTGCACGTCGTGGCCCGTGAACTCGAGCAGACGGCAGATCGAGTCGCCGAGGATCGTGCCGCGACCGTGGCCGATGTGCAGCGGCCCGGTCGGGTTGATGCTGGCGAACTCCACCTGGACCTTCTCGCCGTGGCCTAGCTCCACCGACCCATAGGCGGTGCCGGGAGAGGCGATCCGCTCGACCAGCCCTTGGAGCCACGCGTCCGTCAGGCGGAAGTTCACGTACCCCCCGGACGCCTCAGCCTTGGCCGCGCCATCCGTCACCGCGACGGCGGCCGCGACGCGCTCGGCGATCAGCGGGGGCGCCTGGCGCAAGAGGCGCGCGAGCTTCAGGCCTGCGGAGCTAGCGTAATCGCCGTGATCGGCGCCTTTGGCGCGCCCGAGCTCCAGGTCTGGGAGCTCGCCCTCCACCCCCAGTGAGCGCACGGCGGCGTCGAGCGCCTGCGAGATCGCCTTCCTCACGCCGACCGTCATGCCCGGGTCACGAGCAGGCGGGGTGGCCGCCGACCAGGGTCAGCTGAGCCTGCGTCGACACGCCCGCTCGGGAGTACGTGACCGTCACCCGCTGGTTGGGGTGGAAACGGGAACGCAGGAGCAGGTCGAGCGGATGCGCGGAGTCGAGGTCGACGTCGTCGATCTGCGTGATCACGTCACCAGGCTTGAGGCCCGCGGCAGCGGCCGGACCTCCCTGCTCCAGGGCCACCACCTGCGGCCCGCCGGGCAGGCCGCTCAGGGCTGCCCTCTCGGTCGGGACGTCGATGGTAGAGGCCCCGATCGAAGCCACCAGGAGCTTGCCCGTCTGGATGATCTGATTGACGTCATCGCTCACGTCGGCCACGTTGAGGCCGAATCCACCTCGACCCGACGGAGCCGGCGCCTGTACCGCGATCCCGATCACCTGACCGCCCACGTTGAGCAGCGGGCCTCCAGAGGTGCCGGGATCGATCGGCGCGCTGGTCTGGATCGAGTCGCTGAACTCCAGCGTGTGGCCGGCGGTCACCGGGTCCGGGACCAGGAGCACCTGGTGCATGGCGCTGACGTAGGCCGGGATCACAGCGCCGCCGTCGTACGGGCCTGCGATTGCCACGATGACCTGGCCCTGGACGAGCGCCGTGGGGTCGGCGAACGCCAGCGTCGGCAGGCCGCTCACCTGGTCGATCTTGATCACGGCCACACCCGTCTGGCAGTCGTAATCGACCAGCCGCGCCTGGTGGAGCTTGGCGTCGCCGGGCACGAGCACGGTCATGCCGCTGGCGCCTGCGATCACGCCGATGTTGGTCACGATGAACCCGTCGCTGGTGGCGAGATAGCCGGAGCCGCGCACCGCAGGCTCCTGCTGCGTCACGACGCTGACCACCGCCGGCCTGGCCTTGGCGGCAGCCTGCACGATGGCGGAATCCTCCGTGATCGTCACGCCTGAGCGAAGGTTGACCTGCTGTGGGTTCGTCCTCGACTGCAGCTGAAGCACAGTCAGCGTGACACCGGTCGCGACAAGGACGGTCAGGACAAGGCCCGCGACGATGACCAGGAGGGGGCGCACGCCCTCCAGTCTAGGTAGGGGCGACCATCCGGCACCGGGCGGCTAGCTGTGGTTGGACGGCTCCACCGGGTACCAGGTCATCACGAGCTGCCGGTTGGCGTCGAAACCGGCGGAGCGGTACAGCCTCACGGCCGACTCGTTGTCCGGCCGCGTCCATACATAAGCGAGAGTGACCCGCCGCTCCTGGAAGAGCTTGACCGCTTGCCGCACGAGCATCTCGCCGATGCCGCGGCCGCGGTGCTCGGCCGACACGTACAGCTCGGCGACCTCGCCCTCCAGGCCCGTCCCCGGGTCGTAGAGGACGATCCAGCAGAAGCCGATGACCTGACCCCCTTCGTCCCGGGCGGCATAGATCACGTTCTCGCCACGGAACGCGGCGGGGACCTCTGTCAGGTGCCTCTCGATCTCCTGCCGGCTCAGCTGCGGGTGGTCCGCGTAGTGGACCTGCTCACCGAGGTGAAGGTCGACCAGGAGCGGCTTGATGAGGGCATAATCACCCGCCGCCAGGCGTTCGACGTCCAGTGTTCTCATCTACCCCGATGGTAGCCTAGGGGCCCGCCAAGTCGCGCTCTTTCGGGGCGCGATTTGCACGGGTTGCCGACGTAGCTCAGCTGGCAGAGCAGCCGCCTCGTAAGTGGCAGGTCGTGGGTTCGAATCCCACCGTCGGCTCCAAACCGGCCTCTCGCGGTCCAGCGGCGATTGGATCAGACCGCACGCACCAAACCGTCGGCGGCAGGCGCACCGACGTTTTTGGTCGGCACCGGCCACACCAGAGACAGAAGCAAGGCGGCCTCCGCGACCAGGATCGGAACGGCCAAAACCAGCAACGCGAGCTCGAGCAGCGCGTATCCCACTACCAACAGGCCGACCTGCCAGCGCGACGGCTGGCTTCGAAGCACCAGCCACCCAGCCACGACCAGCACGGCGAAATCCTGGAAGCCGACGTAGGGCGTGAACAGGAGCGAGGCCGTGATGCCGGCTGCGAGCGGCACCGCCACCCCTGAGTGCCGGTGGTTCCACGCGGCGACCAGGGCCGCAGCCACCACGACGGCCTGCACAGCGTAGACCTGCGGGCCGAGGCCCAGGGAGCCGGCGACCGCGTAGCGTCGAGTAGCCTCCCACTGCGAGGCGAGGGCGAGAACGTCCTGGTACCGGTGGATCCCGTCGATCCCCAGCAGGCCCGCCGCCAGCAGCACCATCGCTCCGGCTGCGGCCAGCCATGCAGCAAACACGCGCCAGTGACCGGAGACGAGCAGACACAGCGGCGCCAGCAATGCGACCTGGGGCTTGATCGCGGCCAGGCTGAGCACCAGGCCGGCGAGCACCGGTCGGTCGCGCTCGGCCAGCCACCAGCAGCCGGCCACCGCGGCCGCCACGAGGGCGACGGGCTGGCCGACCATCAGGCCGAACGCCACCGGGAACAGGCCCAGCCACAAAGCAAGGTGGGCGACGCGCACGAGCCGGCCGCCCGGAGCTACCAGGTACCAGGTCAGGAGGGCCGCCGTGACCAGGAGCGCGGACCAGATCACGATCGCCGCGTCGAACGGTAGGAGGGTGAACGGCGCGGCGAGCCAGATCAACGGCGGCGGATTCAGGAACGGCGACCAGTAGAAACCGTGCCCGAGGCCTTCGACGGCCGCCTTCTGAGCGGGCAGGTCGTACAGGTGGCCGAACCCGCGGTGCAGCGAGGCCACCGCGGCGCCGTAGATGAGGCGAAAGTCGTTGCGGACCCGGTAACCCGGGATGTAGGTGACCACCGCCGCATACAGGTCGAACGCGACCAGGAGGGCGCCGCCCCAGATTCCGGCGACCGCCCAAAGGCGGGTGCGCTCACGCAGGTAGGTCACCACCGCACGCAAAAAATAAGGGCTCTGGCGGCGACCAGAGCCCTTTAAGCCTTCTTGGTCAGTTCACTTCGCGGTAGTCGGCGTCGACGACGTCCTCTTCCTTCTTGGGCTCCGCCTGCTCGGGAGCGCCGTCGGGGGAGGCGCCGGCAGCCGGCGTGCCGGCCTGCTGGTAGATGTGCTGGCCGATCTTCTGCAGAGACTCGTTGAACTCGTCCATCTCGCGGCGTAGGGCCTGGGTGTCCGAGCCCTTGGCGGCGCTCTTCAGCGACTCGAGCTTGGCGCTCACCTCGGTCTTGACGTCAGCCGGAATCTTGTCCGCGTTGTCCTTCATGACCTTCTCGGCCTGGTGGATCATGTGGTCCGCCTGGTTGCGGAGCTCCACCTCTTCGCGCTTGGCGCGGTCTTCGGAGGAATGCGCCTCGGCCTCTTTGACCATGCGCTCCACCTCTTCTTTGCCGAGCGTCGAGGACGCCGTGATCGTGACCGACTGCTCGCGGCCGGTGCCTTTGTCCTGCGCCTTGACGTTGAGGATGCCATTGGCGTCGAGGTCGAACGTGACCTCGATCTGCGGCATGCCGCGCGGCGCGGGCGGGATCCCGTCCAGGTGGAAGCGGCCGAGGGTCCGGTTGTCGCGGGCCATCTCGCGCTCGCCCTGCAGCACGTGGACCTCGACCGAGGTCTGGCTGTCGGCGGCGGTGGAGAAGACCTGTGAGCGAGAGGTCGGGATGGTCGTGTTGCGCTCGATGAGCTTGGTCATCACGCCGCCCAGCGTCTCGACGCCAAGCGAAAGCGGGGTGACGTCGAGCAGCAGGATGTCCTTGACCTCGCCCTTGAGCACGCCGGCCTGGATCGCCGCACCGACGGCGACCACCTCGTCCGGGTTGACGCCCTTGTGGGCCTCCTTGCCGCCGAGCAGGTCCTTGACCAGCTGCTGGATCACGGGCATGCGGGTCGAGCCGCCGACCAGCACGACCTCGTCGATCTGCTGCGGGGTCAGGCTCGCGTCCTTGAGGGCCGACAGGAACGGCTGCCTGCACCGGTCGGTCAGGTCCCCGGTCAGCGACTCGAACTTCGCGCGGGTCAGCGTTACCTCGAGGTGCTTGGGGCCGGTCTGGTCGGCCGTGATAAACGGCAGGTTGACGCTGGTCTCCAGCCGGCTCGAAAGCTCGATCTTCGCCCGCTCGGCCGCCTCAGTGAGGCGCTGCAGGGCCTGGCGGTCGGTCTTGAGGTCGATGCCGTTCTGCTTCTTGAACTCCTCGGCGAGCCAGTCCACGATCCGGCGGTCGTAGTCGTCGCCGCCCAGGTGGGTGTCGCCGTTGGTCGACTTGACCTCGAAGACGCCGTCGCCCACGTCGAGCACGGACACGTCGAAGGTGCCGCCGCCCAGGTCGAAGACGAGGATCGTCTCGTTCGCCTTCTTGTCGAGGCCGTAGGCGAGCGACGCGGCGGTGGGCTCGTTGATGATGCGGAGCACGTTGAGGCCCGCGATCTGGCCGGCGTTCTTGGTCGCCTGGCGCTGCGAGTCATTGAAGTAGGCGGGCACGGTGATGACGGCGTCGGTCACCTTCTCGCCCAGGTAAGCCTCGGCGTCGGCCTTCAGCTTCTGGAGGATCATGGCCGAGATCTCCTCGGGCGTGAACTCCTTGTTGGCGTTGGGGATGTTGACCACGACGCGGTCGTCCTTGCCCGGCTTGACGTCGTAGGGCACGATCTTTCGCTCCGAGTCGACCTCGGAGACCTTGCGGCCCATGAAACGCTTGATCGAGGACACAGTGTTCTCGGGGTTGACGGCGGCCTGCCGGCGGGCAAGCGTGCCGACCAGGCGCTCACCAGTTTTGGTGAAAGCGACCACCGAGGGCGTGGTACGAGACCCTTCGGAGTTGGGGATGACCACGGGTTCACCGCCTTCCATGACGGCGATGACGGAGTTGGTCGTACCCAGGTCGATTCCTACGGTTTTAGGCATATGTCAGCTCTTCCTCCGAGTTGTTGGCGCGTGTTGAATGTCTATGACGATCTCTTTCCCCGCCGGTCGCGCCTCAAAACAATCAAGCCCTAGTCTTAATCCAATGCCGATCTTCGAACTGGACCCGGTGGAGCGGATCGCGGTCGCAGCAGTGGGGGAGCCGGGGCACCGGCAGTTCTTCCTCCTGGCGAGCGGCTCCGGCCGGACGCTGACGCTGGCCTGCGAGAAATCGCAGATCCAGGCGCTGCTCGTCCGCCTGCAGCAGCTGATGGAGACGCAGGGCATCGAGCGCGCCGAGGGCGCGTCAGAGCCGGCCCGGCTGGAGCCGGGCGAGCCGGAGTGGCAGATCGGCGAGCTCGGCCTTGGCTACCACGAGGCCCGCCATATGTTCGTGCTGGTGGCCAGCCAAGAGGGGGTGACCCCCGAGGAGGCCTCAGACGACGAGTCGCCCTCCGTGCGGTTCTGGCTCAGCCACCGGCAGGTGGTCGCTTTCTCGACCCAGGCGGAGAATGTGCTGACCTCGGGCCGGCCGCTGTGTCCCCGCTGCGGGCTGCCCACGGACCCCGCCGGCCATCCCTGCCCGGTCATGAATGGCGCGCGGCCGATCTTCTGAGCCCGCCGGCGGCGCTTCTGAGCCTGGCAGCGGCGCTTCCGAACCTGGGGGCTCGCGCCGGCCAGCCCAGACCGAGCGGCTGCTCGCCGAGCTGCCCGACATGAAAGTCCTTGGGCTCCTGCACGGCGCCTCCAACTACACCTTCCTGGCCCGCCTCGACCCCTATCCGCCCTCAGGCTTGCGAATCGTCTACAAGCCGGCCCGCGGTGAGTCGCCGCTGTGGGACTTCCAGGCCGGCACGCTCTTCTTGCGCGAGGCCGCGGCTTACGAGCTGAGCAAGGTGCTGGGCTGGCCGCGCATCCCGCCCACGGTGGCCAGGCGCGACGGCCCGCACGGACCGGGCGCGGTGCAGGAGTTCATCGAAGCGGACGGGCGCCATTTCCTCGGGGACCAGTCCGTGCACAGAGACACCTGGCTCCGCGTCGCTTTGTTCGACATCATCGCCAACAACGCCGACCGCAAATCCGGCCACTGCCTGTTCGACGCCGACGACGTGGTGTGGGTGATCGACCACGGGCTCACGTTCCACGTCGAGCACAAGCTGCGGACCGTGATCTGGGACTTCGCCGGCGAGTCGCTGCCTCCCGAGCTGTGCGGCGACATCGAGCGGGCGCTGACCGAGGTCGAGCGCGGCGCGCTCTCGAAGCAGATGGAACGGCTGATCAGCCCGGCCGAGGTGCGTATCTTGAAGCGGCGGCTGCGCGGCGTGCTCGACCCCCGCTGGCGGTTCCCGGAGCCGACCTCAGGGTGGTCTGTCCCCTGGCCGCCGATTTGAGGCCTGCTAACCTACCGAGCTTCGCATGAGGTTCCTCCTGGTCCTGGCGACCCTACCGCTCTGGTTCCTGCTCACGGCCGCGAGGACGGTCGGCCCGACGCCTGGATCCCCCTCGCCGAGCACGGCGGCGAGCCCCACTCCCAGCCCCACACCGACTCCGCCTCCCTCGCCCTCCCCCATCCCGGCCAACGCATTCCTCACCCTCGACGTCGCTACAGGACCTGTCAACACGGATATCACCGTGAGCGGCGGAGCGTTTCTCGCGAGCGAGCAGATGACGCTTTACTGGGACCCCCCCAGCACCAAGGTCGCCGGCGGGGCCAACGCCGACCCGAGCGGGAACTTCACGACCCATGTCAAGCCATTCGCCGGCGACGCGCCAGGAATCCACCACCTCTGCGCCAGCGTCGCGCCATTCCCTTGCGCCAACTTCACCCTGGTGGCCGCCACGCCGTCCCCATCCCCGTCGCCGTCACCTTCGCCCGATGCGTCTCCCTCGCCTTCGCCCTCGCCCAGCGACACCCCGACCGCCCTTTCCAGCCCGACCCCTGGCGCAGCCACCCTGAGCGGCATCGACCTCATCACCCGTCCGCCGTTCGTCTTCATCCCGATCATCGGCGTGCTCGCGATCCTTGCCTCCCTGGCTTACTGGTTGTTCAGCGTGTTCAGGCGGCCGCCGGCGCCCGCCGCGCTGCCGGCCGCCGCCGTCGTCCACCGCGCCACCAGGCCCGACTACGCGGCCGAGTTCGGAACGCCGCCGCCCGCTCCGGCGCCTGTGCCGCCTCCACCATCGGCGTGGGACGACATGGCGACCGCTCCTCCCGTGGCGCCCACGCCACCGCCGGCGGCCCCCGTCGAGCCCGAGCCCCCGGTGAGCGATCTGCCGAGTGCCCCTGACGGGCCGCCCGACCTACCCGAGCCAGCGGAGGATTAAGCGACCGGCGTCAATCGCTAATAGACTTTCGCCCGACATGCCGCTCCTCGAGGTCCGCGACCTGAGCGTCCGCTTTGGTGGAGTCGTCGCTCTCGATTCGGTGTCTTTCAGCGTCGACCAGGGGCAGGTCGTCGCCCTGATCGGCCCCAACGGCGCAGGCAAGACGACCCTCTTCAACGTCGTCACCCGCGTCTACAGGCCCAATGCCGGCGCCGTGCTGGTCGACGGCCGGCCGATGCAGCGCATACCCGCGCACAAGGTCATCGGTCTCGGCCTGGCGCGCACCTTTCAGAACGTGGCCCTGTTCCGGACGATGACGGTCCTCGACAACGTTCTGGTGGGCGACCACACGCACACCAGGAGCGGTTGGCTGCAGGCCTCGGTGCCCTTGCCGCAGGCGCTGCGCGCGGAATCCGCCTCGCGCAAGCGCGCCATGGACATGATCGATTTTGTCGGTCTCGCGCAGGTCGCAGACCGGCCGGTCGCGTCGCTTCCTTTCGGCACGCAGAAGAGGGTCGAGCTCGCCCGCGCCCTGGTGGCCACGCCGCGCCTCCTCCTGCTGGACGAGCCGGCCGGCGGCATCAGCCACGAGGAGGTGGAGGCGATGGCCCGCCTGCTGCGCCGCATCCACGACGATCTCGGCGTGACCATGCTGCTGGTCGAGCATCACATGGCCTTCGTGATGGGACTGTCGGACCGCGTCGTCGTGCTCGACTTCGGAAAAAAGATCGCGGACGGAAGCCCGAGCGAGGTGCAGCGCAACCCCGCCGTGATCGAAGCCTACCTGGGCGCCGCATAGGGTTGACCGGCCTGCTCGAGCTCGAAGACGTGCGGGCCGGGTATGGGCCGACGTCCGTGCTCCACGGCGTGTCGCTCTCGGTGCCCGAGGCAGGCATCGTGTCGCTCCTCGGCGCCAACGGAGCGGGCAAGACGACCACGCTCCGCGCCGTCACAGCCGGGGTGCGGTGGACCGGCGACATCCGGTTCGGCGGCCGCTCGATACGGCGAATGTCGACCGAGGACGTGGTTCGCAGCGGCATCGCGCACGTCCCGGAGGGCCGCGGGATCCTCACCGAGCTCACCGTCGACGAAAACCTCAGGCTTGGATCGCACCTGCGCCGCGACTCCGACGTGCGCAAGGACTACGACCAGGTCTTCGAGTACTTCCCGGTGCTGAAGGAGAGACGCCGCTTGTCCGCCAGCACACTTTCCGGGGGCGAGCAGCAGATGCTGGCGATCGCGCGCGCCCTGCTCATGCGGCCGCGGCTGATGCTCCTCGACGAGCCTTCGCTGGGGCTCGCGCCCATGGTCGTGCGATCGATCTTCGACATCATCAAGACGATCAACGAGACGCGCCAGGTGGCGGTCCTGCTCGTCGAGCAGAACGCCAGGCTAGCCCTCGACATCTCGAGCACGGCCTTCGTGCTCGAGGTCGGCCGCGTGGCGGTGCACGGAGACAGCGCGGAGCTGAAGGGCAAGGAGTCGGTGCGCCGCTCCTACCTCGGGTATTGACGAACGTGCAGGAGCTCCTTCAGCAGCTCGTCAGCGGGCTCGCCAGCGGCGGGATCTTCGCGAGCCTGGCCCTCGCGCTGGTGCTCATTTACAACGCCATGGGCCTCGTCAACTTCGCGCAGGGCGAGATGGCGATGTTCGCGACATTCATCGCGTTCGCCTTGATCGATCGCGGCGTGAGCTACTGGATCGCGTTCCCGGTGACCGTGGTGCTCGCCTTCGCCGGCGGCTTGGCCGTGCAGCGGATCGTGATCAGGCCCGTCGAACGCGCCCCCGTTTTGACCCTGGTCATAGTCACGCTCGGTCTCGCCACCCTCTTCAACGGGGCGGCAGGATTCCTTTTCGGCTACGCGCCGCATAGCTTTCCATCCCCGTTCTCGGTGAGCACCGTGACCATCCTGGGCGCCTATGCGAGCTACCAGGACCTCGGCGTGATCGCGGTCAGCGGCGTGGTCCTCCTGCTCATCTACCTGCTGCTCCAGCGCACCACGGTCGGGCTGACGATGCGCGCCGCCGCGCACCACCCCGAGGCGAGCCGCCTGCTCGGCGTGCACGTCAGCTGGATGCTCGCGTTGGGTTGGGGCCTCGCGTCGGCGGTGGGCGCAGTGTCGGGGATGATGGCCGCCCCGGCACTCCTGCTCGAGCCCGACATGATGCAGACGGTCATCATCTACGCGTTCGCGGCCGCGGTCCTGGGCGGCATTGAAAGCCCCCTGGGCGCAGTCGTCGGAGGCCTCATCGTCGGGGTCACCGTCAACCTGGCCGGGGCCTATCTGCCGTTCGTCGGAGGCGACCTCCAGCTGGCCGTCGCCCTGGCCATCATCGTCGGCGTCCTGGTCGTCAAGCCGAACGGGCTCCTTGGACGACCCGCGGTGCGGCGCGTCTAGTGGGCCACTGATGCAGCGCATCCGCTCCGCCCCGCCGCGCTACTGGCTCGTGCTGGTGGCGGTCGTCTTCCTGGCCGGCCTGCCTACCGTGATCACGAGCTTCCAGGCCAGCGAATGGGGCGGCGCCCTGGTCCTCGCGATCGCGATCATGGGACTCAACGTCCTCGTCGGCTACAGCGGCCAGATCTCGCTGGGCCACGGAGCCTTCATGGCGCTCGGCGCCTACACCTCCGCGATCCTGGTCCACACCTACAAGCTCGACTTCCTCGCCACGATCCCGATCGCCGGCGTAATGACGGGTGTAGTGGGGTTTCTCTTCGGCATTCCCGCTCTGCGCCTGTCCGCCCTCTACCTCGCGCTCGCGACCTTCGCGCTCGCGGTCGTGACACCGAGCCTGATCAAGCGCCCGGCGGCGCTCACCGGAGGCGTGCAGGGCATCCTCCTCACCCAGCCCGACCCTCCCCAGTTCATGAAGGACGGGTTCGCGGCGATCACCGGCACGCCCATGACCAGCGACCAGTGGATCTACTACGTCATCCTCGCCTGCGCGCTCTTGCTCTTCTGGTTCGCATGGAACCTGGTCCGGCACCGGCCCGGGCGGGCCATGCGGGCGGTCCGCGACGGCGAGGTCGCGGCGGCCGCGTCAGGGGTGAACGTGGCCGGCTACAAGACCTTCGCGTTTGGCGTGTCGGCTTTCTATGCGGGCGTGGCCGGTTCCCTCTTCGCTCTGTCGACCGGCTTCGTCAGCCCCGACGCCTTCCCGGTGGGGCTTTCGATCCAGCTCCTCGTGGGCGGCGTGGTCGGAGGGCTCGCCTCGATCCCCGGTCCGCTGCTGGGCGCCATCTTCGTCTACTTCCTGCCCATCGAGTCCAACCAGTGGGTGCCGAGCCAGACCTGGATCCCGACCCAGGTCGCGACCACGGTGGTCAAGGCCGGACCGGCTGTCACATACGGGTCGGTGCTGGTCCTGATCATGATCTTTGCGCCCCATGGGATCGTCGGGCTGGCGAACGCGGGATACTCGCGGCTGCGCCGCCGCCTGCGAGGGGCAGGTGATCACGAGACTGGACAAGCGCCACCCGACCCCCAGACTGTTTAAATACACCCAGCACGGCCGCGCGAGCTGCTTGCAGGCGCCAACCGATAAAGCGGGAGGAAGTTCAATGACACATTACGCATCGCGTCTGGCCGCAGTAGCCGCGGTCCTGGTGACCCTGGCTGCGTGTGGCGGCTCCAACACGCCCACCGCGCAGACCGACGTCGGTGTGACGAGCAACTCGATCCTGCTCGGCACCACCAACGCCCTTTCGGGACCGGCGGCCGCCTACGGCACCATCGCCAACGCCGAGCTCGCCTACTTCACGTACGTCAACAACACCCAGGGCGGTGTCAACGGCCGCAAGATCAACTTCAAGATCCTCGACGACGGCTACAACCCTGCTCAGACCGTGCCCCTGACCAAGCAGCTGGTCGAGCAGGACCAGGTCTTCGCGATGTTCAGCGGACTGGGGACGCAGGCCCAGACCTCCGTGCGCGACTACCTCAACACCAAGAAAGTGCCTCAGCTCTTCGTCGCCACCGGCGCCACGACATTCATGGGCGACTTCAGCTCGCACAACTACACCATCGGCTGGCAGCCTCCGTATCAGGGCGAGGCGCGCATCTACGCCAAGGACGTGATGACCAACCACCCCAGCGCCAAGCTCGGCGTCCTGTACCAGAACGACGACTACGGGCAGGACTACTTGAAGGGCCTGACGGACGGCCTGGGGTCCAAGGCCTCGATGATCATCGACAAGGAAAGCTACGACGTCACCGCCGCGGTCCCAACCCTGGCCGCGCAGCTGACCAAGCTGAAGTCCAGCGGGGCTGACACCCTGTTCCTTTTCGCCACGCCCGGATTCACCATCGGCGCTCTCGCCATCGTGACCAAGATCGGCTGGACTCCCAACCAGATCTACCTCAACTCCGTCTCCAACCCGCAGGTGTACATGGGCTTCGCCCAGAAGTCCGGCGCCGCGTTGAAGAACGTGATCAGCGTCGGATACATCAAGGATCCCACCGACCCCCAGTGGGCGAATGACGCGGGCATGAAGCTCTACAAGACGGCGATCGCGAACTGCTCCACGTGCAACGTCAACGACGGCTTCAACATCTACGGCGCAGCCGTCGCCTACACGATGGTCGACGTCCTGACCAAGGCCGGATCCAACATGACCCGCGCCAACGTCATGAACATCGCCGGCAACCAGCTCAACGAGACGAACAATCCCTTCCTGCTTCCGGGCGTGGTGGTCAAGACGACCTCCAACGACCACTTCCCCATCACCCAGGAGCAGGTGATCGACTGGAACGGCACCGGCTGGACCCTGCAAGGCAGCCTCATCGACGAGCGAGGCTCGATCAAGTAGTCAAAAGGTTCACCCAGGGCGTGCAGCCGTACTGGCTGCACGCCTACCTGCTCACCTACACCCCGATCCTGCTCTTCGCGGACAGCAGGATCACGGCGCTCTGGCAGCAGTGGCTGCTGGGCGGCCTCACGTTTGCCGGCCTCTACCTCTGTGCGCTCAAAGCGCCGAAAGAGCAACGCTGGCAGGTCTGGACGTGCGTGGTCGTGGCAACCGGGTTCGAGATCTTCGGCTCGCTGATCTGGGGCGTCTACCGGTACAGGCTGCACAACGTCCCGCTTTTCGTCCCTCCCGGCCACGGCATGGTCTACCTGTTCGGCCTCATGGCCGCGAGGACGCCGGTCGTCCTCCGGTACGGCAAGCGCGTCGCCTACGCGGTGCTCGGGGGCGCCACGACGTGGGCGGTCCTGGGGCTCACGCTGCTCCCCCTCATCACCGGACGGGTCGACGTGCAGGGGGCGCTTTGCCTGCCCGTCTTCGCCTACTTCGTCCTTCGCTCACCGCGGTGGGCCCTGTTCTCGGCCATCTTCATCGCCACCGGCGAGCTCGAGATCTTCGGCACGTCGTTCGGGAACTGGGCGTGGCTGCCGGTGGCGCCATGGACGCACATACCCTCGGGCAACCCGCCCTCCGTCATCGCGGGCGGCTACTGCGTGATCGACGCCTCGGTGCTGCTGGTCATGCGCGGCCTGGCCAGTTTCCGCTCTCAGCCCTTCATCTCGACGGTGGCGCTGCCCACAGTGGTGCGCTTCCCCTCCGAGTCCTCGCCCCAGACCTCCAGCTCGAGTTGATCTCCCTCGACCCGGACCACCCGGCCTCGGCAGCGGTAGGGCCGGCCCGGAACGTCGATTCCGCGATAGCTCACCTCGAAGTTCTTCAAGACGCCGCGCTCGCCCAGCCAGTCGGTCACCAGCTGCCCGAGAAACGCCGCCTTCAACAGACCGTGCAGGATGACCCCCGGCAGCGCGACGCCCTGCGCGAAGGCCTGGTCGTAGTGGATCTCGTAGAAATCGCCCTGCGCGCCGGCGTATTGCACGAGCTGTCGCGTGGTCGGATGCTTCACCAGCTCAGGCACCTCCTGCCCCACTTCGATCTTCATCGGCGAATCGCCGTCCCTCTCAGCCGGGCCACCAGGACCTGGTCCTGGTTGACGTAGTCGGTCTCGAAGACGATGAAGAGCAGGCTGCCGCTGGAGCCGGGCTTCTCGTAGACCTCGGCGACGCGGCCGGTGGCCGTGATGCGGTCGCCGATCCTCACCGGCCCGAAGTACTCGAAGCGGTTGCCGCCGTTGAGCCACCCCTTCCCGTACTCCTCCGCTTCCGCCAGGTGCAGCGAGGCCGGCGCCAGGGCGACCAGGAACGTCGGCGGCGCCTGCTCGGCCCAGCGCGGGTTGGGGTCGCCGATCGCCTCGACGAAGCGTTTGACGTGGCCTGCTTCGACGACCGCCTCGGTGGACGGACCGGTGACTCCGATGCGGTCGCGCAGCCGCTCGACGACGGAGGCCGCCGGGGCGCTCATCGGCCCCGTGGGAGGCCGAGCACGCGCTCGGCGATGATGTTGCGCTGGATCTCAGAGGAGCCCGCGTAGATCGTCTCCGCCTGGGCCCACATCCAGCCGTACTGCCAGCGGCCTTCCTCGATCGCAAATGACGACTCAGGCGCGAGTGCGCCGTAGAGACCCTCGATCCCGAGCGCGGTCTCCTGGAGGCGCTTGTCCATCTCGCTCCAGTAGAGCTTGGTCAGGCTCGCCTCCGCCCCCGGCGCCTTGCCGTGCTGGGCGCTGCTCAAGTTGCGCAGACCGATGAGCCTGAAGACGTGCGCCTCGATCTGCGCCTGCGCCACACGCTGGCGCGTGCCGGGGTCCGCCCCGGCGCCCCGCTCGCGGGCGAGCTGCGCGAGCTGAGCCACCGCGCGCTCGAAACGCGCCGCCTGGGCCAGGCCGCCACGCTCGAAGCCGAACACCGTCATGGCGATCTTCCAGCCCGCGTCAGGCTCGCCGACCAGGTCCCGATCGTCGACCTCCGCGCCGGATAGGAACACCTCGCAGAACTCGCCTCCCCCGGTCATCTGCCGGATGCGGCGCACCTCGACGCCCGGCTGGCGCATGTCGACCAAACAGAAGCCGATGCCCCGGTGCCCGCCTGCCTGATCGGTCCGCGCGAGCAGGAAGCTCCGGTCGGCGTAGTGCGCCCCGCTGGACCAGGTCTTCTGGCCGCTGATCAGCCACTTGCCGTCCTTTCGCTCGGCGCGCGTGCGCAGGCCAGCAAGGTCGCTCCCCGCGTCGGGCTCGCTGAAGCCCTGGCAGAAGATCAGCTCGCCGCTCAGGATCTTATCGACGTAGGTCTGCTTCTGCCACGGCGAGCCGTGCACCAGCAGCGTGGGGGCCAGCAGGCTCACGCCGAGCCGACCAAGGATGATCGGCGCCCCCGACCTGGCCATCTCCTCCTGGTAGATCGCCTGCATGACCGGCGTCGCCTCGCGCCCCCCGGCGTCCTGGGGCCAGCCCAGCTTCAGCCAGCCGCCCTCGTGGAGGCGGCGCTGCCAGTCGCGCTGGATCTCAGTCTCTTCGTCCTCGCGGTACCCGCCGACGCCCCCGTGGCGCCACTCGGCCGGCAAGTTGCCGTCCAGCCAGGCCCGGATCTCCTGCCGGAAGGTTTCCTCCTCTGGCGTGAATCCGAGGTCCACGGTCTGAGCTTAAGGGGTGCGCGGGCGGTTACGGTTGGCCGAAAAGGGGCAAAGATAGAGCCATGGCATCAGATGTACTCTGCGGAATCTGCGGCGCTTCCCTGGCCAACCCGTATGCGTCCTGTCCCGGGTGCGGCGCCCGCGCCTCGGGAGGCTATCGCGGGGCCGTGGTGTCGCGGCCCAAGAGCGCCGCGCTGGCTGCAGCGCTGGCGATCATCCCCGGATGTGGGCATTTCTACCTCGGCCACAACAAGAAGGGGATCGCCTACCTACTCGGCGTCGGCGGCCTCCAGTTCTTGGGCCTGGACCTCGACCTGAGCGTGATCGGGCTCGCGCTGGGCGTACCGATGGAGGTCGGGGGCGGCACGCTGTGGCTCTACAGCATCGTTGACGCGTACCGCACGGCAAAGCACATGGAGGCGAACCCCGGCTTCAGCGGCTGACCGGCAACGGCCTTACGAGGCCTTGCGCTTCCTCGTCGTGGCCTTGCGCCGGCCGTTGGCCGGCGCAGCGGCCGAGCGTCGCTTCTTGGCCGTGCCGCCCAGCGCTCGCTGCACACGCCGCGAGATCGTGCGCAGGCCGCGTTCGACGGTCGTGGATGCCGCCGCCGATCCCCGCTCGGTCAGCTTGACGACCTGGCGCCTGAGCTTGCGGTTCTCCTTGATCAACTCGGCGACCATGTTGTTCAGTTGACCGACGAGCTCTCCGCCGTCTGCGCGCTTTCGTCCCGTCCGAGCGATGGTCGTCGTTTTCGAACCAGGCGGCCGACCGCGTCGGCGGCGTGGCGCTTCCTGGCCTGGCGGTGTTTCGTCTGGCGACATTTCGACTCCTGGGACGTGCCCAAATCAACCGGGGTGTCCCGGCAGTATATAGGCCCCACCCTGGAATTCTTTTGACGCGGATTACGCCGCGGCAAGCACCTGTGGTTTGGAAATGCTCTTGAGACCTTCCCGCGCCAGCTCGTGCGCAGGATTGGCTTTACGGTTTACGTAACGGACCACGCGCCAACCGCGCCTGCATCGCTCGCGAACTTCGTACACCGCGACGCGAAAACTGTCACTGGAAGGCATGCGACTCCGCACGACCGGGGCACAGTCGGTGCGCACGATGACGCGGTGATACGGCCAGCGGGCTGCGGCAAGATCGAGAGCGCCTGCGCACACGTGCGCCTCCAGCTGCGCCGACCCACCCAGGTGCGAAAATCCGAACGACTCCGTATAGACCGCGCGACCCCTAACAAAAACGGCCAGGCCACATCCGGCCCGGCCGTTCTTGTCGAGAGCGGCGTCCACATAGATCACCAGGCACTCCCGCAAACTCAGTTCCTCCCGTTTGGCGGTCGGCCGCCCCACGGGCCCAGCGAGTCGGGGCCCCTTGAGGTGCCGCCAGGATTTCGGAAGAGACTAACAGGATGTTGCGCGCTTGTCCCCACCTGTGCACAAGATGTGGGGTCAGACCGCAAGGTCCTATTCGGGAGGCAGCTCGGTACCCATGGCGTGATAGCCGCCGTCGACGTGAACCAGCTCCCCTGTGGTCATGTCCAGGTAGTCGGAAAGCAGCGCGCACACAGCTCGTCCCACGGGCGAACGGTCTTGCAGGTTCCAGCCCAACGGCGCGCGCTTTTCCCACACCTCTTCGAAATCCTTGAACCCGGGAATCCCGCTCGCCGCAAGCGTGGCCAGGGGGCCCGCGCAAACGGCGTTGACCCGGATCTTGTAGCGTCCAAGGTCGCGTGCGAGGTAACGCGTCACGGACTCGAGCGCGGCCTTGGACACGCCCATCCAGTCGTATTTCGGCCATGCGGTCGTTGAGTTGTCGAAATCGATCGTGACAAGTGAGCCGCCGTGCTCTTTCATTAACGGAAGAAATCCACTTGCCAGCTCTTTGAATGAAAAAGCGCTGACCTGAAATGCCGTCGCCGCGCTTTCCCATGGAGTGTTGAGGAAATTTCCGCCGAGCGCATCCGCCGGCGCAAATGCGACTGAGTGGACGAGCCCGTCGATACGGTCCCAGCGCTTGCCGATCTCCTTTACGGCTTCGGCTATGTCCGAAGGTTTGGTGACGTCCATCTCCAGGATTTCCGGCGCTGGGCTGAGCTTTTTCGCCGTCATCTGCGTGATGCTCATCATCCGGCCGAAGCTCGTGAGGAGCAGCTCTGCGCCAGCGCGCTGAGCCTCTTGCGCGATCGCGTAGCCGATCGAGCGGCGGTCGCTCATGCCGGCGATGAGGATCTTTTTGCCTGTGAGGATCATTTCGGAATCGTAGTTCCATCACCGGGGTCGCTGCCGGTGGCGACCGGGAGGTCGCGGCTGGACCAGTCGCTCCACGACCCGGCGTAAAGCCTGGCGTCGGGCAGGCCGGCCACCCTTATCGCCAGCAGCTCGTGGCAGGCGTTGACCCCGGAGCCGCAGTAGGCCACTGCGCCGGCGCTGGCGCCGAGCTCGGCAAACCTGCGCCTCAGCTCGCCGGGCGTCTTGAACCTGCCATCCAGTCCGAGGTTTCCGGTCCACGGCGCGCTCAGCGCGCCCGGGATGTGCCCTGCCTTGGGGTCGATCGGCTCCTTGTCCCCTCGATATCTTTCCGGCGCACGCGCATCGAGCAGCGGGATTCCCCTCAGCTCACCGACCGCCGCCACGTCGATAACCCGCGACCGATCCGGCTCCGCCGCGTGGAAGTCGCCTGGCGGTACGCGCGGCAAGTCGGTCGAAAGCGGACCGCCCCACGCCTGGAGGCCGCCGTCGAGCACGGACTGCGAGCCGTGGCCGAACCACTCGAGCAGGAACCACAGCCTCGCCGCGATCGACCCGCCGGCATCGTCATAGACCACCACCGTGGTCCGGTCTCCGACGCCAGCGCGGCGCATCTCATCCTGGAACTGCGCGGCGGTGGGCAGGGGATGTCGACCTCCTCCCTCCTTTCCCGTAACGGCCTCGAGGTCGACGAACACAGCGCCGGGAATATGGCCCCGTAGGTACTCGTCGTGACCATCGGGACCCTGCAGATGCCAGCGAAAGTCGATGACTCGCAGGTCCCGATCGTTCGAATGCTCCCTCAGCCAGACGGCCTCGACCAGGGGGCCGGGAGGTTCGTCGCCGCTCATCCAGTCGTGACGACGTGCGTGTCGTGGCAGAAATGCACGGCGTTTGGATGCATGCGGTGGAGCTTCTTCAGTGAGCTCGTCCAGGCCCTGCGGTCCGAGTGCTGCCCGCGCCATTCTGTGAGGTCGGCCTCTTCGACTTGGCGGTAGATGTCCGATGTATAGGCTGCGTCGCCGATCATCACGGCCGACCCATTAGGTGTGTCGACGAACACGCTCTGATGCCCGACGGTATGGCCGGGTGTCGCCACGACCCGCACCCCTTCGGCAATCTCCGCGTCTCCGTCGAGCAACTCGAATCTGGCGCCCGTGAAGTCAAACCACTCGGCGGTCGTCTTCTCCTGCCGGCGGGCGCGCTCCAGCTCTTTGCGCTGGACATAGAAGGGCGCGTGCTGAAACACCGTGTTCTGCCCGCAGTGATCGAAGTGGAGGTGACTGTTGATGACGATGCGGACGTCGGCCGGGCTCAGATCGTGCTCGGCCAGCGCGTCGGCGGCATGGCGGTTGACCACCTTCCACTCCCTGACAAGCTCGGTCGGCCAGCCCACGCCGGTGTCGACCAGGATCGCGCCGGCGCGCGGGTGCTTGATCACGAATCCGTGCACCGGCATGTTCCGCAGGGCGCCGATTCGCGCCAGGTGCAGGCGGATGATCTCCATCGTGCTCAGGGCAAGAACGGGGAGACGGCGAAGAGGGTGAAGAGCAGCGCGAGGTAGGTGATCGAGTACGCGAAAACGCGGCGAGTCCAACCACGGGTTGTCAGATCCATGACGGTGATCCCGACGAACCCGAGACCCAGCAGCATCGCCCCGGCGAGGTAGGTCGCGCCGGCGGAGCCGGTGAGGAACGGGACCGCGCTGGCGGCCGCCGTCAGCGCCGCGTACACCAGGCTCTGGCGCTTCGCGGAAACCTCGCCTCCGACCACCGGAAGCATCGGGATGTGTGCGCGGGCGTAGTCCTTCTTGACCACGGCGGCCAGCGCCCAGAAGTGCGGCGGAGTCCACAGGAAGATCACGCCGAACAAGGCCACGGCCGTGAGGTCGAGGCCGCCCGTCGCGGCCGCCCACCCCACCAGGGGCGGCACGGCGCCCGCCGCACCTCCGATCACGATGTTCTGCGGCGTCACGCGCTTCAACCAGATCGTGTAGACGAAGACGTAGATCAAGGTCCCGCTCAGCGCGAGGAGTGCGGCCGTCAGGTTGGCGCCGGTCCACAGGACCCCGAACGCGACGAAGTTCAGCGCCACGCCAAGCGTGAGCGCATGCCAGGCAGGGATGCGACCGGCCGGCAGCGGGCGGCTCCGGGTGCGGCTCATCTCGGCGTCGATGTCGCGGTCGAACCAGCAGTTGATCGCGTGCGCGCCACCGGCGGCGAGGGTGCCACCGACGAGCACCGCGGCCACGGCGCCCAGGCGAGGGTGGCCGTGCGAGGCCGGGATCATCACCCCGATCGCGGTGGCGTCGAGGAGCGCGACGATGCGCAGCTTGAGCAGGCTGACGTAGTCGCGCGCGGTGGCGGAGATGCCGCGACCCCGCGCCAGCGCGCCTACGGCGCTCAAGCGCCGGTCTTCTCGGGAGACCGCGACACCGAGGGCACTCGGTCCGCGCGCCGCAGGGTCAAAAGCGCGGTCGACAGGATTCCCGCCCACACGAGCGTCGCCATGGCGACGTGGAGTCCGTTGTACAGCTCAGCGTCGGTCAGTGCCGCGCCCGCTCCCACCGCGACCTGCAGGGCCAGCACGACCAGCGTCGCGATTGCGACAGTACCAAGGCCCGGACGCCTCATAGCAACGACCAGAAAGTAGACGAGCAGAATGCCGATCAGCAGCACGGCGCCGCGATGAAACATCGTGAATCCATCGACGCCGGCGAAGCTCGGCGTGAAGCCGCCACCGCACAGTGGGAATGTCTTGCACCTCTGGTCAGCGCCGCTGGCGACGACCGTCGAGCCGGTGAGCAGCATGACGTACGTGGCGCCGGCAGCGACCCAGGCAAGTCGCCGGAACCCCGGATCACCCACCCCGACCGACGTCGGCATCGACATCACAGCAGTCGCGACGAGGCAGCCGAGAATCACCATCGCGAGGCCGAGGTGGATCAGGACGAGCCACGGGGCAAGGTCATGCGCCACCACGACACCGCCCAGCGCTCCTTCACACATGACGCCGACGAGCGAGGCCGTCGCCAACCAGGCCACGACCGGCCGCCTCGCACGGAAGACCAGCCACGCGAGGATCACGGTCGCGATGATCAATACTCCGGTCACGGTGCCCGCGGCGCGGTGCGAGTACTCGATGATCGCGTGGAAGTCAGCGGGCGGGTAGGGACGCCCGTGGCAGAGCGGCCAGTCGGGGCAGCCGAGGCCTGAGCCCGAAACGCGGACCAGGCTTCCGAGCGCGATCAGCAGGTAGGCGAAAAACGCTGTGAGAAAAGCGAGCCGGCGAAAGAAGACCACCGAGAGCATCAGCGGCCCAGTCTACTGACTGGCCAGGTTCGAGAGCTGCGCGGCCAGCACGCCCTCGCTCAGCTGGCCGATCTGCCGCCCTGAGATGGTGCCGTCGGCGCGAACGAACACCGTCATCGGTAGAGCCGTCACCCCGTAGGCGCGGCCAACGGCCAGGTCCGAGTCGAGCAGGGCCGCCTGGTGGATCCCCGCCGACTCGAGGAACGCGCGCGCGGCCTGGGCGCTGTCACCCTCGTTGATGAGCACCAGCTGCACGCCGGGCTGGCGGCCCACCTCCCGCTGGAGCAGCGGCATCTCGGCCTTGCAGGGCGGGCAGTAGCTGGCCCAGAAGTTGATCACCGCCGGCTTGCCCGCGAGGTCGCTCTGCACGGACTTGTGCCCGTCGGTGGTCGGTAGATCGACAGCCGGGGCCGTGCCGCCTCGACCAGGGGCCGGCTGCTGGGGCTGCGCGATCGTGAGCAGGGCCTGGAGCACCTCGGGGGCGCCCCAGCCATCGCCGCCGGACGCGAGCTCGTGCAGTCCCTGCGCGCTGAGACCGGTCATGAGGGACGGCGGGAAGTCCGAGCCCACGGCGGGGACGCCGCGATATACGAGGCGCACGTACCCGTGCCGGTCGACCAGGGCCAAGGTGGAGATGTGCGTATCGCCCGTGGCCAGGGCCACTCCGAAAGGCTTCCAGAAGGAAGTCAGGGCGTCCGCGCTTCCGGTGGCGAAGGTCCACAGCGCGCCGATGCCGCGCGCGTAATCGGCGAGCACCGAGCTCGTGTCGGTGCCGGGGTCGGTCGTCACCTCGGCGAGCTTGACGCCCGGTGGCATGAGCTTGGCGATCTCGAAGAACAGTGCGGTGTACAGCGGGCAGGTCTCGTGGCAGGTCGTGTGAAATGCGGCGATGACCAGGTCCTGGCCCGAGTTGGCGGCCGGGTCGAAGGCCTTTCCCGACTGGTCGACGAGGGCGTAGTCGGCCATGGCGACGAACTTGCCGGCCAGCTCGCCAAGGCCGAGGTTCACCTCGTCGTTGCCCGCATACACCCCGCCGGGTACGAGGCGCCCGGCCTCGAACCCGAGCAGGAGAGGGACGACCTGGCCCGCGGTCACCGCGAAGCGCACGGACTGCACGTCTCCTCCGACCCTGACGCCGTCGAATTTGCCCGCCGCCACAAGCACGGTGAGCATGTCCTTTTCCTGCGGCGCGGCCGGGTATCCGCCTGCGATGTCGCCGACCGCGGCCCACCCGCCTGCGCCGTGGATCATCACACTGGAGCTGGGGACAGTGCCGGCGCTGCGGCCCGCGGTGGTGACCACCAGGGTGCCGGTCGCCGGCCTCAGCTGAGGCGCCACCACGGCCAGGGCGAGCGCCACTACCGCAATGCCGGCTGCGACGAGCCAGAGGATCCGGGGTCTGGGCAGGGCCCTACCCCACCTTGGGTGGGGCGCCGTATCTTGCCGCGACGCGGTCGATGTAGGCGGCGCACATGTCGGCAATCGCGGCGCTCTCGATCTGCATCACATTCTCTGCATTCTGCTCGCCGCTGTGCGAGAGGTTGAAGCTGCCCGTGTACACGTAGTCGTCCGTGACCAGGATTTTGGCGTGCATGAAATCGTGCACTGAGCCCTTCGCATACGGCGTGGAGCGCTTCGCGCCGAACCGGACCGCGGCGGCGATCGAATGAAACGCCGTGAGCTTCCAGGCCGAGGCGGCCATCGACGACCACTGGTGCTGCACCTCGTCCATCTGCGTGGCGTCGTACACCCCGGCGATGTCGATGCCGGGATGCTCGCAGATCTCCGCGAGCGTGCCGAGGATCGGGCCCGAGGTGATAACGGGGGAGCAGATGCGGATGCGCTTTTGGGCCGACGCGATGGAGCGCGCCATCGCGTGGACGAGCTTCATGCTGCGCCCCGGACAGAAGTACGGCCTGACTCGCGTTCCGTCCGCCAGGGACGACCAGGGCGAAGAGATGCGCCCTGAATCGGCCACCACCGGTCGGTCCCAAAGTTGCTGGAAGTCGGCCGAGTAGTCGGCGGCGACCTCACCCGACGCCACGGTGAACATGACGTTCTCCTCGCGGTTCCACGAGTCGTTGGTCCAGTTCGTCGAGCCGGTCAGCAGCGCTGCTGCGGAGGTGCCGGCGTCGCGCACCACGTACTTGTGGTGCATGAGGTCAGGGATGCCCGGGACGGGCTTGATCTGGACGCCGATCGACCGCAAGCGGTCGACGAACGCCCAGTCGATCTCGGGCGGCGGGGGGACCGGGATCGCCTGGGCATGGTCCTGGTTGAACATCAGGCGGGTTGCTACGCCTCGTTTCTGTGCAGCTTCGAACGCCGCGAACACAGTCCCGCCCGGCCCGGCGTCAAGCCGTAGGTCGTAGATGGCGACGTCCATCGTCTTGGTCGCGCCGTCCAGAAATGACGCCAGCCGCTGCGCCACCACGTCGGCGGTCTGGCCGCCGTCGTTGAGGAAGAAGAAGTCCAGCGGCTGCGCGGCGGCTATGTCGATTCCGCCTTCGCCTCGCCGGTCTCGGCGCGGGGCTCGTGGCCTTTGAGCGGGAGCGGACGGGTCGCCATCTCCGCGGCCTCGTCGGGGTCGTCGGTCATCGTCATGAGCTTCAGGTCGTCCGGCGCGATCGCGCCCGAGCTCAACACGCACTCCTTCATCCAGTCGAGGAGCCCCTTCCAGTAAGGGGTGCCGAACAGCACGATCGGGAAGTGCTCGATCTTCCCCGTCTGAGCGAGGGTGAGCGACTCGAACAGCTCATCCAGGGTCCCGAAACCGCCCGGAAAGATCACGAAGCCACGCGCGTACTTGACGAACATGTTCTTGCGCACGAAGAAGTAGCGGAACTCGACGCCAAGGTCGACGTACCGGTTGAGGGATTGCTCGTGAGGAAGCTCGATGTTGCACCCGACCGACAGGCCACCTGCTTCGTGGCAGCCCTTGTTGACGGCCTCCATGATGCCCGGGCCGCCGCCCGTGATGACCGCGAAGCCGCGCTTCGCCAGCGAGGCGCCGAGCTTGACTCCGGCGGAGTAGTAGGGGTCGTCGGCTCCAGCGCGAGCCGAGCCGAACACAGTGATGGCCGGCCCGACCTCGTTCAGGGCGTCGAAGCCCTCCACGAACTCGGAGAGGATGCGCAGCACGCGCCAAGGATCGGCGTGGTGGCTGAGCTCCTCGATGGCGCTGCGCTCGAGCAGCGCCCGGTCGGCAGGGGCCTGCTGCGGAGGGACGACCAGGCGTCCCGCGCGGCGCCGTTCGGACATGGGCTAGTCCTCCGCGACGGGTTCGGCGGCGGCCGTGGGGGCACCCTCCCCCGTCACGGTCGCCTCGTGCTGTGGTTCAGGGGTTGGAGGGGCTTCGGCGGCAGGTTCGGTGGTGACGGCGGCCTCGGGCTCGGACGCGGTGGTGAGCGTCACTCGCTTGCGGACCGCCGTACGGCGGTGTGCCCTGGAGTCGCCATTGGAGGCGGCCGGCTCGGGCAGCGCGGCCTGGAGGGCCGGGGCGGGCTCGGCTGTGGTCACTTCGGCCGTGATGTGCTTGGCGGGCAACTGGGACGAGGACTGGTCGGGCATCTCGAGGACGTGGTCGAGGTGCTCCCGCAGCGTGGCCAGCTCGACCTCGAGCTCGTGGACGCGCCTGCGGTGGCGCATGTGCTCGGTGAAGTGATGGAGGCTGTTGAACCAGTGGTAGATCGTGCCGGCCACCAGCACGACGGCCAGCGGGACGATGGTGACGGTCCACAGGGGCACCCGGTCGACATGGAAGATCGCCCAGCGAATGTCGACCGCCGAGTTGTTGCTGTAGCCGAACACAGTGGCTGCCACCCCCAGGAGGAGGCCGAAAACCAGGGCGCTGGCCATCAGGAAGCGCTGCCACAAGTGGCTCATGTCGGGCACCGCCGAAGGTTACTCCACTTGTGCCGAATTCCAGGCTATCTGAGGCTTGTCGGCGTCCGGCCGAAGCCATGCCAGGAGGGCCTCGGCTTCCAGTGCGACGGCCCGCCTCTGCCGCGCTGGTAGCGGGGCGAATGGCGTCAGCGTCATCGAGGCGCGCCCCTTCAAGGGCGCCTCCCAGGAGCCCGCCACCATCCCATCGACCAGGAACGTGGGCATCACGTCGCCGTTCTTCCGGATCACTACCTTGCGCCGCTCGTCGGACAGCACGCGTTCGCGGCGTTCGTAAGCCAGCAGGAGGTTGTCCCATTTGGGCAGGAAGCGGACCGGCGCTGCCACGCCCGGGTCGGGCCGCGGCGCGCCTGGTAGGTCAACCAGCTTGCGACCGTCCTCACCCACGAAGCTCACGAGCTCGAGTGAGTCCAGCACGGTCCCGAAAACGCTCACCGGCCGGCCTAGCCACTGGGCGATGTCTCCCCTGGTGGCAGGGCCGAACGCAGCGAGGTACGACTTGAGGAGGCTTTGCATTGCGTGGCCGGGGTCGACGGCCGCCAGCGGGGCCCGGCGGTAGCGGCTGCCCGCGAAATGGCCGAACCTGGCGTCCTCGTGGTGGTTCATGGTGGCGCCGACCACGATCACCACGCTGAATGCGACCCAGTCGGGCAGGTCGGCCGGTATCCGGTGACGGAAGAGCTGCTGAAGCTCAGGCTTCTTGAGCGGGCGCTCGTCAAGCGCGACCAGGATCTCCTCGCGCAGCGCTTCGACGTCGACTCCGCGCTCTTTCAGTTGGGCCAGGCCATCCGTCCAGACGTGGCGCGGGTATCGAGAGGCGACGCGGAAGAAATCGAACTGCCGGGCGCTGACCAGATGAAGCGTCCCTCGCATCAAGGTCGCCTTGTAGACGAGGCTGGCCTTCAGCGCCGCCTCGAGCTCCTCGCGGCGGAAGTCGCACACGCGCGACCACAGCCCGATGTACGGGGAAGGCGAGTACTGGGCCTGCAGGCCGGCCAGCCGTTCGATGGCGCTGACCACGTCGACCTCCTCGCGCTCCAGCAGCATCTGGCGCGCCAGGGTCCAGCGGTTGAGCTCCCTCAGCGAGACGATCGACTTGATCGGAGAGCCTGTCCTACGCCGCTAGACGATCCGTTCGAGGACGATGACCGGAATCTTTCGTGTGGTCTTGGCCCGGTATTCGTGGAAGGTGGGGCTGATGTCGGCATGCTGCTGGTACAGGCGCTCGTACTCCTCTCCTTCAGCGATGTGAGCCTTGGCCTCGAACTTCTCGCCCAGCACCTCCACGGTGACGGTCGGGTGGGTGCGCAGGTTGTGGAACCAGGACGGGTTGGTCGGCGCACCGCCCTTGGACGCCACGATGACGTACATGCCCTTGTCGCGGTGGTAGACCAGCGGGTTCTCACGGAGCTCTCCCGACCGGGCGCCCCTGGTCGTCAGGATCAGCACCTCGCGGCCCAAGAACGGCCCGCCCGTCGGCTTGCCGCCGTGGGCGCGCAGGTCGGCGATCATTCCTCGGTTGAAATCTTGAAAGCTGGTGCTCATAGAACAGTCATACCGCAACAGCGGTATGGCTGTTCCAGAGACGACCTTCAGGCGGGGACCAGCACTTTGGCGCGGGCGCGGTCTGCCACCAGGAGCGCCCAGGCCGCGGCGCGGGCATCCTCTCCCGGGTGCAGCACCGGGGCCTTGCCGAGCGTAACCAGGAAGCTCTCGGGCCCAGCCACCGGTTGGAAACCTGAGCCGCGCAGCCGGGTGTCGATCTCCTTGGCCGCGGAGCCCCACAGGAGGACCGGGCCTTTGACGCGCGTGTCGAAGGCGACAGCCTCGATCCCCTCCGGCGTGGAGTGGAGCTTGTCGAGGAAGTGGCGCATGTTCACGGTCATGCTGTGCGCCTGGGTCGGTCCGCCGACGAACACAAGGTCCACCCCTTCCAGGAAGGACGGGCTGTAGTCGCCGAGGGGCGAAACGCGTACCGGGCCGCGGGATTCGAGCGACTTGCCGATGTGCTCGGCGATCTTCTTCGTGTTCCCGAACTCGGATTCGTAAAGGACGAGTGTGTTCATTCAGTACCTCCGCCGCTCATCCTGCGTGCTCCTCGCCGGCGTGGCGAGGGGCGTACGCCCCTCAAACCACGGGACTTGACGGCCCCCCGGATGGGTGCCCGCACCCCGGCGGCGGAGGTGGGTCCCTTTTGAGATGCCTCCGCCGACAGGTCCGCAGTACCGAGATCAGCCGGCCTTGGAGAAGGTCGTGGTCGGCGCTTGCCTGATGGTCGGCCTCTGCGCGGCGCCCGAGGTCGCGTTGTGCGCAGGGCTGGCAACCACGAGGGCCACCGTGACCGCGATCGCGAATGCCAGGATCGCAAGCACCGCGACCCAGAAGTCACCCGCGCCGGTAGACGTGGCGTACGAAACAGGAATCGAACTCATGAACGCTGTCAGCATTTCAAATCACCTCGGTCACAGCGTCCATTCACAACCGAGCGCGGGCAAGGGCCGAAGGGCCCGCCCGGTCCCAACCACTGGACCCGAGGCGGCTTTTTGCCTCAAGGCTTGGGAGCCTCCGCCAGCACCTCACGCGCCTTCTGGTACTCCTCCGCACTGATCGCGCCCGAGGCGAACCGGCACGCCAGGATGTCCATGGGCGATTCGACCGCAACGGCTGAAGCGACGGCGGGACCGCTCCACCGCATCGCGTGGGGGCCGGCAATCGTCCTGACCAACCAGACGATCAGGAGCACGAAGCCGACGAGAAGAAGCACGCCCGTCAGCGCGCTTAGCAGGCCGAAAGGAAAGAAGCCGAGCGTTCCCATGTGGTGATACGGCACGTTCGAGACTGACCTCCAAGACTTTGAGTCGAAACCTTGTGTTCGACATTGAGTAGATCGTCGCGATCGCGTCTTAGATTCGGCTCGGATGCGGCTGTGAAGTCGATTGGCGCACCGGCGCCGGCGCCCGCCCAGATGCTGAGCGGGCGCGCGTTGTCACGACCAAGACATGCGCTTCTTGGCTAGCGCTTCTTGTCAGAGTGCCCGGCGTCGTAGGCCATGGACTTGGCGGCTTGTTTGACCTCGCCAACCTTCTGGCGGGCCTTGCCCTTGGTCTCAAGGCCCTTGTTGCCGGTGGCCTTACCCTTGATCTCCTCAGTCTTCCCTTGGACTCTTTCTTTCATCTTTGCGTCTCCTTGTTGAACGGGTGAGACGCCCGCCGAGGGCTTCCCGGCGGGCGGCCATTGAAACGGTCTCTACGCGTGCCGCAGCGTCCCTCGGCCGGTGAGGAGCTTGAACGCGGCCAGAAGGATGATCGCGCCGACGATGGCCGCGAGGATTCCTCCGATCGTGAACGTTCCGGTGCTCACTCCGATGCCCGCGAGGCTGGCAAGCCAGCCGCCCAGGAAGGCGCCGACGATGCCGACCACGATGTCCCAGAGCAGGCCCATGCCCCTGCCGGTGACCACTTTGCCGGCCACGAACCCGGCAATCGCTCCGACGATGATCCAGACCAATATGTTCATTTCCTTCTTTCACCTCTGTGGGGCCGCCTTGCGGCGGAGTCTTTGAACGGCGACTTCCATCACCGTGGCGGATAGAGGCCGAAGTTGGGAGGGTCGATCGACCCTACAAAGCGGGTCTCAGGTCCCCAGATCGAATCCGAACTCAACCAGCGCACGCCGGGGTCTCGGGGTTGATGGGGGCCTTCCAAGCGCAAGCTTGGTGGAGGCGGCGGGAGTTGAACCCGCGTCCGAAGCAGCATCCCCCGGGATCTCTACGAGCGTGTCCAGGATTTTGGTTCTCGCCTGGCGGCTCCTCCCGACGGGATCCGCTTCAGCCAGCCGCGGTGAGTGTCCTAGCTCAGGGCCGTGGCGCCCCCGGGCCAGCGATCCGGTCTATGTGATACCGCTCCCCGGTCCGCCGGATTGACCAGGGGCAGCACCCGGGATCTAAGTCCCGGGACTCAGGTCTCTACTGCTTACGCAGCGAGGGCGAGAGCGGGTGTTCTGTTGGCGTTTGTAAACGCTTGCGCTGTAACGCACACGCCTTCGGCTCGCAATCCCGAAGCTCAACTGCCCCGTCGAGACCGGACGCCCCCACGAAGCTGCACTCGGTTGCAGCTTGATTCTACCCATCCGCGCTCCACCCCACACTCGCGCTCTGGTCTAATGGACGCCGAACCGAGATGGCAGTCATGGACCGGCGTGAACGACTCGATCCGGAGATGGACAAGATCGCCAGGGCCGGCCTCAAGGAGCTGGGCGACATCAGGATCGACGACGTCCTCTCCTTCATCGACCGGGGCATCGAGAGGATGCCGAGTTACATGGACCTCTACCGGCGCTGGGAGTCCCAGCAGTGGTCCGTCGGCGACCTCGACTTCACCCTCGACCGGGCGGACTGGGAACAGTCCAGCGAACTCGAGAAGAAAGCCACGCTGTGGTCTCACCGCCTCTTCTTCAACGGCGAGGAGCGCGTCACGGCCACGCTGGCGCCCTTCGTATGGGCGGCGCCCACCCCCGAAATCGAAATCTTCTTGTCGACCCAAATGGTCGATGAGGCTCGTCACACCGTCTTCTTCCAGCGCTGGTGGCACGACGTGGTCGGCACCGACGCCAAGGACCTGAGCACGCTCCTGGCTGAGATCCGGCCCCATGCCAACGAGGGATACAACACCCTCTTTTACGACTTGCTGCCGGCGACCGCCCAGCGCCTCGCCAGCAACCCGAAGGACTTCGACGCCTTCATCGAAGGCGTCACGATGTACCACATCGTCATCGAAGGGACCATCGCGCTCACCGGACAACGGTTCGAGCTCGAATCCATGCGCGAGCAGGGCCTGACCGACCGGGCCTTCTACCAGGGCTTCACCGCGGTCGCGCGCGACGAGTCGCGCCACGTCAACTTCGGGATCAAGCTCCTGCAGGAGGCCGTGCGCAGCGACGCCGAGCGGTATGCGCCGCTGATCCAGAAGACCCTGCTGCAGTGCCTGCCGCTCATCACCGGCGTGCTCGATCCGCCCGACCCGAGCTACATCACCGAGTTCGGCCACACGGAGAGCGAGATCCTGCAGTTCGCGTTCGACTCGCTCAACAAGCGACTGCGCGCGATCGGGATCAACCTCGCGGCCTGAACGGCGCCGCGCTCAGGCGCGTTCCCGCATCGAGGGCCTGCACGCAAACATGCCCATAATCCACCGGTGATCGAACAGACCCTGCTTGGGGAGAACGTCAGGCTGCGCCCGGTCCAGCCCGACGACACCGAAAGGTTGCAGAAGATCTTCGCCGACCCGGCGGTCTCGCAGTGGTGGGGCGACGCAGCCAGATCTGTCGGCGATGCGATGAACCCGACGGAAGGCGAGTCTTGCTTCGTGATCGAGCTAGGGCCGGACGCCATCGGATTCATCCAGTGTCACGAGGAGCTGGATCCGACGTACCGCTCAGCGGGGATCGACCTCGCGCTGCGATCCGAATGGCAGGGTATTGGGCTCGGACCTGACGCGATCAAGACGCTGGCCCGTCACCTCATCACCGAAGGGGGTCATCACCGTCTCACGATCGACCCGGCGGCTCACAACATCCGCGCCATCAAGGCTTATCGCAGCGTCGGGTTCAGGCCGGTGGGCATTATGCGAAAGTACGAGCGAGGGCCGTCCGGCGAATGGCATGACGGACTCCTGATGGACCTCCTGGCGGAAGACGTGCTGCCAGGTTAGCGCCGCATCGCGCGCTCGATCTCGCGCTTCGCGTCACGCTCGGCGATGACCTGCCGCTTGTCGTACTCGCGCTTGCCGCGGCACAACCCGACCTCGATCTTCGCGTGGTTACGCGAGAAGTACACGCGCAAAGGGATCAGCGTGTAACCCTTCTGCCTCACCTTGCCGATCAGCGTCGCGATCTCCTTGCGGTGAAGCAGCAGCTTGCGCGGGCGCATCGGCTCGGTGTTCATGAGGTGCGCCTCGGCGTAGGGCGAGATGTGCACGTTCTCCAGCCAGGCCTCGCGCCCGTCGAGGCGCACGTATCCGTCCCTCAGGTTGCACCGGCCGGCGCGCAGCGACTTCACCTCCGGCCCCGTGAGCATCACGCCGCACTCGTATTTCTCATCGACGAAATAGTCGTGATAGGCGCGGCGGTTGACCGCGACGTCGCGCTCCCGCTCCTCGCCTTTCCTGTCAGGCATCGCCCAGCACCTGCTTCGCGGGTCCGGGCCGCTTTCCGGGCAGCTGCACGACGTCTGGCACGAACCTGCCCGCCTCCACGTGCCCGCTCAGCACCTTGACCCGGCCCCGGCTGGTCGGCAACGTGACCCCGGGCCACGGCTGCAGCGCCCGCACCCGGCGGTCGATCTCCTCCGCCGGCACGTCCCAGTCGAGCTCGCCATCCTCGCGGCGCAGGCGCCCCGCCGCGGTGGCGCGAGCGTGGTCCTGCTCGGCCGGGCGCCAATCGTCCGGCCGCGCCAGCGTCTCCACGAGCAGTCCCGCTCCCATCTCGGCCAGCCGGGCCGTCAGCGCCACCGCGTCTTCGCGCGGGTCGATTTCCGTGGCACTCCCGGCCAGCACCGGCCCGTGGTCCAGCTGCTCGTCCATGCGCATGATGGTGACGCCTGTCTGGTGATCGCCGGCGAGAATCGCGTGCGCGATGGGCGCCGCGCCGCGGTGCCGGGGCAGCAGCGAGGCGTGGAGGTTGACCGCGCCGCGCCTGGGTATATCGAGCACGGCGGCCGGCAGAATCTGCCCGTAGGCGACTACGACCAGCACGTCCGGCGCCAACTGCCGCAGGCGCTCGATCGCCTCCGGCGCGCGGATGCGCTCCGGCTGAAACACCTCGATGCCGAGCTCCCGCGCCGCGAGCTTCACCGGAGGCGGAGTCACCTTCATCCGGTGGCCCGGCTTGTCCGGTTGGGTGACGACCAGCGTGATCTCGTGGCCGGCCGCGTGCAAAGCGCGGAGCGAGGGCACGGCGAATTCGGCCGTGCCGGCGAAGACGAGCTTCAGGAAGGCGTTATCCCGAAGCCGCCGCGACGGCCTCTTCCTTGTCCTCGGCCTCGAGATCGTCGACTCGCTGCAGCGTGTCGAGACTGGTCAGCCGGTCGGTGAAGAGGATCCCGTCGAGGTGGTCGAGCTCGTGCTGGAACGCGCGCGCGGTGAATCCACTGGACTTGATGCGCACCTCTTTGCCGCGCCGGTTGCGGCCCTTGACGACGACCGTCTCGTGGCGCGCCACCTCCCCCACCCAGCCCGGGTAGCTCAGGCATCCTTCGTATCCGACCTGTGTCCCCTCGCCCTTGACGAGCTCCGGGTTGACCAGGCCCCAGATCTGGTTGTCGTCGCCCTTGACCACGCACACCCGCAACGCCACGCCGATCTGGTTGGCGGCCAGGCCCGCCCCGGGGGCGGCAAGCATCGTCTCGGCGAGGTCGTCGATCAGGCGCTGGACGGAGGCATCCACGCGCGGAACCTTCCGGGCCCTTTCGCGGAGCACCGGATATTCGAAGCCGAGGATGGGTCGCACAGCCACGAATTCGATTTTACCGGCGCCCCAGGTCGACTCGATCTTCTTAGGCCAACCAGCGCGAATTGCGCATGACTTCCCGGCCCTCGAGCTCGTCGTAGCCCCTATAGGCCTGGATTCGCTCAGGCACGAGCGCAAAGAACACCCAGCCCTTACCCACCTCCCGCGGGTCCCAGCCCACCGCCGCGGCGAAACCACCGGCCAGCTCGGCCGAGTCCGAGACCGGCCGGCTTTCAGTCGACCGCACATCGATCATGACCACGTCATCCGGCGCGCCGAGCGCCAGGCGAGCCGAGTGGTTGGCCACGAGGTTGCGGGCGGTTCGGCTGTTGTCCGTGGTGGCGATGACGACGCGCGAGCCGTCCCACCAGGCCGACACGGCGATCAGGTGGGGCCGCCCGGCCAGGTCGGCCGTGGCAATCCAGAGGTCCTTCTGGCCCCCGATGGCGGCCAGTACGTCCGCCTTTCTCTGTTGGACGGTCCGACCCGTCATGTCTTCCCCGCTGGCGGGGAAGGTGGCCGGCAGGGCCGGATCGGGAGGTTCACTCGCCCATCATGTCACCGGGTCGACGTCATAGCTCCAGCCCTTGCCCCGAGGGGCGAGGTGTCTCGCGCGGTCAAGCCCGTCGCCCTTCAGCGTGACCTGCCACCGGTACTCGCCGCGCAGCCGGTGGATGAAAGCCGGCGACGGGCCCATCACGCGGATGCCTTCGACACCTTCCTTGAGCAGGCCGGAGGCGATCGATTCAGCCGCCTCCCGCGCCGAGGCGGCGGCGCGGCCGTCGTCCGAGTCGGTACGCGTCAGGACCGCAATCTCGGCAAAAGGTGGGAACGAGAACGCTTTGCGCGAAGGCAGCTCGGCGGCGTAGAAGCCTTCGTAGTCTGCGGCCGCGGCGCACCTCAGGCTGTAGTGGTCGGGGTTGCTGGTCTGCACCACGACCGCCGAGGGCCGGCCGTCACGACCTGCGCGACCCGCGACTTGCGCCACCAGCGAGAAGGTGTTCTCGGCCGAGCGGTAGTCGGGGAAATGGAGCGGCAGGTCGGCGTCCACGACGCCGACGCAGGTAACCGCCGGCAAATCAAGGCCTCGCGTCACCAGCTGCGTGCCGACCAGGATGTCCGCGCGCCGCTCGCTGAACGTCTCCCAGATCTCGAAATAGGAATCCGGCCCGCGCGCCGCATCGCTGTCGAGTCGCAGCACTCGAGCCTGCGGCCACAGCTTCTTGACCAGGCCCTCCAGCCGCTGCGTCCCCATCCCCAGGCCACGGATGTTGCGGCTACCGCACTGGTCGCAAACGGCGGGCATGGGACGCCAGTAGCCGCAGTAGTGGCACACCAGACCCTCCATCTCCGCGTGCTGCACGAGCGCGACCGAACAGCCGAGGCACTGGACCGAGCGGCCGCAGTCCCGGCACAGGACGAACGTCGCCATCCCGCGGCGGTTGAGGTACAGGATCGCCTGCTCCTCGTTCTGCAGCGTCCGCCCGACCGCCTCGACGAGACGCCCTGACAGGGGCTGCCGGTTGCCGGCGGCCGCCTCGTCGCGCATGTCCACCAGGTCGACGGCCGCGTTCTCGCCCGCGATGCGCCTGGTCAACCTGGCCACCGCCATGTCGCCACGCGACGCCTCGTAGTAGGTCGAGACGCTGGGCGTCGCCGACCCGGCCACGAGGCGCGCCCCCGCCACGGCCGCCAGGCGCCGGGCCACCCAGCCGGCCTCATATCGCGGGGTGCGGTCCTGCTTGTAGGCGGCCGAGCCTTCCTCGTCCAGGCAGATGAGGCCCAGGCGCGGGATCGGGGCGAAGACCGCCGAGCGGCTTCCCAACACGACCTGCGCCTCCCCCCGCCGTGCGCGCCACCACTGCTGCGCGCGCTCGAGCTCGGTCAGCTGGCTGTGGAGCAGCGCGATCGGTACGTTGAGGCGGCCGCGCACCCGCTGCACCAGCTGAGGGGTGAGCGAGATCTCCGGCACGAGCAGCAGCACGCGTAGGCCGTCCGCCAGCGCCCGCTCGGCGGCCGCCAGGTAAACCTCGGTCTTGCCGCTGGCGATCACGCCGTGGAGCAGGGTGACCGGGTTGGCGGCGATCACCTCGAGGGCCGCCCGCTGCTCGGCCGTGAGCGTCATCGGCGGGGCAAGTGCGGCCGGCGCGGTGACGAGGTCGGCCAGACGCGTGTGGCGGCGCTGCCGGCTCGACGCCTGGGAGCCGGCCGACCCGGTGGACCGAACCCGGGGCGGCAGCATCGCTCGAAGACACTCGATCAGCGGAACCCAGTAGTGATCTGCGACCAGGCGCGCGAGCTCGACCTGGTAGGGGAGTAGGAGCGGGTCGGCACCCGCCGTCGCGATCGGCTTGGTTTCCACGCCAGGGTCCTCGGTGTTCAGGGAAACCACGAAGCCGTAGGTGGTTCGGCGGCCGAACGGGACCGTGACCCTGTGGCCGGGCACCACGTCGACTCCCTCGGGCACGGCATAGGTGTACGTCTCCCGGCCGAGGCCGCGCGCCGCCTCGACCGCCACCTCGGCGTAGAGCACTAACTCTCTGGCGTCAAGCGGGGGAGCACCAGGTCCAGGATCCGATCCGCCATCTCGCGCTTGGTCATCTTCTCGAGGTCGTGGTGGGATCCGTCCGCGAAGAACATGATTCCGGCGTTGTGCTCGCTGCCGAACCCGATGTCCCGGCGCGAGATGTCGTTGGCGACGATGGCCTGTAGGTTCTTGCGCTTCATCTTGTCCATCGCTTTGTGCGCGAGGTCCGAGTCCTCCGCAGCAAACCCCACGCGGTAAACGTCTGCCGCATCCTTCTCGGCCCCAATCGTCCCGACCAGGTCGGGGATCGGCTCCAGCTGGAGGGTCAGCGTCTGCGTGTCCTCGCGGCGGATCTTGCCCGTGGCCGTCCTCGTGGGGCGGAAATCCGCAACGGCCGCGGCCATCACGAGAATGTCTGCGCCCGAGATGGCCGAGCGCAGCTCGCCCAGCATCTCCTCGGCAGTAGCGACCTCGCGCACCTGCACTCCGTGATGCGCCGGGTGGACTGCGGTGGTCACCAGGATCACTTGCGCGCCCCTGTCGGCGGCCGCCGACGCTACGGCGAACCCCATCTTGCCGCTGGAGTAGTTGGAGATGAAGCGCACGGGGTCGATGGGCTCTCGCGTGCCCCCCGCCGTGACGACGACAGTCCGGCCCGCCATGTCGTAGCGGGACCGCACGGCATCCGCCATGGCCTTCATCAGCTTCGCGGCGCCGGCCAGGCGGCCCGTGCCGGAGTGCCCGCTCGCCAGCCGCCCGGTCTCCGGCTCGATCACCGAAGCCCCGCTGCGGCGCAGCGCTGCGATCTTCTCCTGTACGACCGGCTTGGCCCACATCGCGTCGTTCATCGCCGGTCCCACCACGACCGGGCACCGCGCCGCGAGGAGGGTGGCCGTGACGATGTCGTCGGAGCGTCCATCGGCGACGCGGCCGATCACGTTGGCGGTGGCGGGCGCGAGCAGGATCACTTGCGCCCAGTCGCCCAGCGAAACGTGCGGCTCGGGCGCTCCGCCGGACGCCCACAGCCCGGTCAGGACCGGGTTTCCCGTCACGCCGCGGAAGCTCGGCGGGCCGACGAAACGCATAGCCGACGAGGTCATGGCCACCCGGACCTCGCAGCCCGCCTGTGTCAGCGCCGAAGCCAGGTCGACCACCTTGTACGCCGCGATCCCTCCCGACACCAGCAGGGCGATCCGCATGCCGCGAAGCTCATCCGGCACCGGCGTCGTGTCCAGCGGCATGGGCTAAGTTTGGCCTTCGCGGGCGACCTGGATGAGGCCGAGGATCTCTCGCGCGGTCCGCTCCAGCTCGTCATTGACCACGACATGGTCGTAATGCTGGGCGTAGGTCATCTCGCTCTCGGCGATCTTCCGGCGGGACGCCATGTCCTTGGCTGTCTCGCTGTTGCGCAGCTTCTGACGTCGCTCGAGCTCCTCGAGCGACGGGGCGACGACGAATATGAACAGCCCGGCGGGGTCCCGCTGGCGAACCTGCTCGGCGCCCTTGACCTCGATCTTCAGCACGATGTCGCGCCCATCGCTGCGCGCCTGCTCCACTCTCTCCTGGAGCGTCCCGTAAAGGTTGCCGTTGTAGGTCGCATGCTCGAGGAACGCGCCCTCCTTGAGCATCTGCTCAAACCTCTCGCGCGTCAGGAACGTGTAGTTCTCACCGTCGACCTCGCCTGCGCGGGGCTCACGCGTGGTGCACGAGACCGAGTACATGAGGTTGCGGTCCAGCTCCAAAAGACGCTCGATGATCGTGTCTTTCCCGACTCCCGATGGACCGGAGATGACGATGAGCAGGCCGCGTTTCACGCCAGGGAGGCCCAGTAAGACTCGAAGTCCGCCGGCGGTGAGACCTCGAAGCTCATGTCGACTTTCGTGCGGGGGTGGCGCAACCGAAGCCGCCACGCGTGGAGCATCGGCCGTGACGGGCCCCCCGCTTCGTGCCCGCCGTAGTCTGAGTCCCCAGCCACCGGGTGTCCGAGGGCCGCGAGGTGCACGCGGATCTGGTGGGTTCGGCCCGTGTCGAGGTCACAGCGCAAGAGAGTATGGCCGCGGCGCCGGCCTCTCACCTCGTAGCGCGTCCGCGCGAACCGGCCGCCGCTCACGACCGCCATCCGCTTGCGATCCTTCGGATGGCGCCCGATCGGACCCTCGAGCTCGCCCGCCTCGTCCTTGATCAGCCCGCGCACGATGGCGAGGTACGAGCGGCTGAGCGTGCGGTCGCTGAGCTGCGCGGACAGGGCACGGTGGCTCACGTCGTTGCGCGCCACCACGATCAGGCCCGAGGTCCCCTTGTCCAGGCGGTGCACGATGCCAGGCCGGGTCACGCCTCCGGCGGCGGACCAGCTGCCGCCACGACCCAGCAGGGCGTGGACGAGGGTACCCGAATGGTGGCCGGGCGCCGGATGCACGACCATACCTGGCGGCTTGTCGATCACCAGGAGGTCCTCGTCCTCATACACGACCTCGAGCGGGATGTCCTCCGGCACGGCGCTGGGTATGTAGGCCTCCGGGATCTCGAACTCGACCACATCGCCCGCCCCTACGCGGTCTGAGGGTTGCGCCGGCTCGCCGTTGACGCGCACGAGGTGGCCCTTGATCAGACGCGCGGCAGCCGCCCGGCTGAGGTCTGTGGCCTGCTCGGCCAGGAAGCGGTCGAGGCGCGGCGCCGCCTCGGCGGCGACCAGGCTCCGGGATACCACAGGTCCCCGCGAGCTCACCGTGAAGCCTCAGAGCTCGTGGGGTTCTCTACGTATCAGGTAGCCCGCGATCAGCAGGACCACGCCGGTGGAGATCGCCGAGTCCGCGACGTTGAAGACGGGCCAAAAATGCACGTTGACGAAGTCTGTCACGGTGCCGACCAGGATCCGGTCGTAGCCGTTGCCGACCGTCCCCCCGAGGACGAGCCCGAGCACGGCCACGTTCCACGGCTGGGTCGGCGCCCGCATGACGTAGACGACCAGTCCGATCGAGACCACGACCGAAGCCAGCGCGAAGATCCAGGTGCCCGCCGGAGCGATCCCGAACGCGGCGCCCGAGTTGCGGACGTTGGTGATGCCGACCAGGTGCCCGATGGCCGGCACCTCGGTGCCGTACGGGATCGAGGCCGCGACGAGGGCCTTGGTCACGCGATCGAGCACGAACACGATGACCGCGATCCCGACGAACAGGATGCGCCCTGTCGTCAGCTTCTCTTGAGGCCGATCCAAATCTGTTCTCCTTCGAGCATCATCTGCTCACCTTCGATGGCGTCGTCGCGACCTGCCTCGAGGGTCACCGAAAGCGTCTCGGTCTTGATGTACTCGGCGTGACGCTGCAAGGCGCGCGCCAGCATGCCGTCGGCCTCATAGCGGGTGTCGATCCGATCCTCGACGTTGAGCCCCATCTTCTTGCGGCGGTCCTGGACCACGCGGACGACCTCGCGGGCGAGTCCCTCGAGCCTCAGCTCCTCAGTGATCTCGGTGTCGAGCTTCACCTCGGGCGCGCCAAACTTGAGCGCCTTGACGTTCAGCTCGTCGCGCACCACGGTGGCGACCTCGTCGGGCAACGGCTCGCCCGGGAGCGCGATGCCGGCGAGCGGCTGGCGCACCTTGAGGCGCGTGGCGTCGCGTGCCGCGAGCCCGGCCTCCACCGCCTGGCGCGCCCGGGCCATATCGGCCTCGACTTTCTGATCCTCGGCCGGCCCGGGCTCGGGGAAATCCGTTAGATGCACCGACTTGCCGTCGGAAAGGTTGCGGAAGATCGCGTCGGCCACGAACGGAGTGAAAGGCGCCATCAGCTGGCAGAGCGTCCGCAGCGTCTCGTAGAGAGTCTGGTAGGCGGCCAGCTTGTCGCGATCCGACTGAGGTTTCCAGAACCTGCGGCGCGAGCGGCGGAGATACCAGTTCGATAGCTCGTCGACGAAGCGCTGGATACGCCGCGCCGGCTCGTTGGCGTCGTAGCGGTCCAGGCCCTCCGACACCGATTTCGTAAGGCCGCTGAGCCGGGACAGGAGCCAGCGGTCGAGCACGTGCCTTTCGGCCAGGGGCACCGGAGGTTGGGCGGGATCGAAATCGTCCACCCGCGCGTACAGGACGAAGAAGGAGTAGCAGTTCCACAGCGGGATAAAGAACTGCTGCACCGTCTCGCGCAGCGCGGCGTCGCCGGTGCGGTAGTTCTCTCCGACCTGGGTGGACGTGTAGAAGTACCAGCGCACCGCGTCCGAGCCGAACGTGTCAAAGAGGTACTGCGGGTCGAGCACGTTGCCGCGCGACTTCGAGGCCTTCTTGCCCTTGGGATCCACCACCAGGCCGAGGCAGATCACGTTGCGGTACGAGTTCTGCTTGAACAGCAAGGTGGAGATCGCGAGCAGCGAGTAGAACCAGCCGCGCGTCTGGTCCATCGCCTCGGATATGAAGTCGGCCGGGAAAGTCGCCTCGAACTCCTGCTTGCCCAAACGCGGGTAGCCGCGCTGCGCGAAAGGCATCGCTCCGGAGTCGAACCAGCAGTCGAGCACCTCCGGGACACGGCGCATCACTCCGCCGCACTTCTCGCACTTGATCGTCACCGAGTCGATGTACGGCCGGTGGAGGTCCGCGTCCTCTTTGATCCCCAGCTCCGCCGCCGAGCTCACGCAGCGCTGCTCCGCACAGCCCTCGCAGATCCAGAAAGGCAAAGGCGTGCCCCAGTAGCGCGAGCGGGAGATCGCCCAGTCGATGTTGTTCTCTAGCCAGTCGCCCATGCGCCCGGTCTTCACGTGAGCCGGAACCCAGTTGGTCGCAGCGTTGTTGGCGATGAGCTCCTGCTTGCGGTCGGTCGTGCGCACGTACCACGAGTCGAGCGCGTAGTAGATCAGCGGCGTCTTACACCGCCAGCACTCGGGGTACGTGTGCAGGATCGTCTCTGTCTTGTACAGCAACCCGCGCGACTTGAGGTCGTCCAGGATGACCGGATCGGCCTCTTTGACGTGCAGCCCCGCGAACTTCTCCACGTAGGGCAGGAATTTGCCGTCAAGGCCGACGGTGTGGCGGAAGGGGATGCCCTTCTCCTGGCAGAGCCGCAGGTCGTCCACGCCATAGAGCGCCGAGGTGTGCACGATCCCGGTGCCCTCCTCGGTGGACACGAAATCAGCGTCGACGATGTAGTGGGCGCGCCCTTCGGGGGGCACCGAGTAAGGAAACAGGGGCAGGTAGCTGACTCCCACCAGCTCGTGACCTTTCATGCGGTTGACGATCGTGTACTCGCCATCGAGGACCTTCAATCGCGACTCGGCCAAGACCAGGTACTCGTCCTGGTGCTTGACCCGCACGTAGTCCACGTCTTTGTCGACCGCGAGCGCGACGTTGCCGGGGAGCGTCCACGGCGTCGTGGTCCACGCGAGGATCGAGGTCGTCTGCTCGAGCTTGACCTTGAATTTGACGAACACGCTGGGGTCCGGGACGTTGTCGCGGTAGCCCTGCGCCAGCTCGTGGCTCGACAGCGGCGTGGCGCAGCGCGAGCAGTAAGGAGCGACGCGAAAGCCTTTGTACACGAGACCCTGTTTCCACATTTCGCTCAGCGCCCACCACACGGACTGGATGTAGTCGGAGTTGAGAGTCCAGTAAGCCGCGTCGTAGTCCTGCCAGAACGCCATCCGCTCGCTGAAAGCGACCCAGTCGCTCACGTACTCGTGCACGCTCGCGCGGCATAGCTCGTTGAACTTCTCGATGCCGATCTCGTTTTCGATCTCGAACTTGCCCGAGATCTTGAGCTTCTTCTCGACCTCGATCTCCACGGGCAGGCCGTGGGTGTCCCAGCCGGCCTTGCGCTCGACGTAGAAGCCCTTCATCGTCTTGTAGCGGCCGAACAGGTCCTTGAAGGCGCGGGCCAGGATGTGGTGCGTCGCGGGCTTGCCGTTGGCGGTCGGCGGCCCCTCGTAGAACACAAAGCGCGGCTTGCCCTCGCGGAGCTTGAGCGACTCCTGGAAGGTGCCCTCGGTCTTCCAGCGTTCCATCAACTGGGTCTCCAGCTCGGGGAAGCTGACCTTCTGATCGACCTTGTTGAACACGGTCAGCCGAGGTTACGGAGCGCGGCGATCAGCAAGTAGGCGGCGAGGGTCACCACCAGGGGGGAAAGGTCGACGCCGGACATCGGGGGCAGCCAGCGGCGCACTGGCGCGAGGACCGGTTCGGTGACCTGGAAGGTGAAGCGCGACACCGAGTTGGTCGGGTATGGGCTCAGCCATGAGAATGCGACCCGCACCAGCATGACGATGATGAAGGCGTAGAGCACGTATATGAGCAGGGTTGCAATCAAGAACATTTCGTCACGTTGGGCGAGGGCCGAAGAGCGCCTGGCCCAATCGTAGCATCGTGCTTCCGGCGGCCAGGGCCGCCTCGAAGTCGCCGCTCATGCCCATGGAAAGGACCGGCAAAGCCCTCCCCGTCCGTTCCCGGGCCTCATCTCTGATCCGGCGCAACTCGGCGAAGGCCGGCGTGGGATCGCCTTGCCCTGGACCCATCGCCATCAACCCACGGACCTCCAGAAGCGCGCTCGCGGCCGCGACCAGGTCGACGGCATCCTCCGGGAGGGCACCCGACTTCTGAGGCTCGCGCGCAACGTTCACCTCCACCAGCACCGCCTGGCCCGGCTCTCGCGCCGCGATCGCCTCGGCGAGGTGCAGCGAATCGACGGTCTGGATCAACGCGAACTTTCCGGTCGCCTGCTTCACCTTGTTGGTCTGCAGGTGGCCGATGAGGTGCCACTCCGCTGCTGGAAGGGCGCCCTGCGCGCGCCCGGCGGAAACCTGCTCCATCTTGCCCAGCGCCTCCTGCACTCGGTTCTCCCCCAGCACGCGCAGGCCGGCCGCCATCGCCTCGAGGCACGCCTCGACGCCGAACCCTTTGGTCACTGCGACGATGGTGACCTCGTCGGGGTCGCGGCCGGCGCGGGCTATCCGTTCCCGGATGGAGGCGAGCCGAGACGCGACGCCGCTCACCGCAGGGCGACGATCGCACCGAAGCGGGTGCCGTCCGGGTTGCGCCGGTGCGAGGGAAGGTAGTCCGTCTCCTTGGTGCACACCCCCATGACGTGCACGGCGCCGACGCCCGCCGACTCGAGCTGGGCCGCGTTGGCGGCCGCCAGGTCGAGCAGGAATCGATCGTCCCGACCCGGCCCGAGGAACCGGTCGTCGAACTGCGACGCCACCTCGGCCCCAACCTCGTAGCACCGCCCACAGATCCCGGGGCCGATGCCCGCGACGATCGCCGCGGGTTCAGATCCGTACTCGTCCGCCATCGCGCGTACCACCGCCTCCGCGATGCACGCCTGCGTGCCGCGCCAGCCGGCATGCACGAGCCCGACCACCTTCTTGTCAGGGTCCCAAAGAGCGATGGGATAGCAGTCGGCGTACGTCGCGAACAGCACCACGCCCTGCCTGTCAGTGAGGAGGCCGTCGACTTCCTGCACGACGTCCTGCGGCTCGTCGACCCGGGAGACCCGGCTGCCGTGCACGGCGCCGATGGTGGTCATCTGGTCCGAGTCGAGGCCCAGCGCGCGGGTGAAGGCCCGCCGAGACTCCAGCACCGGTATTGGGTCGGGCGCGTGGGTCAGTCCAACGGAGCCGAGCACGCTGGTCGAGAAGCCGTGCAACAGTCCCGTCTCGGATTCGAGGGCCGCGATCTTCAGGACGTCCGGCGTGGCGCTCACGCTTCGAAGATTAGATCGGAGGCGGCGTCAGGTACGGCGGGAGCTGAGGACCTGCTCTATCTCTTTCTTGACCTGCTGGAGGTCCATGAACTCGCGATAGACCGACGCGAACCGGATGTACGCGACCTCGTCCAGGTCGCGCAGGCGGTCCATGACCATCTCCCCGATCTCCCCGCTCGGGATCTCGACGCGGCCCGACCGCCGCAGCTCAGCCTCGATGTCGTCGACGATGGCCCGCAGCCGCTCGGGCGAGATGTCGCGCTTCTCGGTCGCCTTCTTGAGACCGGTGAACAGCTTCTGCGGGTCGAAGTCCTCTCGACGCCCGTCCTTCTTCGTGACATAGAAAGGAACGGCCTCGATCCGCTCGTACGTGGTGAAGCGCTGCCCACACTGCAAGCATTCACGCCTCCGGCGGATCGCCTCGCCGACCTCCGAGTCGCGCGAGTCGACCACCTTCAGGTCGTTGTGACCGCAGTACGGGCAGCGCATGAATGGTCCTTCGAATTACATCCGGTTGCGCAGGAAGGCCGGGATGTTGATGTCGCCGAGCTCTTCCGCGCCGAACTCCGGCCGCTCGATCGTACGACGCATCGTCTCCTGCTTGGCTTCCTGCTGGGTCTTGCCTCCGAACCCGGTCGCGATGACCGTGATCTTGATCTCGCCCTGCATCGTCTCGTCGCGCACGACGCCGAAGATGATGTTGGCGCCGGGGTCGGCCGCCGAGCGCACGATCTCAGCCGCTTTCTGGACCTCCTGGAGGGTGATGTCTTTCCCCGCGGTGATGTTGAAGAGGATGCCTTTGGCGCCGTCGATGGACGTCTCGAGCAGCGGGCTCGATACCGCCTGCTTGGCGGCGTCCTCAGCGCGCGTGTCTCCAGCGCCGTGACCGATGCCCATGAGCGCCTCGCCGGCGTTCTCCATGATCGCCTTCACGTCCGCGAAGTCGAGATTGATAACCCCCGGCTGGGTGACCAGGTCGGAGATGCCCTGCACGCCCTGGCGCAGGACGTCGTCGGCCATGCGGAACGCATCCTCGAGGGTTGTCTTGGAGCTGGCGACCTGCGCCAGGCGATCGTTAGGGATGACGATCAGCGCGTCCACCTGGCTGCGCAACGCTTTGATCCCCTCTTCGGCGGTCTCGTTGCGGATGCGTCCCTCGAACGCGAACGGCCGCGTCACGACCCCGATGGTCAGGGCCCCGGCCTCCTTGGCCAGCTCGGCCACGGTGGCCGCCGACCCGGTGCCCGTGCCGCCGCCCATGCCGGCGGTGATGAACACCATGTCCGACTCCTGGACCACGGCGGAGAGCTCGGTGCGGCTCTCGTCCGCCGCGTCACGGCCGCGAGTCCAGTCGCCACCCGCGCCCAGGCCACGCGTGATCTTGTTGCCGATCTGGACCTTGACGTCGGCCTGGCAACGTTCGAGCGCCTGCTTGTCGGTGTTGACGGCGATGAACTGGACCTTGAGCGCTTTCGAGATCATGCGATTGACGGCGTTTCCGCCGCCGCCACCACAGCCGACGACCTTGATTCGCGCTCGCCCTTCGTGCAACTCGCTTTCCTTCATGACGACCTCCTGTTCGGGATGTGCTTTTGCTATGGCGAGCTCCAGCTGGTTTCTTGTCTGCTCTCTAGAAAAAATCGCGCAGCCACCTCACTGTTTTTTGATACGTCGCGCCGAATGTGACAGGCTGGCGGGCACTTCCGTATGGCGCTCGCGACCGCGAGCCCCATCTCACGAGACCGGCGGAGACGGCGAACGACGGGCCCTGCGCCTTGTCGGCGAGGCCGGTCAGGCCGGTGGGCTGTCCGAGCCGGGCCGAAGTGTTGAACACTGCCTGTGCCGCATCCATCGTGCCCATCAGGCGGGAGCCGCCCCCGGTCACGACCACGCCCGCCGGGAGCAGCTGGTCGAAACCCGTCTTGCGCACCTCTTCGCGCGCCATCTGGAAGATCTCGACCATGCGCGGGCCGATGATCTCGGCGAGGAAGCGTCGCGGCAGGGCCTGGATGCGGTCACCTCCGACCTGCCGGACCTCGACCCTCTCCGCATGGTCGATCACGTCGGGAAGGGCGTGGCCATAGTTGAGCTTGAGGCCCTCCGCCTCGTCAAGGGTCGTGCGGAGGCCGATCGCGATGTCGCTGGTGACGTGGTTGCCGCCGACCGGCAGCACCGCGAGGTGGCGAGCAGTTCCTTCGTTGTAAACGACGACGTTGGTGGTGCCCGCCCCGATCTCGATCAGGCACACGCCCAGCTCGATCTCCTGGCGGCTCAGGACGCCTTCACCGGCGGCGAGTCCGGCGCAGACAACGTCTTCGACATCGAAGCCCGCGCCATGGACGCACTTGATGACGTTCTGCACCGCGGTCTGCGCGCCCGTGATGATGTTGGTCTCGACCTCGAGGCGGTGCCCCGTCATGCCGACCGCGTCGCGCACGCCGTCCTGCCCATCCACCGTGTAGGCGCGCGGGATGACGTGGATGACCTGGCGGTCGGAGGCCACGCTGATCGCGCGGCTCGCCTCGACGACCCGCTGCACGTCGTCGTCGCCGATCTCGTTGTCGCCGTGCGCCACGGCGACGACGCCCATCGAGTTCTGGCTGTAGAGGTGGGTCCCTGCGAGGGACACGACGACCGACTCGATGCGCTGGCCGGCCATCCGCTCGGCGGCCACGGACGCGGCCTGGATCGCGGCGATGGTCTTCTCGAGGTTGACGACCACGCCTTTGCGCAGGCCTTCAGAAGGGCTCTCCCCAACGCCGATGATGCTCACGGGAGCACCTGGCTCGTCAGATTCTGAGATGACGACGGCGACCCGGCTGGTGCCGAGGTCGAGACCGACGGTTTTCTTCCGCCGTGACAAAGTGTGCTGGGATGCCTCCTGGAACGTGGGGTGGGATGTTGGGCGGGTTGCCGGGGATTATATCGGCTCCCGGGCGGTTGCGGGGCTAGATTTTGTACTTCATCGGTGTCGATGGGCCACGCCTAGTGGTTAGGCAACGTCGCGAAAAGGCTGGGCAGAGGGAGTCCGTGGCGGGTCCTGGCGGCTGAAAGGGGGCCCGGTCGAGGCCGGTTGCGGTAAATTGGGGGTTGACAAAGCGAACGCTTGTTCGTATCATTTGAGTATGGGGTTTGGGGGCGGCATGGTCAGCCCAAGGATGGTCTCCGACGCCCAGCTCGGCGAGGAGCTGATCCAGCTCCGCCACCAGATCGACATGATGGAGCTCGCCTTCTCTTTGCGCGCGGCCGAGTTCGCCGCCACCGAGGAATGGGATGTCCA
>DATITA010000094.1:0-4166 GCA_035468355.1 Candidatus Dormiibacterota bacterium
AGGATCGGCAGGAACAGCGAGGACTTCCGCCCGCTGGGCCTCGGCTATGCCAACCTCGGCGCGCTGCTCATGGCGCGCGGCGTCCCCTACGACTCGCCGGCCGGGCGTGACCTCGCCGCGTGCATCACCGCGGTGATGACCGGTGAGGCGTACGCGCAGTCAGCCCGGATGGCCCGCGAGGTCGGTCCCTTCAAGGGCTTCGCGGTCAACCGCCAGCCGATGCTGCGCGTCATCGCCAAGCACCGTGAAGCGGCATACAACATCCCCAGCGACAGCGTCGACGCGGACCTGGTGACGGCGGCGCGGCGCGCATGGGACGAGGCCCACGAGCTCGGCGCCAAGCACGGCTACCGCAATGGCCAGGCAACGGTGCTCGCGCCCACCGGGACGATCGGTTTCATGATGGATTGCGACACCACCGGCGTCGAGCCGGACATCGCGCTGGTCAAGTACAAGAAGCTGGTTGGCGGCGGGATGCTGAAGATCGTCAACCAGACCGTGCCGCTGGCGCTGCAGCGGCTCGGCTACGGCGACACCGCCGTCGGCGACATCGCCGCGCACATCGACGCCAACGACACCATCGAGGGTGCACCGTCGCTGCGTGACGAGGACCTCGCCGTGTTCGACTGCGCCTTCACGCCGCAGAACGGCAGCCGTTCCATCGCCTGGCAGGGACACGTGCGGATGATGTCGGCGGTGCAGCCCTTCCTCTCCGGGGCGATCAGCAAGACGGTGAACATGCCCAACGAGGCCACCGTCGACGAGATCGAGCAGGCGTACATCGACGGCTGGAAGCTGGGCCTGAAGGCGCTGGCCATCTATCGCGACGGCAGCAAGCGCAGCCAGCCGATGGCCACCTCCATGGACAAGACCACGGGGCGCACGGTGCAGATCGTCGAGCGACCACTGCGCAAGCGGCTGCCGGCTGAGCGCAACGCGCTGACCCACCGCTTCGAGGTCGGGGGTCACGAGGGCTACATCACCGTCGGCCTCTACGACGACGGCCAGCCGGGCGAGATCTTCCTGAAGATGGCCAAGGAGGGCTCCACCGTCAGCGGGCTGATGGACGCCTTTGCCACCGCCGTCTCGCTGGCGTTGCAGTACGGCGTGCCGCTGCAGGCGCTCGTCGACAAGCTCTCGCACACTCGCTTCGACCCGCAGGGCTTCACCAAGAACCCCGAGGTGCCGATCGCCAAGTCGCTGATGGACTACATCTTCCGCTGGATGGCGTCGCGCTTCATGGCGCAGGAGGACCGCGACCGGCTCGGCATCATCCGTCGAGACGGCGAGGAGACAGCGGCCGGCATCGCACCGCCGTCCGGTGCACCGGCCGCGTCCGCGGCGCCCTCGGCCACCGCCGGAGTCAGTGGCTTCGCGGCGGTGCGAGCGATGCAGGCCGCAGCGGCCGGCGCACCGGTCGTCGAGAACCCGCTGGGCGCATTCGTCAACCAGGGTGACGCACCGTCGTGCAGCGAGTGCGGCAGTCTCATGGTGCGCAGCGGCGCCTGCTACAAGTGCCACAACTGTGGAGCGACATCGGGCTGCTCCTGACCCCGTCCCCTCCCCCAGCCCGGAGCCCGGTCATCAACGCGGTGACCGGGCTCTTCGTTGTCCCCGGTGAGCGGAGGCCGCCGCGCAGCGTCAGACCGCGGTCCAGCCGCCAGACGGCCGGTTGGTACCGAGACGTCGATGTCCGGTTGACTCTCAGAGGATGAAGGGCACGAGCATCTTGGTCGAACGCCTGTACAACGGGTAGGCGTTCGGGAACTGCGCAGTGAGGTTGCGCTCCTCGATGGTCGCGCAATACACGAAGTAGATCCCGGCCAGGGCGATGGCGCTCAGCCAGGCCCAGCTCAGCGCCGCTGCGGTGCCGATGCCAGCGACCAGAATCCCTGAGTAGATCGGGTGGCGGACCAGTTGATACGGACCGCTGGTCACCAACTCCGGGTCATCCTTCTGTGACATAGGGGTACCCCAGTTGCGCCCGATGTGGATGCGAGCCCAGATGGCAAACCCGAGCCCCGCCGCGAACACGACGAGCCCGAGACCGGCGAGCCAGGGGTCTGAGTTGAGGCCGCGATCTTGGAGCGCCCCCAGGCGGAGCAAGAGGATCGCGAGGATGGCAATCACCGCCCTGATGCGCAACTCGCGGGACCAAGCGACGCGCCCTCTCTTCGCGGAGACAGCTGCCACGAACCAGTAGATCCAGAACACGCCCCATCCGATGGCGAAGACGAGTTCGACCGCGTTCATGCGAGATGTACCCTACGTGGTGGAACGGATCAATTCGTGGCCGAGCGCGCACAGGAAATTGGTCCTCTGCAGCGAGCGCCGCGCGCGTCGCCGTGGAAACCCAGGGACTGGCTGGATCGTCGTCGAGGCCGGGGCGACGCCCGTGGAATCAGGTAACGCCGCGTGGGGACGCGCTTCTCTGCCGGCGAGACAGGGATCTACCGGCCTGTCATCCTGGCAATGACCCAGAGAAGAAAGAACAACACCGCGACCTGTCCAAACGCGAAGATGCGGAGCCGCCAACTCCGCAAGGGACACCTGGCCGCCCCGCTGCCTCCTGGCGCAGTGACCGTTGGCACGGCAAGGGTAAACCACGGAAAGCGGTTCCAGCTGCGCATGGCACCGGGTGTGCTGGCTCCGGACTCACGCTCGGCGAGACGGGCCCAATGCTCATTACGGGCTGACATGTGATGACTGTGGCATCTGACGGCCTCCTTGGGGGCGCCGCGACGGCAACGAGTGCGTGTCAGGCGGGGCCATCCCAGACCACCATGGCGTGTCAAATTGTTCCTAGAGCGCGCCTCCTGAATCGCCCGACCCGTGAGGCCGACGATGGTGAAGTTGGGCAGGCCCAACTTCACTGTAGGGCTGCTGAGCGCGCCCGGGCCCGGCGGCCAGGCGGTCGCCTTGCTAACCCTGGGCGGTCGGCTGGGCAGTACTCTTCGGCGTATATGGAGGGCCAGGTCTCCGCGCGTCGGGCAACGCCGGCTGACATTGAGACGGTTGGCACCATCATCGAGCTTGCGTTCCGCAACGACCCCCTATGGAGTCGTGCCTTGAGTCCGCTCAGCGTCGCGCAGCGTCGACCATTTTGGCGCCTGTTCGCCGAGGGAACGTTGCGGTACCCATGGACATGGTTGCTAGACGGCGGCGCAGCCGTGTCACTATGGATTCCACCGGGCGGGACCGAGATGTCGCCTGAGCAGGAGGAGCGCATGTCCGAGTTGGCGAGCGGCCTCGGTTCCGAGCAGGACAACTTCCACGAACTGTTGAGGCGATTTGATACCGCCCACCCGCGCTCAGAGCCGCACTACTACCTATCTCTCCTGGGGACGCACCCCGACCACCGCGGCCACGGCCTGGGCATGCGACTCCTCGCCCACGACCTAGCGCTGATCGACGAGGAACACTGCGCGGCGTACCTTGAATCATCGAACCCGGCGAACAACCGCCGCTACGCAGGCGCTGGCTTCGAGTCGGTCGGCGAGTTCTCATACCCAGGTGATGGTCCTGTCGTGACCACGATGTGGCGCCAGGCTCGTTAGCCAACCGCGCGGGGTTGGGGCTGTTACGAAGCTGAAGCTGAGCAGCCCAAGTTCTCTGTAGGGCTGCCAGCTCGTCAGGCCTAGCTGACCCGTCCCGCGGTTGTCAGACCCGGTCCGGAGGCTGGTGGGCTCGCAGCGCTGTGACCCGACGATTGAACTCTTCCTCGTCGATCTCGCCTTTCGCGAACCGTTCTTCGAGGATATGGCGCGCCGAGTCGCCTCCCGTCCCAACCCCGCCGCGCACCAGGATGACGACGCCGATCACGATGGCCGCCGCTACCAGCACCCAGATCAGCGACTCGACGACCATCCACCACGCCGCCGCTCCGCTCCCATAGCCCCACATCATCAGGATCACCTCGGATCAACACCCCCAGCCCTGGCTGGCTGTGAATCGATTGTTGGGAGATGGCGCTGAGTTACGCCAGGGTCGGAGGTCACCTTCGACGCGACGACGGTCAGTGACGGGAGGCCGTTGGCGACTAAAGTGCTGCCTTAGGCCTCACGCAAACCCTGGGGCGCATCTGGATGAATCCGGCATGCGTCCAGCCAAGCGGGGTGGCAGTTCTCTGACCTTTCCTACCGGACAGGCCTGAAGGTGAAGGTCCA
>DATITA010000095.1:0-16431 GCA_035468355.1 Candidatus Dormiibacterota bacterium
CCGCCAGCGCGTTGCCGGCGAACAGCACCTGCACGAACCCCAGCTCGATCAGGCGCGAGAGATAGCGACCCGCGCCGGTATGGACCACGGCGGGACCGGCCACGACGAGAATCCGCCCCCCGGCGGCACGCACCTGGCGCATCTCTTCGGCGATGCCGCCGATCAGCACCTTCTTCGGCTTCTCAGCCGAAACCTCGCTACCCATGAAGCTGAAGATCTCGGTGTGCCGGGACCTCTCCTGCGGGGTCACGCGAACGCCCTCGTATCCGACGACGACCTCCATTCCCGGCGTGGCGCCCTGGAAGACGATGCACCACGCGCGGCCCGCTTTGGGGTCGACAGCGATGGCGGCGTCCATCTCGATGTTCTCGACGTGCACCCAGCGGCTGCCCAGGAGCACCTCGGTGGGCAGGTTGCTGGTCGAGTAGAACCCTTCCGGGAAGACGCCTTCTTGCTCGACGCGCTTGACGCTGACCGGCTTCTCGGACTCGGCCGTCGCCCCCAGGGCGCGCGCCTGCCGGACGATGCGGTCGAGCAGCTCCGCCGACCCGGCGACCACCTCCATGCGGCAGACCGACGTGTCGGTCTTGTGCTGCCCGACCTTCAGCTCTTCGATGGTGAAGTTGCCCCCCAGGTCCATGACCATGTCCATCACCTGCGGGAGCGTCATCGAATCGATGATGTGGCCGGTCAGCACGAGCCGGGCCGTGTGCCTGGTTTGGCTCACAGTCGAGCTCCGACCACCGCGTTGATCCGTTCCTTGAGAGCGGCCGCCTCCCGCGCCGGACTGTCCGCATAGAGCACGCTTCGGCTCGACGAGATGAGGCACGACGCCGGGTCTCCGTTCCATGCGCCGCGCACCGATGCCTCGAGGTCGCCGCCCTGGGCTCCGATACCCGGGATGAGGAACGGGAGTGCACTCACCTGCCGCAGCTCCGCCACCTGGGCCGGGGCGGTAGCGCCGACTACCAGCGCGACGTTGCGCCTGGAGTTCAAGCGCTCGGCCAGGTCTGCGACCTGGCGGTAGATCGGCTTCCCCTCGGCTTCTAGGTGCTGCAGGTCGGAGGCGCCGGGGTTGGAGGTCCGGCACAGCACGTACACGCCGCGGTCCTCGTACCGGGTGAACTCCTCGAGCGAGTCAGAGCCGAGGTAGGGGTTGACGGTGGCTGCGTCCATGGCGAGGGTCTCGAAGACCGCTCGAGCGTACGCCCGCATGGTGTTGCCCATGTCGCCGCGCTTGCCGTCGAACAGGAACGGCGTGTCCTGCGCGTCCTCTCGAAGCTCGACCAGCGCCGACCACCCGTCGGGGCCGTACTGCTCCCAGAAAGCGCTGTTCGGCTTGAAGCAGCAGGCGTGCTCCTCGGTCTGGTGAATGACCTCGCGGCAGTGACGCAACGCGCCCGCGGCGCCACCTTCGATCCGGTCGGGATCGGGGTCCAGGCCGACACAGAGCATCGTGTTGCGGGAGGTGGCGAGCGCGCGAAGTCGTTCGAAGTAAACCAAGCAGCCCCAATGGTAAAGAGAGTCGACCGCCAGGTCATCGGGAGTTATCCTTTACTCATGGCAAGCAAAGTAAAGCGAGTCCGCAGAACGACCCGAGTGTCCACGAAGAATCAGGTCACCCTACCCGTGGCCGCCCTGACCGCCGCGCGCGTGGCAAAGGGTGATGAGATGCGGGTCACCGCCAAAGGTGATGGCAGGATTCTGCTCGAGCGCGCCACCGATCCACTCGATGAATTCGTCGGATCCCTTCCCGGGCTTGCAGGTGCGACCCAGCTCGAGGCATTGCGGAACGAGTGGGACCGGTAGTAGTAGACGCCAGCGTTCTGCTCGGCTTCCTGGACCCCCAGGACGTACATCACGGTGCATCGGTCCGTGCGCTGAGATCGGCACGCTCTGGCGGGCGCCAGATCGTCCTGCCGGCGAGCGCATTGGCTGAGGTGCTGGTTGGTGCCAGCCGACTTGGGCCCGAGGCGGTCAAGCGGACCGAGGCGTTTGTCGACGCTGTCGTGGACCGCGTTCAGCCGATCGACAGAGAAGTGGCAAGGGTGGCCGCCGCGCTGCGCGCCGGACACCGATCGCTCAGGCTGCCCGATGCGTTGGTGCTCGCAGTAGGCAGGGTAATCGAGGCCTCCGCCACCGTGACCGCCGACGTGAGGTGGCGCAAGGTGGATCGAAGGGTGCAAGTTGTCCGCTGACTCGCTGACCGAACCGCCATTGGGTGGACCGGCACTGTCCGACCCGACCGCGGAGTCAAAATTGAATACGTGAGGATCGCGCTCGCGCAGATCAACCCGGTGGTGGGCGACCTCGAGGGCAACGGCCGCCTGATCGTGGACTGGATCGGACGCGCGCGAGACCTCGGCGCCGACATCGTGTGCTTTCCCGAGCTCGCCATCACCGGCTACCCGCCGGAGGACCTGGTGCTCAAGCCCTCGTTCGTGCGCGACAACCTCGCTCAGCTGGAACTGGTCGCGGCCGCGACCAAGGGCATCTCGGCAGTCGTCGGTTTCGTCGACCAGGAGGGCGAGATCTTCAATGCGGCCGCTTTCGCGCACGACGGCGTCGTGAAGGCGATTTACCACAAAGTCTTCCTGCCCAACTACGGGGTCTTCGACGAGAAGCGGTACTTCGAGCCAGGACGTCTATGCCCGATCATCGAGCTCGACGGAGTTCGCATCGGTCTATCGGTCTGCGAGGACTGCTGGTTCCCGTCTGGACCGATGGCGTGGGAGGCACACCTCGGGGCCGATGTGCTCATCAACATCAACGGGTCGCCCTATCACGCAGGCAAGCGCGCGCCGCGCGAGGCGATGGTCGGCGAACGCGCCGCGGATTACGGCGCCTTCGTCGCCTGGGTCAACACGGTCGGCGGCCAGGACGAGCTCGTGTTTGACGGCAACAGCGTCGTCTTCGGTCCGCACGGCCAGGTGCTCGCGCATGCGGCGTCCTTCGTCGAAGAGCTGCTCGTGTGCGATATCGAGCCGGCCTCCACGGACCACCGCCCCACCGAGAACATCCGCCGCGAGGCCGAGGGCGCCGAGCGACTCGAGCTGGAGCTGACCGAGGTGTCGATCAAGAGCACGGCTCCCAGCACACCGAGGCCGTCCATGCCCGCATCCATGAGCAAACCGCTCGACGGCCCCGCCGAGATCTACGCCGCAGTCGTGCTCGGGACTCGTGATTACATCCGCAAGCAGGGGTTCGAGAAGGTCGTCATCGGGATGTCTGGCGGTGTCGATTCGGCGCTCACCGCGGCGATCGCCTGCGACGCCTTACGGTCTGAGAACGTGATCGGGGTGCGCATGCCGTCGCGCTACACGTCCGCTGAGAGCCTGGAGGACGCTGCCCTCGTCGCAGAAACCCTCGGCATGCAGCTCCTTGACTTTCCCATCGAGCCGCCGCACAAGGGCTTCGAGGAAATTCTCGCCGGAGCATTCGAAGGCACCACGCCAGGCGTCGCGGAGGAGAACGTGCAGCCTCGCATCCGGTCGACGATCCTCCACGCGCTGTCGAACAAGTTCGGATACATCGTGCTCAGCACCGGCAACAAGTCGGAGCTCGCGACCGGCTACGGCACCCTGTATGGCGACATCGCAGGCGGCTACGCGGTGCTCAAGGACATCACCAAGACCACGGTGTACGAGCTGTGCCACTACCGGAACTCCCTGGGCCCCGCCATCCCTGAGCGCGTGATCAGCAAGGCGCCCTCGGCGGAGCTAAAGCCAGGGCAGATGGACGCGGACAGCCTGCCGCCTTACGACGAGCTGGACCCCATCCTGCGGGGTTACATCGAGGATGAGCTCAGCCCCGAGGAGCTTGTGGCGGCCGGGAACCGGCCCGAGACCGTGGCGCGCGTGATCCAGCTGGTCGACGGCAGCGAGTACAAGCGCCGGCAGGCGCCTCCCGGGGTCAAGATCACGCCGCGAGCCTTCGGGCGTGACCGCCGCATGCCCATCACCAACCGTTACCGCCCCAACGGGTTGAAGCCCGCCCCCGGCAGCGGTCACCGGGCATAAGCGTTCTCGATACCCTGTATAGATAGGAGCTATGGCTGGTTCATTTGACATCGTCCTGATCGGGGGCGGCCCCGGCGGCTACGTCGCCGCCCTGCGCGCCGCGCAGCTTGGCGCCACGACCGCGGTGGTCGAGAAGGACCGGCTCGGAGGCACCTGCCTGGTCCGCGGCTGCATCCCGACCAAGGCCTTGCTGCAGTCTTCTGAGCTCTACAGCCTCGCCAAGGCCGGCGCCCCGTTCGGCCTGGTGGCCGACCAACTGGGCTTCGACTGGGGCGCGGCCCAGAAGCGCAAGACCGCGGTGGTCGACCAGTTGGTCAAGGGCGTCGAGGGCCTATTGAAGGCCGGCGGCGTGACCGTGGTGAAAGGCGATGCCAAGCTCGGCGGCAAGGGCCTGGTCGAGGTGTCGGGCGAGCGGCTGCAGGCCAAGGACATCATCATCGCCACCGGCTCTGCCATCGCGCGCATCCCGCTCAAGGGCGCCGAGCTGACCATCGACTCCGACCAGATCCTGGAGCTGCGCGAGGTACCGAAGCGGCTCGCCGTGATCGGGGGCGGGGTGGTAGGGATGGAGTTCGCTGCCATGTTCGCCGCGCTCGGCAGCAAGGTGACGGTCCTCGAGATGCTGCCCCAGGTGCTGCCGATGGTCGACGCAGACCTGGTCGCCGCCTACGCCAAGCATCTGGCCTCGCTCGGAGGTGAGATCCACACGGACAGTAAGGTCGCCGAGGTGGTCAAGAACAAGGGGGCGCTGCAGGTCCGCTTCTCGAGCGGCGCCGAGGGCGGCGCGGTGGACGCCGACCAGGTCCTGCTCGCCGTCGGCCGGGTCCCCTACACGCAGGGTTTGGAGGCGGAGAAGGCCGGCGTCAAGCTCGAGCGCGGTCGGGTGGTCGTCGACGCACAGCTGCGAACCACGGCGGAGGGCGTGTGGGCGATCGGAGACGTGATCGGCGGGATCATGCTCGCCCACATCGCCTCTTACGAGGGTGTCTGCGCAGTGGAGAACATCGCGGGCCATGCCAACCGAACCCCCGACTACCACGCAGCCCCCAACTGCATCTACACCGAGCCCGAGATCGCGCACGTCGGCCTGGGCGAGAAGGAAGCCAGGGAGAAGGGAATCGAGGTGAAGATCGGGCGCTTCCCGTTCGCCGCCTCGGGCCGGGCGCTCACCCTCGGCCAGTCCGAGGGCTTCGTCAAGGTGATCGCCGACGCGGGCTCCGGGAAGCTGCTTGGCGCCCACATCATCGGGCCGCGAGCGACAGATCTCATTGCGGAGGCCACGCTGGCGGTGCAGAACGGGCTCACGCTCGAACAGATCGACCTCACCATCCACGCGCACCCGACGCTGCCCGAGTCGCTCATGGAGTCGGCGCTGGCGGCGCAGGGACGGGCGATCCATATCGCTAACAAGAGGTCGGGTCTCCCCACCCGGCCGGGCCCTGCGGGCGCGGCCACCCTCCCCGCGCGCGGGGAGGTGAAGGACGACGCGGACCACGCGGCCACCCTCCCCGCGGGCGGGGAGGTGAAGGATGACGCGGACCACCCAACCCAGGCTGGTGCGGGCGCGGCCACTCCAACCGACGGCGTGGAGTCGAAGGTCCCGGCGACGGCGAACCTTCAGAATCGAGAGAAGCAGATGGTCGCCCCGGTCAGAGCACCCACCACTCCCCCACCCCCGACCGTGATCAGCTCGAAGTCGCTGGACCTCAACAAGGGCAACCGCGATTTCCTGCTGGGCCTGCACCGGCAGATGCAGCTCATCCGCCGCTTCGAGGAGCGCGCCCAGGAGCAGTACACGAAAGCCAAGATCGGCGGCTACTGCCATCTCAACATCGGCGAAGAGGCGACCGTCGTCGGCGGCATCCTCGCCCTCAAGTCGAACGACTACATCTTCACGAGCTATCGCGAGCACGGCCACGCCATTGCGCGGGGCGTCGACCCCAAAGCTGTGATGGCGGAGCTCTTCGGCAAGGAGACGGGCACGTCTCACGGACGCGGCGGTTCGATGCACATGTTCGATCAGAGCCTCCGCTTCATGGGCGGTTACGGGATCGTCGGCGGCCATCTGCCGCTTGCGGTCGGCGGCGCGTGGGCCGTCAAGTACCGCCAAGAACAGCAAAAGGGGTCCCCGCGGACTCACGGCGAAGCCTCGGAGTCCGCGGGCCCTAAGGACGTCGTGTTCTGCATGTTCGGGGACGGCGCCACCAACATCGGGGCCTTCCACGAGTCGCTCAACATGTCGAAGGTCTTCGATTTGCCGGTGGTCTGGTTCTGCGTCAACAACCGCTACGGCATGGGCACCCCGGTCGAGGCCGCGTCGGCGGTGGCGGACATCTATAAGAAGGCCTGCGCCTATGACATGGAGGCGATCCAGATCGACGGCATGAACCTTCGCGAGGTGATGCTCAAGACCAGCGAGGTCGTCGAGAAGACCCGGGCCGACTCCCAGCCCAGGTTCGTCGAAGCGCTGTGCTACCGGTTCAAGGGCCACTCGGTGGTCGACCCAGACAAATACCGCTCCAACGAGGACAAGGAGAAGTTCCGCAAGGCCGACCCGATCGTCGCCTTCGAGCACGAGCTCGAGAAGAGCGGCCTGGCCGACGAGGAGTACTTCAAGGGCGTACGCCAGGAGGTGGACGCCCAGGTCCGCGACATCGTCCAGTTCGCCGACGACAGCCCCGAACCCAAGCCGGAGGACCTCTACAAATTCACCTACGCGGGCGAGTGGGACGACCGTCCCGAGCTGCGCGCGGAAGGGTTCCCCGCGAACTCAAGCGAAGCTTCGAGTTCACGGGGCCAAGAGCCTGTCTGATGGCAGCCAACGCGCCGGTGGCGGGTGCCGAAGAGAAGCTGTACCGCGTCGCGCTGCGCGAGGCGTTGGCCGAGGAGATGGAGCGCGACGATTCGATCTTCCTCATCGGCGAGGACATCGGGAAGTTTGGCGGCGCCTACCGCGTGACCGAAGGATTGCTGGACCGCTTCGGGCCGCAGCGTGTGGTCGACGCTCCGATCGCCGAGGAGGTCATCGTCGGCACCGCGATCGGGGCCGCGATGCTTGGCCTCCGGCCGGTGGTCGAGCTGATGACCATCAACTTCTCGCTGGTCGCGTACGACCAGATCGTGAACAACGCGGCCAAGATCCGGTACATGTTCGGCGGCGAGTCGAGCGTGCCGATGGTGATCCGCATGCCCGGTGGCGCCGGCCACCAGCTGTCCGCGCAGCACTCGCACAGCCTCGAGGTGCTCTACGGCCTCATCCCGGGCCTGCTGGTGGTCGCGCCCACTACGCCAGAAGACGCCAAGGGCCTGCTCAAGTCCGCGATCCGCTCCGACAACCCGGTCATGTTCCTTGAGTCGATGAGCCTCTACAACGTCCGCGGCATGGTGCCCACCGGCGACTACACGGTGCCCATCGGCAAAGCGGCGATCCGCCGCACTGGTACCGACGTGACGATCGTGGGAGTTTCGAGGATGGCCGTGCTGGCCAACGAGGCGGCCAAGCAGCTCGAGGAGGAGGACGTTGACGCCGAAGTCATCGACCTCCGCTCCATCCGGCCGATCGACTGGCCGCCCATCGTCGAGTCAGTGCGCAAGACCAGTCGCTGCGTCGTGGTCGAGGAGGGTTGGTCGACATACGGCGTCACGGCCGAGATCGCGGCCGGCGTGCAGGAGCGCTGCTTCGACTACCTCGACGCCCCGGTCCGCCGCCTGGGCGGAGCCCAGGTCCCGATGCCCTACAGCCTGCCTCTCGAGAAGGCGTCGATCCCGACCAGCGAGGACATCAAGCGCCTGGTCCGCAGCGTGATCGACAGGAAGGTCGAAGCCTAGATGGCGCCGCTGCTCTCTTTCCGAGGAGCGGTAGATGCCTGATGTAAACATGCCCAAGCTTTCCGACACCATGGAAGAGGGCACCATCGTCGAGTGGAAGAAGAAGAGCGGCGATGAGGTGAAGACCGGCGACGTGCTGGCCGAGGTGGAGTCGGACAAGGCCACGTTCGACCTCGAGGCGGAGTCGGACGGGGTGCTCGCAATCCTGGTCGAGCAGGGCGTGCCCGCCAAGATCGGCGCTCCCATCGCCACGATCGGCGAGGCATCGGCGGCCGCGCCCGCCAAGCCCGCCCTGCCCGCCAAGCCGGCAGCGCAGCCGAAGCAGAAGGAGCCAGAAGCCCCGCCCCAGGTCGTCGAGGAGCGGCAGCCGGTCGCCGCGAGCGCTCCGCCCGCGCAGACGCCCGCCGAAGTAAGCCCACAGGCCCAGGAGGACGGTCAGCAGCTGAAGGCCTCCCCACTGGCGAAGCGGCTGGCTGCGGAGATGGGGGTCGACATCTCAGAGATCAAGGGCAGCGGCCCCGACGGACGGATCGTCAAGGCGGACGTTCTGGCCGCCTCGAACGCCCAACCCAAGACCGAGCGGCGCCGGCCGCCGGCGCTCGGCGGCAAGCCCGCCGGTCCGGAAGTCGAGACTGTCGAACCGAACCGCATGCAGGCGACCATCGCACGCCGCATGACCGAGGCCAAGTCGACGGTGCCGGAGTTTCAGGTCACGGTCGAGGCGCGCGTCGACCTCGCGGTGAGCATGAGGCAGCAGATGAAGGATTCGGTGCCGGGCGCAGACAAGGTGACCATCACCGACTTTCTCGTCAGGGCCTGCGCACTCGCGCTGCGCAAGTTTCCGGAGGTCAACAGCTCGTGGGCCGACGGGCGGTTCCAGCGCAAGCGCTCGATCAACATCGGCCTGGCCGTTGCGCCCAGCCAGGGCATGGGCCTCTTGGTCCCGGTGGTGCATGATGCTGACCTCAAAGACCTCGTGCAGATCTCGATCGAGTCGCGCCAGGTCATCGAGCGGGCTCGCTCCGGCCGCCCCAACGAGGGAGACCTGAGCGGCGCCACGTTCTCCATCTCCAACCTCGGCATGTACGGGGTGGATGAGTTCGTCGCGATCATCAACCCGCCCGAGTCGGCGATCCTGGCGGTCGGCGCGATCAAGGACGTGCCCGTCGTCCAGGACGGCAGGGTCGTCCCCGGCAAGGTGATGCGCATGACCCTGTCCGTCGACCATCGCGTGTTCTACGGGGCCACCGCCGCGCAGTTCATGGCGGAGGTCAGGCGCCTGATCGAGAACCCCGTAACGCTGGTGATCGCGCCCTCCCAGTAGTCACCAAAAGACAACGAGCACCCGGGGATGGGGTCCCCGTTGCCGGTAGAAAAGAACCTCTACGGGTTCCGGATCAGTCGTCAGCGTTATCGCCGTCGCGCTCGAACCAGTAAGGTCCCCTGACCGTGACCCCGATGCTCGTGGGGCTTCCGATCACCCACCGGGCGTTGAAGCCTACGAACCTGCCGGTCCCGCCCGTGTACACGCACAGGCCGTGCCAGGGGTTCGCCTGTGGAGGGTAGTAATAGGTGCAGCTCCCTGTGATGGTGCTCCCTCTCTTATCCGTGGCCCTGATCGTGACTGGGCTCGTGGAGACGCCATTGACGAGATGGGGGTCTGTGTAGTAGGCCTTGGCGCCGACCAGGAAATGGATGTTCGCCTGCGTGATGAGGCAGTATCCGCCCGGCTGCCCGGCGGGAATCGTCACGTATGGGAGTCTGCAGATCTTCTCTCCGACGAACATCTTCGTCTCGTCAGCCGATGCCGGCGCGGCGGCGAGAACGGCGAGCAACGCCGTCGTGGATGCGATCGCGACGAACGGTCGTAACAAACGTGCGAGACCAGACTGGATCGACATGGTGACGACCTCCTGGGGGATCAACTCGGCTCGCCACGGGCGTGGCGTGGCCTGCATGGAGCCTGGGCTCGGCGCTTGGGTTGCCCTATGCCCTTCGGCACAACCTCGCTGTGCGATTCGTCACAGGTCTAGGATCCGCGGCGTACGAGCTGCTCACGATCCAGCAACGTGATTGCTCCGTGCTCAATCCGAATGTAACCGAGCTCTGAGAACCGGTGAAGCGCGCGGTTCACGCTCTCACGCGTGGCGCCCACCATCGCTGCCAGCGTCTGCTGGCTGAGTGTGAAATCGATGCTGATACCCCCCGATGCCGGCCTGCCTTTCGTGTCGGCGAGCTCGACCAGCTTGGTTGCGACCCGACCCGGGATGTCGAGGAAGGTCACATCGCCGATGGTTGCGTCCTTGCGTTTGATGTAGGCGGTCAAGCCCGCGATGATCCGGAGCAGAAGCTCGGGTCGCGTCTTCAGAAATTGAAGCAGCGGACCCTTGGCAATGAGAAGGCACTCGGTAGGTTCCAGGGCCTGGGCATCCGCGGATCGCTCGCCGTCTTCGTCGAAGAGCGACAGCTCGCCGAACACCACACCCGGGCCGGCAATGGCGAAGACCACCTCGCCGCCTCCTTGACCGATGCGTCCAATCTTCACCTGGCCGTGGAGGACCATGTGCAAGTGCGAACCTGGGTCGCCTTCTCGGAAGAGGTAGGCGCCACGCTCGAATGTGCGGGCACGGATCGCAGGTCGGAGGGACTCGAGGTCCTTAGCGGCCAGACCCTCGAAAAGCTGGGTCGTGGCCAGCAGCTCCAGGTGATCTGTCACCGGGCAATCATCGTCGCCGCGAGTTCATTTGGCCCTTGAACCGCCTGGTTTCTAGGTCGCGGGATTCGGAGTGACCGCGAAGTCGAGCAGTTGGAGCGTTCCGCTGCCCGAATTGACAATCGAGAGCGTCTCCCCCGCCTGAGCGGAAGCCGCGCCGGCACCGGCGAGCTGCGTCGTCTGGTCGCCCACATGGACGGTGGCGGTCCCGCCGAGAACCACGATCATCTGAGGCCCCTGCGCGTTGGGCGCGTCGTAGCTGGCGCCTGCGGGCACCGTGATCGCGTTCAAGGTGTCGACATAGGGGCCGGGCGGCACGGGATCCATGTCGGGTGCCGCATAGAAGATCCAGGCGTCTGGACGTGGCATCGCCCCGGTCCGCTGGACCTCAGGACGGACGGCGAACAGGTAATAGTCGTTCGCCGTCGCGCGGAGGAGCGGGACCGCACCGCTGGCGATTAGCAGGATGGAGAGCCCAGCGATGGTGGCAGGCCGGACACGCCCGCGAAGCAACGTCGCAGCGCAGAGAAGGCCTACCAGTAAGATCAGGCCGACTGCGATAGCGCCGGCCCCGAGTCTGCCGTTGAGGTTCAGGTGCGTATGGACGACCTGCGCAGGGATGAAAGCAGCTTCCCCCGGACCGATCGATTGCGTCGCGGCAGAGGTGAACGAGATCGTGTCGACGCCTTGCCGCGTGTAGACGATGGAAGGCTGATGGGAATGCGGTCCAAAATCAGCACCGGGTTGCTGGCGAAACTCGAGGATGCTGAGATAGATCTTTCCGGTCTGCAGGCTCTTCACTGGACCGCGTGCCAGCGTCTTCACCGTGACGCTGGAGGCCGAAGCGGTCTTCGCCCCCGCTTGCCCGATCGTCAGGCACACCACCGCTAGCGCGATGGCCCCCAGCGAGGCTGTGACCCGCCCCAGCGGCGTCATCGTGCCGGAGAGCTCGTAGAGCCGGTTCGACGGCCCGTCTGTCCACTGAAGGTTGCGCCCAGAGTCGCGCCGAAAAGAACCCAGCCGATCAACGCCGCCACCGACGCGAGCGGGCCGAGGCTGTACATCATCACCGTCGCCCGCATGACATCCGGCGGTTGAAATCCCGCCACGGCACCGGTCTGTTCGGGACCCAAGGGCTGGGTGAGACCGATGAGGGGCATGATGACAAGGCCGGACAGCAGCCAAAGGGCGACGCCGTATATCACGCCCGTTCGTATATTTGCCCGTGCTAGGCGCATTCTGTCCAGGATGATGAACAGGCCGATTGCGCCGACCAGGCCCGAGATCAAGATGGTCCAGCCCAGCCAGAAATCGGGGTGGTGGCCCGCTTCTGGGATCTCCACGAACAGGACCCGGTTGACCATGGCCGCCGTTCCGAGAACAGGGAAACCGAGCGCCGGGCAGATCGTCATCCAGCCCAGCCAGGTGAGCACCGCGGCAGCCGCGCCGAGCGCGCGCTCCATCGTGTGATTGTGGGAAGCACCGGGGAGCCTGTCAAGCCGGGACCGCCCGTGCTGCCGATGGATCCGCGCTGGCGGGGCATCCTTCGAGGCGAGACTCCAATGGCGGTCATGCCGCGCCTTGGCCGAAGGCTGTTCGCCCTGATTCCCAGCGCGCGGCGCTGCAAGTTCTGCAACGCGCCATTTCGCGGAGCTTCCGGCGTCACATTTCGCACCCTGGGCTGGGCGCCATCGCGCAAGAACCCGAACATTTGCGCACGCTGCATCGAGGATGCCCCAGAGGGTGGCGCGGTCGTGCCGATCAGTGTGCTGTTCGCTGATGTCCGCGGGTACTCGTCTTTGACCGAGCGGACGTCGAGCGTCGAGGTGACGGTACTGCTTAACCGCTTCTATGCCGCCGCATCGCGCGCTTTGCTCGCGCACGAGGCCGTCCTCGGCCAGATTTCGGGTGACGAGGTAATGGGGCTGTTCGTCCCAGGGTTGGCAGGGCCCGCCTATCCCTGCAAGGCGGTGGACGGCGCGCGTTCACTTCTCCATGCACTCGGTTACGGAACGCCGGAGGGCAACTGGCTCGATGTGGGAGTCGGCATCTGCTCCGGAGAGGAGTACGTCGGCAATGTGGGTGGTGGCGGGTTCAAGGACTTCACCGCACTCGGCGACGTGACCAATACAGCCGCGCGGCTTCAGGCTGAGACAAAGGGTGGCGAGGTCATGATGTGTGCCTCGACTTACAACGCGGCCGTGGACGCCTGTTCCGGCGCCGAACCCAAACGGCTTTCGCTGAAAGGAAAGTCTGACCCGGTGACCGGTTACCTCATTCGCGTCTCTTAGCCGACCTACCTTGCTTTTGGCACAGCCTCGATAGCGGGGGTCGGCCGGACCCGAGCGTCCCCACCCATGCGTGATGCCGGGAGCTCGAGGTGGACCCTGAGGTTTCCGGTCTCGTCGAAGTCGGCCCACAGCCGGCCGCCCATCGCGGCCGCAAGCTCGCGCGAGATGGCAAGGCCCAATCCCACGCCGCCCGCCGCCGCCGACCTTGCCGGGTCGGCCCGGTAGAAGCGGTCGAACATCCGGTCAGGGTCGGGCCGGTGCGCACCCGCCGGGTTCGACACCACCGTCTCGACCGCTCCGCCGCTTAGCTTTGCGATCGCGTGGACCGTGGACCCCTCGGGTGCGTACTTGACCGCGTTGTCGAGCAGATTGTCGAGCACCTGGTGCAGCCTTTCGGGATCGGCGGCCACCGGTGGGATGTCCGGAGGCACGGCCAGGTTCAATGACAGCCGGCGGGCGTCCGCGCGGGGTCTCACCATCTCGAGCTCCTGCTGGAGCTGACCGCCCAGGTCCACGGCGGTGATGTGAATGGAGATCGATCCCGCCTCGACGCGCGCCAGGTCGAGCAGCTCTTGCGCCATCCGCAGGACGCGCTCAGATTCCTCATGGACGATCGTGGCGGCGCGAGTCCGCTCGGCTTCGCTGATGAGGCTGCCGTCGACCAGCGCCTGGCTGAACCCGATCAGGCTCGTCAGTGGTGTCTTCAGCTCATGGGATACGTTGGCCAGGAAGTCGCGCTGCACCTTGCGCGCCCGCTCGACCGCCTCGGCCATGCGATTGAACGCCGAGCCGAGCATTCCGATCTCGTCTTGCCCCTTGATGCTCACGCGCCGCGAGTAGTTGCCGGCCGCGATGTCCTCGGCCGCAGCGGCCAATTGCGTGAGTGGATCGGTGAGTGAGCGGCTCACGAGCAGGATCAGCAGCATCGCGACCACCAGCGCCACTGCGCCGGCTTCCAGCAGGCGACCAGCAAGGTCACCGGCGGCCGTCGACGCCACCAGGGATTGCGGTTGGGCAAGCACCACGAAAGACGCGTTCAGGGGGTCCCGCGCCGCCGCGATCCTGACCGCCGCCGCAAAGTAGCTCTGCCCGTCCAGCGTCGTGCGCGCCTCGGCTACGTTGGCTACGCGGGTCGATGCCGTGACTGGGATGACGAGTCCCATCGTCTGCGACGCGCCGCTGTCGTAGACGATGCTGCGCTGCGCGTCGAGCAGGATGAGCCGGTTGCCATTGAGGCTGGGCACCACCAAGGAGTTCAGCCTGTCCTGGAAATCTGCCGCCAACGTCTGCCGGCAGCCGGCCGCGCCGGGCTGCGCGACGGTGAGGGGACGGACCAGGCATTCCTGGTGCCTGACGAAAAGTGTCGTCGCCACGACACTGCGGTCCAGCTGGTCCTGGACGCTTTGGAACTCGAGGTCCCGCACGAGCACCCAGGTCAGGCCGCCCGCGAGCAGCAGGCTCACGGCGATGATGCCGGCGGCGGCCGCAAAAAGGCGGAGTCGGAGGCTCAGGTGGCGGCCAGCTCCAGCCGGTACCCGACACCCCACACCGTCTGGATGCTCGGGTCGGTGATCCCCGCCGCCGCCAGCTTCTCGCGCAGCTGCTGCACGTGCACGTCGACGGTCCTGGTGTAGCCGGGAAAGTCGTAGCCCCAAACCAGGTCGAGCAGCTCGCTGCGCTGGAACACGCGGCCGGGATGTCGCGCCAGCAGGGCGAGGAGATCGAACTCTTTGGGCCGCAGCTGCGCCCTGGCCTGGCCGTGCCGCACCTCGTGGCGCTCGAGGTCGACCTCCAGCTTGCCCGCACGGATCACTTTCGGCTGGTCCGGCTCGATCTTGGCCCGGCGCAGCAGCGCCTTGGCCCGCGCGACCAGCTCCTGCGGGTGAAAAGGCTTGGTCAGGTAATCGTCAGCCCCCACCTCGAGGCCGACCACCTTATCGGTGACGTCGTCGCGGGCGGTGAGCATGATGATTGGCACCTGGCTCTGCTTGCGAATCTCTTTGCAGATGGTCAGACCGTCGGTGCCGGGCAACATGATGTCGAGGATCACGAGGTCGGGCTTGAGCTGGGCGAAACGCGTGACCGCCAGCGCGCCATCCCCCACTCCTTCGACTTCGTAGCCCTCGCGGGTCAGGTAGAGGCGCGCCAGCTCGACGATGTGGCTTTCGTCATCGACCACCAGGATCTTGGAGCTCATCGAGGCGCCCACCGCATCAATAGATCACTGGCCGGTCAGGCCGATGTCGCCGGGACATCAGCGAAATGTAAACGTCACTTCTTGGCTTTGGCCGGCTTGGCTCCGGAACGTTTGCCGTCGTCCGAGCGCAGGACGAGCTTGATCGGGTTGCCGGCCAGCCCGAACCGTTCCCGGATCCTGTTCTCCAGGTAGCGGCGGTAGGAGAAGTGGAGCAGGCCCGTGTCGTTCACGAAGAGCACGACCGTGGGGGCCTCGGTCCCGGCTTGGGTCGCGTAGCCGAGCTTCAGCCGGCGGCCCTTGTAGCTCGGTGGCGGATGCTCGAGGAAAGCCTCGCGCAGCAATCGGTTGAGCTCATTGGGCGCCATCTTGACCCGCCGCTGGCCGACCACCTCCAGCGCCTGCGGAATGACGCCGCCGATCCCCTCCTTGGTGCGGGCGGACACGGTGACGAGCGGCGCGTACGGGGCGAACTTGAAGGCGCTGCGGAGCACCAGCCGCCAGTGGGCGGGCTTGCGCTCCGCCGGCTCGACCAGGTCGATCTTGTTGACCACGATGATCAGCCCCTTCCCCGCCTCGAGCGCATACCCGGCCACGTGCTGGTCCTGGGCGAGCACGCCGGCCGACGCGTCGAGGACCAGGAGCACGGCGTCGGCCCGCTCCATGGCGTTGATGCCTCGCAGCAGGCTGTAGCGCTCGAGCCTGTCGCGGCTCGACGACTTGCGGCGGATGCCGGCCGTGTCGATGAGCACGACCGGGACTCCGTCGTACATGAGCTCGGTGTCGGTCGGGTCGCGCGTGGTGCCGGGGATGTCGCTCACGAGCGCGCGCTCATCGCCCAGCAGCGCGTTCAGAAGGGACGACTTCCCGACATTCGGCCGGCCCATGATCGCGAGCCGGTCCGCCTTCTCCTCCGCGACGGGGGCGGCCTGCAGGGGCGGCAGGGCCTCGACAATCCTGTCCAGCAGGTCGCCCACCCCCAGGCCGTGCTGCGCGGAGATGAGCGAGGGCTCGTCGAAGCCGAGCTCCAGGATCTCGTGCGCGAAATGGCGCTCGCTCGGCGAATCGGCCTTGTTGGCGGCGACGATCACCACGCGGTTGGAGCGCCGCAGCATCTGGGCGATGTCGCGATCGATCGGTGACAGTCCCTGCCTGACGTCGAGCAGCAGAAGGATGACGTTGGCCTGGTCGATGGCGATCTTGGTCTGTGCCTCGATGGCTGCGCGCGACTCGTCCTGCGCGGAATCCATGTCCAGCCCGGCCGTGTCGACCACGCTGAACTCGCGGCCGCGCCAATCCCCGACGCCGTACAGGCGGTCCCGGGTCAGCCCCGACTCAGGGTCGACGATCGCCTTGCGCCAGCCCAGGATGCGGTTGAACAGCGTC
>DATITA010000096.1:0-22656 GCA_035468355.1 Candidatus Dormiibacterota bacterium
TGGACATCCCATTCCTCGGTGGCGGCGAACTCGGCCGCGCGCAAAGAGAAGGCGAGCTCCATCATGTCGATCTGGTGGCGGAGCTGGATCAGCTCCTCGCCGAGCTGGGCGTCGGAGACCATCCTTGGGCTGACCATGCCGACCCCAAACCCCATGCTCAAATGATACGAACAAGCGTTCGCTTAGTCAACACCGAATTTACAGCAACTCAATTACGCAGCGCCCCCTTCCAGGGCACCCGTGCTCGCCAATCACACGTCCTTCCCAGACCTTGATCCCGCCTTCCATATCGCCACCACGCGTGTCCATGCTTATATGACGAGGGTGGATCTGCCAGAGCGGTACAACGTCGCCGCCGACCTCCTCGAACGCAACCTCGTGGCGGGGCGGGCCGGCAAGATCGCGATCCACTCCGCCGCCAAAGACGTTACTTACGGGGACCTGTTCAAGCTCTGCTGCGGCGCCGCCCAGGCCCTGCTCGACCTCGGCGTGCGGCGCGAGGAGCGGGTCATCATCGCAGGCTTCGACAGCCCTGGCTGGGTGGCCTCATTCCTCGGCGCGATCCGCATCGGCGCCGTGCCCGTCCCCGTGATCCCCGTCCTTCAGCGCAGCGAAGACTACGACCACTACATCGACGATTCGCAGGCGCGGGTCGTAGTCGTGGACGCGAGCACCGAGGAGCGCCTCGGCCCCGCCGCCGACCGTGCCGCCCACCGACCCCAAGTACTGCGCTGCGACCAAATCGCCCCTGGTTCCGAGATGGCGGCGGCCCCCACGCGCAAAGACGACATGGCGTTCTGGCTGTACAGCTCGGGATCGACTGGCAAACCGAAGGCGGTCGTGCACCTCCAGCACGACATCCCCTACACGTGCTTGACCTACGCCGAGCAGGTCCTGGGCATCACCGAGCGCGACGTCACGTTCTCGACCACTGGCCTTTTCCACGCGTACGGCTTCGGCAACAACCTGACCTTCCCTTACTGGGTGGGCGCCTCGACGGTTTTGCACGCCGGACGCCATACGCCCGCGACCGTTCTGGAGACGATCGAGAACAGCCGCCCGACGCTGTTCTTTTCCGCGCCCACGCTGTACAACGCCATCCTCAACTTCGAAGGTTCCCGGCAGCGCGACCTTTCGTCCATCCGACATTGCGTGGCGGCGGCCGAAGCCCTCCCGGCCGAGGTCTGGCGGCGCTGGAAGGACGCCTTTGACCTCACCATTCTCGATGGCGTCGGCTCGACCGAGATGTTGCACATCTACTGCTCGAACCGCCTGGACGACCTGCGGCCCGGGTCGAGCGGCAAGCCGGTTCCCGGCTATGAGCTGAAAATCCTCGACCCCGACGGCCACCCCGTGCCGGTCGGCGAGGCGGGCGACCTGTACGTCAGGGGGGACAGCGCGCTGGCGCTCTACTGGGCACAGCACGAGAAGTCGAAGCGCTCGATCCTGGGCGAGTGGTTTTTCACCGGTGACAGGTATCGGGTCGACGAGGACGGCTTCTACTGGTACGAAGGCCGCTCCGACGACATGATGAAGGTGGGCGGGCTGTGGGTGTCGCCGATTGAGATCGAGTCGGTCCTGCTCGAGCACGCCGCCGTGGCCGAGAGCGCGGTCGTCGGCATCGCGGTCGACGGATTCACGAGAATCAAGGCGTTCGTGATCACCAAGGGCGATGCGTCGAAAGATGGAGCGCTAGTGGTCGAGCTGCAGGAGCACTGCAAGTCTCGGCTGCAGCGTTTTCAGTACCCGCACATGGTCGAGTTCGTGGATGAGCTCCCCAAGACCGTGACGGGGAAGATCCAGCGCTACAAGCTGCGCGAGCTCGCTCGCGATACGGCGCCAGCGTGACGTACATAGCAGTCCTCCCCTGCGATGGCGCGGGGAAGGAGGTCGTCCCCGAGGCGATCAAGGTGCTCCGGGCGGCCGGCGCAGATTTCGAGTTCGAAGAGTTCGACGTCAACGCGGACCAGTTCATGCGCACCGGCGAGCCGATTCCCGCCCGCGTCTGGACGAAGCTCGAGCAGGCCGACTCGATCCTGTTCGGGGCCGTCGGCGACCCGCGCGTCAACGACGCGAGCTACCTCGCAGGGGTTCTGCTCCGTCTTCGCTTCGAGCTCGACCTTTACGTCAACCTTCGCCCCGCCCGCCTGTACGACGACCGCCTTTCGCCGCTGCGCCGCGAGGACCGCCGTCCGGTCGATCTCCTCGTCGTGCGGGAGAACACCGAGGGGCTGTACGTAGGCATGGGCGGCCGCTTCAAGAAGGGCACCGAGCAGGAGGTCGCGATCCAGGAGGACCTCAACACCTACCTGGGCGTGACGAGAATCATCGAGTACGCCTTCCAGGTGGCAAAGCGCGAGGTCGTGATGGTGGACAAATCGAACGCGATGGCCTTCGCGGGCGCGCTCTGGCAGGAGCGCTGGAAGGCGGTGGCCGCCAACCACCCGCACGTCAAGACGCGACATCTATACGTGGACGCCGCGGCCATGCAGCTCGTGCGCAATCCGAGCCAGTTCGACGTCATCGTCACCGGCAACTTGTTCGGAGACATCCTGTCGGACCTCACGGCCGAGCTCGTAGGCGGAATGGGCATCGCGCCGTCGGGCAACGTCAACCCGCAGACGGGGCGCGGCCTTTTCGAGCCGGTGCACGGAACCGCGCCGGACATCGCCGGCAAGGGCCTCGTCAACCCGATCGGGGCGATCTTGAGCGCATCTATGATGGTTAGACACCTGGGTCATGCGGAGATGGCGAAGGCGATCGAGGGTGCGGTCGAATCGGCGATCCAGGCGGGGGAATGCACGCGCGACGTAGGCGGCAACCTGTCGACCGGCCAGGTCGGCGACGCAATCGCGAAAAGGCTGAGGGATTAGGAAAGCTCGATGGGCATGACGATGACCGAGAAGATCCTGGCCCGCGGAGCGGGGCGGGAGAGCGTGCGGCCGGGCGACCTGGTCCTGGCCAAGGTCGACTTCGCGATGGGCCACGACCTGACTATCCCGCCGGCCGGCCGGATCATGCGCGAGCAGATGGGCGCCGAGAAGATCTGGGACCCGGAGCGCGTTGCCGTGACGCAGGACCACTTTCAGCCCGCCAAGGACGCCGCCAGCGCGACCCTGGGCCGCTTGACCCGCGAGTTTTCGCGGGACATGGGGATCAAGTGGTACTTCGAGGTGGGGCAGGGTGGCATCTGCCACACCGTGCTGCCTGAGAACGGCCTCGTGCTGCCGGGTGAGCTCGTAATCGGCGCGGACTCGCACAGTTGCACCTACGGCGCCCTGAACAATTTCGCGACCGGCGTCGGCTCGACCGACCTGGCCTGCGTGCTAGCGCTCGGCGAGCTGTGGTTCCGCGTCCCCGAGACCTTGAAGTTCGTCTACCGCAACCGGCTCAAGGAATGGGTCGAGGCGAAGGACCTGATCCTCTACGTGATCGGCCAGATCGGAGTCGACGGGGCCCGCTCCAAGGCGATGGAGCACACCGGCGAGGCGCTGCGCCACATAGACATGGAAGCGCGGTTGACGATGACCAACATGGCGATCGAGGCCGGCGCCAAGAACGGGATCATGGAGTTCGACGAGGTCACCAGGGAGTACCTCGACGGGCGGGCGAAACGTGCTTATACGCCGGTTTCCTCCGACCCCGACGCGGAGTACGAGAGGGTGTTCGAGTTCGACGCGGAGAAGGTCGAGCTCGGAGTCGCCAAGCCCATGTCGCCGGACAATTACGCGCCTCTGTCCGAGGTGGCCGGGACCCGGCTCGACCAGGTGTTCATCGGCTCCTGCACGAACTCTCGAATCACCGACCTCCGTCGCGCGGCGGCCGTGCTCGAAGGCCGCAAGGTCGCGCCGGGGGTGCGGCTGATCATCACCCCCTCATCGCACCAGGTGGCGATCCAGGCGGAGAAGGAAGGCTTGATCGGAACGTTTCTCGCTGCGGGCGCGGCGTGGACGACGGCCACCTGTGGTGCATGCCTGGGCGGCCACATGGGCGTGCTGGGCGACGGCGAGGTGTGCCTCAGCACTACCAACCGCAACTTCCCCGGTCGCATGGGCCACCCGAAGGCCCAGGTCTACCTGTCGAACCCCGCCGTGGCCGCGGCGAGCGCGGTGACCGGCGTGATCACCCACCCCAATGAGGTCCTCAAGCACATGCCGGCGGGCATCGCATGACACTGCCCAAGGTCATCCGCGGTAGAGCATGGAAATTTGGCGCCAACATCGACACTGACCAGATCATCCCGGCCAAGTACGCCATTTACTCGCTCGACGAGAAAGAGCTGGGCAAGCACGCCATGGAGGGCGTACCTGGGCGCGAGACGTGGGCGGCGGGAGTTACGGAGGGCGACATCCTTGTCGGAGGGTCCAACTTCGGATGCGGCTCGTCGCGCGAGATTGCGCCAATAGCGATCCGCGGAGCCGGCATCTCCCTGGTGATCGCCGACTCCTACGCGCGCATCTTCTTCCGCAACGCGATCAACATGGGCTATCCCATCCTCCAGTCCCCACAGGCCGCGGAGGCGGTCGAGGACGGCGATGAGCTGGAGGTCGACCTCGAACAGGGCGTCATCCGCAACTTCAGCAAGGGCGACCAGTACCCGACCGAGGCTTTTCCGAAGTTCATGAACGAGCTCCTGGCAATGGGTGGCCTGGTGCCGTGGGTCCGCAAGCGCCTCGAGGAGCGGCGGCGCGTAGCACCTGCGCGTGGATGAGATAGAGCCCGTCGAGCTCCAGGAACCGCTCCATGAGTTGGCCCGCGACCCGACCGCTTTCTCGCACGACCTGAAGTTCCCGCCCGCGGATAAGATCCGCGTCTACGACGACACGCTGCGCGACGGGGAGCAGATGCCGGGCGTGGCCATCACCCCGAAAGACAAGTACGAGCTGGCCCGCATGCTCTCCGACATCGGCGTCCACATCATGGACGTGGGTTTCCCATTGGTGTCGGAAGGGGAGAGGGAGACGCTGCGACTCATCCTTGAGGGGAAAAGACGCGGCGAGCTGCGGCACGACCTCGAGATCGTGTGCATGATGCGATCGACCAGGCCGGACATCGACGCGACCATGCGCGTGATCGACGACCTGGGTTATCGCAGGGACGAGGTCACGTACTTCATCTTCACCTCGGCGTCGGACCTGCACGTGAAGTACAAGCTGGGCAAAACCCTGCTTCGCCGAGATGGGATCCCCGAGTCGGAATGGCTCGAGCTCCCCGTTTCGTATTACCGCGAGGCGAACCTTCGCATGATGTGCGAGGCGATCCGCTATGCGCGCGAGCAGGGGGCGACCTCGATCGAGTTCGGAGGCGAGGATGGTAGCCGCGCCGACGTCGACTACATCGGCGAGATCCACCGCGAGGGGCTGAAGGCAGGGGGAACTCGACCTTCGACGCCCGACACCGTCGGGTGCTATTCGCCCTTCGCAGTCCGCGAGTACATACCCGCGATCAAGGCCGCCGCCCCGGATGCGCCGCTGGTGGTGCACTTCCACAACGACCTGGGGCTGGGAGCGTGGAACACCGTGATGGCTCTCGGCTCGGGCGCGGAGATCTTCACCACCAGTGTCAACGGCATCGGCGAGCGGACGGGCAATGCTCCCATGCACCAGGTGCTGATGCAACTTCGATACCTCTTCGGAATCGAGATCCCGGGTTTCAAATACGAAAAGCTGCGCGCGCTGGCGCGCCACCTCGAGCGGGTGAGCGGGATCCCGGTGCAGCCTACCGAGCCGGGCATCGGCCTGGACGTCTTCAGCCACGAGTCGGGGATCCATACGGCGGGCATGCTCATCCACCCGGCCATCTACCAGTTCCTGCCGCCGGCGGACCTGGGCGCCGAGATCACCTACGTCTACGGCAAGCACTCCGGCGCGCTGGTGATCGAGCACGCGCTGCGGCATGCGGGCATCGCTCCCGAGCACGAGCTCGTGGCGAGGGTGCTGACCGAGGTGAAGCGGATCCGGGAGGAGCGCGCCGAGCGCAGTGACTTCTCGGATTTCCACCGCCGGTATTACGATCACCTGAACCGAATGGGACTGACCGCGGAAGAGGTGGTCGACATCGCGCGTGCGCTGGCGCCTAAGGGGTCGACCTGATGGCGACCAGGACCCGCGCTGACACCGTCACGAAGGAGAAGTACCTTCAGCTTCACCGGTGGATGTGCATGGCGAAAGCGCTCGACGACCGAATGCACATCCTGGTCAAGCAGGGAAGAGCGCCCTTCGTCGGCTCGAGCCGCGGCCACGAAGGTATCCAGGTCGCCTCCACTGCCGCCCTCGGACCCGACGACTGGCTGGTGCCGCATTACCGTGGTCTTGCCAACTCGATCGTCCGCGGGCTGACCATGAAGGAGTGGATGCTGGCCGTCTTCGCGAAGGCGGCCGACCCGCTGTCGGCTGGCCGCAACATCCCCGGCGGCTGCTACAGCTACCGAGCCTTGAAGATCGTGTCGGTCTCGCAGGTGGTGGCGAGCTGGATCCCGAAGGCTTCGGGCGTCGCCTACGCGGCCAAGCTGCGAGGTGAGCCTTCGGTGACGCTGTGCACGTTTGGCGACGGAGCGACCAGCCAGGGCGATTTTCACGAGGGCGTCAACTTCGCGGCCGTGCATGGGCTGCCAGTGGTCTTCGTGTGCGAGAACAACAGCTACGCGATCTCCGTGCCCATCCGGCTCCAGATGGCCAACCCGAACGTGGCGGACAGGGCTGCCGGCTACGGCATCGCGGGCGTGACCGTGGACGGCGGAGATGTGCCGGCCTGCTACGCCGCCTGCCAGGAGGCCGTGGAGCGAGCCAGGCGGGGTGAGGGCCCGACGCTGATCGACGCCAAGGTCTGGCGCATGAACTCGCACACATCCGAGGACAACCACCTGAAATACCGCACCAAGGACGAGATCGAAGAGGCGGTTACCCACGACCCGATCGCGCGATTCCAGACATGGCTGGTCGAGAAGGGCTGGATCTCAGCCGGCGAGGCGTCTCGCGTGCAGGCTGATTGCGACAGCGAGGCCTCTGACGCTGCCGACTGGGCCGAGACGCAGCCCGACCCCCTCGCCGAGGATGCCCTGAAGCACGTATTCGCCTGAACCCGGATACAAGGGCAGGATCGCAAAGCTAGACTGACCTCGTTTTGGAACCGCAGCCCGAAACCCCGCATGAGTCGACGCCACCGGCTGGCAACGACGCTTCCGAGGAACCGGTTCCCGCCGTCACCACAAAAGAGACCGTGCCCGTCTGGGCGCGGACCGTCCCGGTCGTTCCCCCCGACCCACCCGGCATCCTGAGCACGGCATCCGAGGCCGAGCCTGTGCCCGCCAAACCGATGCAGAAAGGCGACCCGGCCTGGACCCAGAGCGACCCCGGCGAGCCCGCGTCCTCGGCCGAGCCGATCACCGCCGTACCCCAGGCCAAGGAGGCGCCGGTCTGGGCTCAGACAGTGCCGCGCCAGGTCGAGCCGGCGCCCGAGGCGGCCTCCACCACCGCAGCGATCACCGGGACTCCGAAGGCGGTCGCGAGCGATGCGGCCGGCAAGACGTGGCCCCCAGCGGAGGAGAACGCGACCGCGCCGCCCGCCGAGACGGACATCTGGCCGCCGGAGCCTCCGACCGAAAAGGCGATGCCCGCGTGGCCGCCATCGTCCAGCATCTCCGACCCCGGGATCCCGTCGGACATCCCGGAGACCGTGATCCCGAGCTGGCCCGATTCGTTCGATGCAGCGCCGCCCATGGCCCCGCCCCAAGCTGAGGTGGCACCACCTCAACCTGCGAGCAGCCCACCGCCCGCCGCCTCCGCGCCGCCCGCAGGCGCAGCAACGAAACCGCCCGCCGCCTCCGCGCCGCCCGCAGGCGCAGCGTCGAAACCGCCCCGCGTGCCTCCGGCGCCGCCTGCTCCGCCGGTCGCCGCCTCGAACCCGCCTGCGGCTGCGCCAGTCGCCGACTCGAACCCGCCCGCCGCTCCATCTTCCCAGCCGATCACGGCCCCGCTGTCCACCGCGGCGCCTTCCGAGCCGGTGGCCCCGGCGCAACCCCTGTCTGCCGGCCCCGCTTGGGCGCCCGCCCCCGTGGAGCCGGCGGCGAGCGGTCAGCCCGGCAACGTGGATTGGCCGGCACCGGTGCAAATCCCCTCCTGGGCGCCTCATGTTCATATCGAAACGGAACCCAGCGCGCCTCCCCCGAGGTCGCCCGCGCCGCCGACCCCCGCGGTGCAGCCCGCCTCGGCGCAACCGGTCGCCGCACCTCCTGCGGCTCCGGCGACTCCGGCCCAGCCTCGACAGCCGGGGGCCGCCCCTGCCGCCGGAGGGCAGCTGCCGGTCGCCCCGGCCCCCCCCGCCCCTCAACGGCCGGCGCAGGTTCGGGCAGCGACCGGGTCGCCGAAGTCGACCTGGGAGGTCGTCCAGCAGCAGGGGAAGGCCGAGCCTGCCAAAGAGATGCCCACCCCTGAGGACCGCTCATACGCCGAGTGGTTCGCGTGGGCCAAGCGCGGCGGCGCGCCTGCGAGCGCATGTCACGCGGCCGCCCAGGGAGCGTTCCAGGCGCTGGCCGGAGGCAAGGACGTGGCGACCGCCGTCCAATGGGCCACCGCAGCGATGAGCCGGCCGCCGGCCGCCGTCGCGGCTTCGCGCCAGACCTACTGCGCGTGGTTCTCGCTTGCCAACATCGACCTCAACTTCGACCAGCACCGTGCTCATGCCTTTGCGGCTGCCGCCGTCCAGGCTCTCGACGACGGCGCGGATGCCGCCACGGCTCACGCCGCCGGGCTGGCCGCGGCAGGCGTCCGCTAGGGCGCACGCGGCGCCGGCTACCGCAGCGCGCGAACCTGCCGGCTGGCCGCCGCGCCGACCCCGTACGCGATCATCAAACCGCCGGCGAGCAGGAACAGGAGCGTGGGATTCACGTTGGCGATCGCCCCTGCCGCGGCGTAAGCCAGCGGGGTCAAGCCCATCGACGCCAGCATCACCAGGGACATGACCCGCCCCTGCATGGCGGGGTTGGTCCTGCGCTGCAGCCAGCTCACTCCGTAGGTGTTGACGACGCCGGTCGCGACGCCGGTAAGCCCCATTACGACGGCGGCGGGCAGGAGCGAGGGGAGCACGCCCACCGCGCACATCCCGAGGCCGAGCCACGCGCTCAGGGTCACGATCATCCATCCGAATCGCTTGGGCGGCGGGAAGAAGCCCGCGCCCAGCGCCCCGGCCGTGGCGCCGACTCCCCAGGCACCCAGCAGGATCCCGAGGCCGCCGGCGCCCCCGGCGAATCGTCCGTGCGCCAGGGTGGGGAGGCCCACGCCCAGCGCTCCACTGGCCGCGAAGTCGATGACCGCGATGGCGATCAAGGTGACGCGGATGCCGGAGTCGGCCCACGCGTAACGGAACCCGGCAGCGATCTGGCCGCCCAGCCCGCCGTCGGGGTGAGGCACTCCGCCGGCCCGTGCGCGTGGAGCGGCGGGCAGCCACAGGATCAGCACGAAGCCGGCGGCGAAGCATAGGGCGTCACCGGCGAACGCCCAGCCTGTGCCGAGGGCGGCCACGATGAGACCGCCGAGGACCGGGCCCAGGATGACCGAGGCTTGAGAGATCACGTTGAGGGCCGCGTTTCCTGATTCGAGCTCGTGGTCGGCGACGACCCTGGGGAGGATCGACGTGCGAGCCGGCATGAAGAAGGCGTCGACGATTCCGAACACGACGGCGATCGCATAGACCTCCCACATCTGCACCCGGCCCGTGAGCACGAGCACGGCGAGCGGCGCGACGAAGAGGGCGCGGAGGCTCATCGAGCCCAGCATTGTGAGCCGCGGCGAGAGCCGGTCGGCAAGCGCGCCTCCGACCACCATGAGCACGGCCCGTGGCAGGGCCTGCACGACCAACACGGTCCCGAGGGCGAGGCTCGAACCGGTCAGCTGCAGGACCAACCAGGCCATGGCGATGTAGCTGAAGAAGTCGCCGAACAGCGAGAGCGTCGTCGCGAGCCAGAGCTTGCGAAACGACGGCGCCGCGAGGATCTTCCATGGATTGGCCCGCCTCGTGACGCTCGCCAGGGGCTCGACGGGCTCTTCGACCGGCACCGGCGACTGCATCAGCGCACGCTCCGTCGGGCCTCGCCCGTCGGGTCGATGCGATCGGCCATCGCCTGCAGGAACCGAGCCAGGAGCCCCGTGCGCGAGTGCGCGTAGGCGAGGAGCGACCGAGCTTCGACCATGCGCCATTGCTGCTCGGCCAGGTAGCGGGCAAACTCTTCCGGGGCGTGGTCGGCTCGTTCCATGGGACTCACGGTCACGCCTCCTGGTTGGATTCGAGGCGCTGGAGCGCCTCGTCGATGTCTATCTCCCCGCGGGCCACCTGCTCCATCAGCTCGACCCTGGTCGGCGACGGAGCGGCAGGGGCGCGGTCGATCCCGATCTTGGCCAGAAGCGCGTCGAACCGAGCGCGTGCGGTCGGATAGCTGACGCCGAGATGACGCTCGAGGTCCTTCATGTTTCCTCGAGAGGCGAGGAAGACCCGGAGAACGTCGCGGTCCTCGTCCGTCAGCACGCAGAACTCGCATGTCGTGAAACCGCCCGAAAGCTCGGTGTCGCAGGAAGGGCAGCTCAGCCGCGTGAGGGCAAGCTTGCTGCTGCAGACGGGGCAGTTGAGCGGCGGTCGACGCCCGGTGATCTTGGCCATCAGTCCACCGAAACCTTGACGTTGCCCATCGTGCACTCGATGTCGAGCGTCGCATCCCCGGACCCGACCACCACTTCCTTGCCGGACGGCCCGGTCGAGATGCGATCTGCGTGAGGGCTGTCGATGGCGACCTTGCCCATGGTCGTGCGGGTCGTGATGCGAACGCTGGAGCCTCTCTCCAGGTTGACCTTCACCGCCCCCATCTCGCAGCGCACCTTGCTGGCGCCGCTCACGAGCCGGCCTGTGGCGGACACGTTTCCAGCCTGCACGATGAGGTTGATCACGTCGCGAAAGTCGGCGACCCTGAAGTTGCCCGCTTGCACCTCGCCGGTGATCGGCCCGTGCACTCCCTCGACCCGCACGTTGCCGGCCTGAATTTCGGTCAAAAGAGCGAGGCTTGGATTCATGCGGACCCGGAGCTTGCGCTGCTGCCAGCCGACGACTGAGAAGCGGCGGTCACCGCGGCCGAAGGAGAAATTGTCGTCCTCGTCGAACGGTATGTGCTCGATGACCATCGTGTCCCCATCCTGGCGGGCGCGGTGCGGCCCCTCGGCCACGGCGAATGCCACACTGGGGTCCCCGACGATCTCCGCGTTTCCGAACTGAGAGATCACCTTCACGAGTCGCGTCGCCGGGTCCGCCGGCCTGGGGGCTGCCGGCGGGGCGATGGCGGCGGCGGGGCTCGACTGCAGGGCTTCAAGGCGGGCGGCGCCCTCCTCGGCCGAGATCGCGCCTGAGGCCACCTGGCTAACGATTTGACGTTGCAGGTCTTTCATGGCGCAAATTAGACGCCTGACCCTACTAATTTGTCAAGTCTGACAGTAAAAACGTAAGTTCTGAGCTCAGATAAGCTTTATCGAGCGTGCAGACCTCGGCCAGGACGTCGGCAAACTCGGCTTGGGCGGTCGTCGCGGTACTGTTTGCCGCCACGACCTGCGTCGAGAGCATGTCCTGGACGCAGCTGACCGCTTACACGCCCCTGTACCTCCGCGAGCTCCACGTGCCGGCCTCGCAGATCCCCGGCTGGATTGCCGCCATCTCGAGCCTCGGCTGGATCATCGCCCTGCCGCTCGCCCCCTTCTGGGGGGTGCTGGCCGACCGCTACAGCCGCAAGGCCGTCATCGTCCGCAGCGCGGTCCTCGAGGCCGTGATCTTCGCGGGCTGGGCGCTGTCGAAGGACCCGTTCACTGCGCTCGTCTTCAGGTCGTTGAACGGCTTCGTGCTCGGCAACACGGGCGTCATGCTCGCGGTGCAGGCGTCGACCACGCCCAGGCAGCGGCTCGGGCTGGCGGTCGGGATCGTCGCCGCCGGGTCGCCGGCGGGGCGGGCGGTAGGCCCGATCCTGGGAGCGCTGCTGGTGCACCTCGTGGACGTCCGCGGCATGCTGCTCTTCGACGCGGGGCTCTCCATCGTGATGGCGGTTCTCCTGGTGTTGGTGATGAAGGAGGGCGAGCACACCAGGCCCGACGACCTCCGCGTCCTGAGCTTGTTGCGCGGGGCGTTCGACGAGATCCGCCGCCACCCGCTGGTGTGGCGACTCTTCGTGGCCACCGCCGTCACGCAAATCGGCTTGTGGACGATGCTGCCTTACGCGCCGATCTACATCGCGAGGCTCGCTCCAGGCGACACCGTCACGGCCGTCGGCATCGTCCTTTCGACGGTGGGCCTCGGCCAGGCGGTGGCCTCTCCCCTGTGGGGTATCGCCATGCAGAAGTTCGGCCACGTGGCGATCCTCAACTTCACGTCGGTCGGCGCGGCGGCGGCGCTCACGGTCGCCGGTTTCAGCCACACGCTGCCCGTTTTTGCGGTCGCGCTGTTCGCCAACGGGGTTTGCGCTGCAGCGATCCTGACGGCAAGCATGGCGGTCATGGCGGCGACCGTGAGCCCCGAAAGGCGAGGCGCGGTCCTGGGGCAGATCCTGTTTCCGTTCTATGTCGGCGGAGTGGTCGGCCCCCTCGCGGGAGGCTTTGCCTTCGCCGCGGGCCAGCCCTACGTGTACGGCATCGCGGCCGTCCTCAGCCTGGCGCCGCTGGTCGTGCTGCTGACCTTGCGACCCGATGCCACGCGGACGTCGCAAGAGTGACGACCCGCATCGGCGTCGTGGCCGACACTCACTGCCCAGAGTTCGCCGACCGGCTCCCATCACGGCTGGGCGAGGTGCTCGGAGGGGTCGACCTCATCCTTCACGCGGGCGACATCAACCAGGCCTCGACCCTGACCGAGCTCGAGCTCATCGCCCCTGTGGCGGCGGTACGCGGAGACCACGACTCCTCGCTCGCATCGCTGCCGCGCAGCCGCGAGGTCACGGTGGGGGGCAAGAAGATAGTCGTGGTCCACGGTGACCGCAGCCGGTGGGTCGAAGAGCCGCAGACGCTGCTCTGGACATTCAGCCTGGGCTATTTTCATCCCCACGCGGGGTTGGCCCGCTCGCTCCGCCGCCGCTTTCCGAGCGCCGACGTGATCATCTTCGGTCACACCCACCGCGCCCACGCGGAGGTGATCGACGGCACGCTGCTCTTCAATCCGGGTGGGGTCCACCAGTGGAACCCGGCCACGGCCGCGCGTCGCCTCGTGCAGCGTCCCGGCTGGTTCGAGTGGTGCTGGCTGCAGGTGGCCCGGCACCTCCGGAGCTTTCCCGGACCATCGGTGGGCATCCTCGAGATCGGGGATGAAGGCGTGGCTTCCAAAGTCGTCCCACTCTGATCGTTAGAGTCTGGTGGCATGGCGGCGATCACCTACCGGGAAGCGACCCTGGACGATGCGGAGCTGGCGGCTGACATCATGACCGCCTCCTACCCGACGCTCGCCCAGGATCCGGTGATCACGCGGTATCGGTGGGAGCGGCCGCGACACGGTCATGAGAGCGAGCGCTTCATCGCCGAGCGTGATGACCGCCCGATCGCGTTCCTCGCCTGGATGCATGGGCCCTGGGCGGAGCTTCCGGATCGGCACTGCGAAGTCGAGGTCTGGCTCGATCGATCGATGCTGGGACTGCACCTCCTGGAGCCGATGTGGGCGTGGATCGAAGCGAGAGCCGTGGCCGAGGGCTCGCTCGTCCTAATCGCCTATGCCGGCGAGGACGAGCCCGAGATGCTCGAAGCCCTTGCCGCGTTGGGCTTCGGGCGCGACCGGGTCGACAGGGTCTGGGAGCTGGACCTGACGGTGCATGGGAAGCGCCTGGTCGACGAGGCCCGGCAAGCCCGGGAGAAGATGCGGGCGGAGTCGGTCGAGCTGCTCACCCTCGCCACGTGGGAGGACCCCGCTGCGACGAGAAAGCTTCACGCGCTCAACCAGCGCACCGTGCAGGACGTGCCCCACACGCTGCCCATCCTCGATGAGCCCTTCGAGGATTTCGAAACGCGTGTCTCCTCCCCCGACCGGCGGTCCGATCGACTGTGGGTCGCACTCGTGGCCGGCCAGCCCGTGGCGATGTCGTACCTGAAGTTCCCACCGGTGCGCGGCACGGTCTTCACCGGGTACACGTGCAGCGACCCCGCCTTCCGCGGCCGCGGGATCGCCAGGGCGGTCAAGCTGCAGACCCTCGCGCAGGCGGTCGAGCTCGGCATCCCTGTCGTCTACACGGACAACGACTCGGAGAACACGCCGATGCTCCACATCAACGAGACGCTCGGCTACCGGCTCCGCCCGGGATTGGTCCAGCACCTGAAGCGGGTAACTAGATAGGGATGCCAAAAACCAGGGACTACTACGAGGTGCTCGGCGTACCGCGCACGGCGAACCAGAAGGAGATCTCGTCCGCCTTTCGCAAGCTTGCCCGCAAACACCACCCGGACCTCAACGCCGGGGACAAGCAGGCGGAGGCGCGCTTCAAGGAGCTGTCGGAGGCGCACGACGTGTTGTCGGACGCCAAGAAGCGTCGCCTGTACGACCAGCTCGGCCCCGACTGGTCATCGGCCTCTGCCGGCGGTTCCCCGCGTGGCGCCGGCGCGGGTGGCGCATATCCGCCCGGCGGTGGCCCTGGCGTCCAGTACCGCACGGTCACGCCGGAGGAGATGGACGAGATGTTCGGCGACGCCCAGGGCATCGGCGACATCTTCGGCTCGATCTTCGGAGGCGCTCGCGGCCGCGCGCGACAGCAGCCGCCCGAGGTCGAGGCGCCGGTGACGGTCAGCCTGGCCGAGGTCTACCGCGGAGCGAGCCGCACGGTCGAGCTCCCGGGCGGCAGGCGCGTCGAGGTCAAGATCCCCGCGGGGGTCAAGGAGGGGACCCTGCTGCGTGTGCCGGGCCTTCGGGCGCGCGTCCAGATCGCGCCGGACCCGATCTTCGCTCGCGAGGGCAAGGACGTGCGAGTCGTGGTGCCGGTGCCGCTTCGCATCGCCCTCCAGGGCGGCGAGGTGGCGGCGCCAACGCTCAAGGGCGGCCAGGTCCAGTTCAAGGTGGCGGCCGAGACGCAGAACGGGACCAAGGTCCGGCTGCGGGGCCTCGGCCTGCCCGACCCCAAGGGTGGGGCGGCCGGCGACCTCTATGCGGAGGTCCGGGTCCAGCTGCCCGTCCCGATGGACGAGCGGACGCGCAAGTGGGCGACGGACCAACCATCCTGACCGCGACCCGGTCGCGACGGCTCCTCCTGCCGCTGGTCTTCATCTCCGGCATGGCGTCGCTGGGGGTCGAGTTCGGCGCCTCGAGGCTGCTCGCTCCTTACTTCGGAACGAGCCTTTACGTGTGGGGCGTGCTGATCGGGCTCATCCTCATCTACCTGTCCGCGGGTTACGTGATCGGAGGTCGCCTCGCCGACCGGCACCCGCGCGACGAGGTGCTGTACCAGATCACGGCGTGGGCGGGCCTGTGGATCGGCGTTATCCCCCTCGTCAGCTATCCCATCCTGCTGGCGTCGCAGCAGGGTTTCAGGGACCTCAGCGCGGGCCTGGTCGCGGGCACCCTGCTCGCCGTGGTGCTCCTTTTTGCCGCGCCCGTCGTCCTGATGGGCTGCGTCAGCCCCTTCGCCATCCGGCTGCTGCTTAAGGACGTCGAGACGGGCGGCAACACTGCCGGGCGCGTGTATGCCCTGTCGACGGCGGGCAGCATCCTAGGCACTTTCCTACCGGTCTTTTGGTTCATCCCGACGTACGGCACGCGCCCGACCCTGGAGGGATTCGGCCTGGTGCTGGTGCTCGTGTCGGTTGCCGGCCTGTGGCCGCGGCGGCGCCTGTACGCGCTGTTCGCTGTCGCGGTGATGCTGGCCTGGGTCCTCTTGCCTGCCGGGATCAAGCCGCCCGAGGTCGGAACGCTGATCTACGAAAAGGAATCGGCATACAACTACATCCAGGTGGTGCAGGACGGGACCAAGACCGAACTGATCCTCAACGAGGGCCAGGCGGTCCACTCCATATACGACCCGACCCGCAGCCTCACCTACGGCTACTGGGATTACACCCTGGTCGCCGAAGCATTTGGCCCCGCTCAGGCGACCGCTGTCACACCGCGATCGGTGGCGTTCCTAGGTCTGGCCGCAGGGACGGCCGCGCGCGAGTATCGGTTGGCTTTCGGCGACCAGGTCGACATCACCGGCGTCGAGATCGATCCGGAGATCCTCGCCGTCGGGCATCGTTACTTCCACCTCGGCGATGCGCGCGCTCACGAGGTGGTCGCCGACGCGCGCTACTGGCTGGACACCCAGGCTGGGCACTACGACGTCATCGTGCTGGACGCGTACCGCCAGCCGTACATCCCGTTCCACCTGACCACTCAGGAGTTCTTCCAGCAGGTCAGAGACCACCTGAACCCGGGCGGCTCGGTGGCGGTCAACGTGGGCCGCACCGCGACCGACTACCGGTTGGTGGCTGCGCTGGCGAGCACCATGGCCGCGGTTTTTCCGAGCGTCCTGCTCGTCGACGATCCCCAGTACGCGAACACCGTGGTCTACGGGTCGACCGAGCCGGCCACGCCGGACGACGTCACGCACAACCTCCAGCTGGAGACCGTCCCGCTCGCGAGCGCAGCGGCGCAGAGCGTGCTGACGGAAGGCAAGCTGAGGGTCTCGCCTTACCACGGACAGGTCTACACGGACGACCTGGCGCCGATAGAGCAGCTCATCGACGAGATCATCTTCAGCTACATCACCAGCCACTAGGGCTAGGGCGGGCCGGGGTGGAGCACTCCCTGGACCTGTTCTCCGGCGAGAGCCTGGCCCGGCTCGAGACAAAGCAAGCGGACGCGACCTGTGGCGACGATGCGCTCCTGCTCGTCGAGGACCTGGGCTTCCCAGACCTGCGTGCGCCGGCCGCGCGTGATGGGCTTGGCGACCGCGTGCAGCCTCGTTCCCGCGCGCACAGCTCGGATGAAGCTCGTGTTGTTCTCGAGGCCGACCACGTGCTGGCCCTTCTCCTGCGCGAACAGGTAGGCGCCGATCGAGGCGAGGGATTCGATCAGGCCGCAGTGCACGCCGCCGTGGACGATGCCGTAACCCTGCAGGTGCTCGGTCCCCACGGCGAGCTCGCAGCGCACCTCGTCCCTGGTCGCAAGCGTGATGGTCACCCCCATAGCCTGCAGCCAGCCCTCGGGGGTCTCGTTCAAGACGGCGGCGAAATCCTTGCTCACGAGGAGATCGTAGCTGTGAAAAGCCCCTGAAAAGCTCGAGGGGCCGGTCAGCCCGGCCCCTCGATATCGACGTTCGCAGTGCTACCGTCTCCGACTCCAGGAGCCGGATTGGCTAAGCCCTAGAGGCTCGTTTCCTCCGGAGCTCCCAGCTGGCAAACGAGGCGGTTGGCACCGCGATTCGGTTTATCCAAGGTTCCGCCTCACCTCCTTTGCCCCCGCGGGCAGTGAACTTCGCACCGCAGTGTACCAAGGGTCGGCGTGCTGTCAGCCCTAGACTTTGGGCTCGAATGCCCCGCCGCCTCAAGAAAAGAGTGGTCGTGAAACCCGACGGCCGCTACCTGATCTATTTCGAGAAAGCGTGAGCGAGCTTCGGTGGAATCCCCTGCTCGAAGAATGGGTCACGGTCGCGCCGTGGCGCCAGGACCGGACCTATCACCCGCCCGCGGAGCACTGCCCCCTGTGCCCGACGCGGCCTGGTATGGAGGTGACGGAGATCCCCGAGCCGGACTATCACATTGCCGTCTTCGAGAACCGTTTCCCCTCGTACACCGGCGACCAGGGACGCTGCGAAGTGGTCTGCTACACCCCCGACCACGACTCGTCGCTCGGGGAGCAGACGGTCGATCACATCAAAGACCTCATCGAGGTCTGGCGCGATCGCACCAGCGAGCTCAGCCGTTTGCCCAACGTTCGCTACGTCTACGTCTTCGAGAATCGAGGCGAGGAGATAGGGGTCACTCTCAGCCATCCGCACGGCCAGATCTATGCCTACCCGTTCATCCCGCCGGTGCTGCAGCGGGAGCTCGCGGCCGGGGCGCGGCACATGCGAAAGACGGGTCGCTGCCTGTACTGCGACGTGATCGAAGGTGAGCAGGGCGGCGAGCGGACCGTGTTCCGAGATGAGCGATGGATCGCTTTCGTGCCGCCCTTCGCGCGCTGGCCTTATGAGGTCCACATCGCGCCCGTGAGACATCGCGGCGCGCTGAGCGACCTGGACGATGGGGACGACAGCTCGTTCGCACAGACCCTCAAGGCTGTGCTGCAGAAATACGACCGGCTCTTTCAGCGCCCGCTGCCTTACGTGATGGCGATGCACCAGCGCCCGCCCGGCCGAGGCGCGCGCCATCATCATCTGCACGTCGAGTTTTACCCGCCCAACCGCAGCCGCGACAAGCTGAAATACCTCGCTGGCTCGGAGATCGGCGCCGGGGCCTTCATCCTGGATGCCCGCGCAGAGGATACAGCCGCGGAGCTGCGCGCCCTCTGAACGTGTCTTCGCGGCACTGGGAGGGACGCGCCCCGGGTCGAGTGAACCTAATCGGCGAGCATGTCGATTACCTCGGCGGGGTGGTGCTGCCGGCCGCAGTGGACCGCTATACGCACGTCAGCGGCCGCGCGGCGTCCCGATGGTCGGTGCACAGCCCGGTCGACGGCGGCCTTGCATACGTCCGCGCGGTGGGCGAGGAGCTCGGCGCCGAGCCGCAGGCGGTGGAGGTCGAGTCTAAGGTTCCCCCCGGCGCGGGCATCAGCTCGTCGGCGGCCCTCCTGGTCGCGGTCGCGGCCGGCCTCCGGCCCGCGATGGACGGCAGGGATGCGGCCCTGGCCTGCCAGCGTGCCGAGCAGAAGGCCACGGGCGTGCAGGTCGGCGTGATGGACCAGTTCGCGTCCGCGCTGGGCCGGCGCGGCCATGCTCTGCTCCTCGACTGCGCAACGCTGCGCTACGAGGCCGTCCCCTTTCCCGATGAGCTCGCCATCGCCGTGATCGACTCCGGCGAGCATCGATCCCTCGCCGACACGCCCTATAACGAGCGCCGCCACCAGGCCGAATCCGGAGACCCGAAGCGCCGCCGGCACGTCGATTCCGAGATCGCCCGGGTGCATTCGTTCGTCGATGCCCTGCGCGGCCGCGACTTCGACCGAATCGGCGTCCTGCTCAACGAGTCGCACCAGAGCCTGCGCGACGATTTCGAGGTATCCACGCCGACAGTCGACGCGCTGGTCGAGAGGGCGCGCGCTGGTCCGGGCTGTCGAGGCGCGCGGATCATGGGCGCGGGTTTTGGCGGTAGTGTCCTGGCGCTCGTGGACCGCGACGAGGCGGCCATGTTCGCGGCCTCGCTCGACCGACCCGTGCTTTTCTGCAGCACGGCGGACGGCGCTTACGTGAGCCAGCGGTGAGCGACTGCCTTTTCCTCCCGATGGCGCAGCGAGCGGCCGGTCGTCGCGAGCTGACGGCGTGGGAGGCGATGTGGATGCCGCTCGGCGAAGGCGAGGCGGAGCGGCTGCCCGCGGGCCGGGGTTCCGGATGGAAGCCGATCGAGGTCCCGCGACAGCTCGCCGCGCATGAGGGCAGGCAGGCGGTGTGGTATCGCACGGAGTTTCCGAGGCCGGACCATTCCGGCCGTGTCATCCTGCGCATCGGCGGCGCTTTCCTCGCCACCAACGTGTGGCTCAACGGCCGGCTCCTGGGCTCCCACTACGGCTATTTCGCGCCGTTCGGGTTCGACCTGACGCCCTACCTCAAATCGGAGAACCTGCTGGTCATCTGCTGCGAGTCCCCGGTCGAGGCGGAGCCCGACAGAAAGCGGCACATCATGGGCCTGTTCAACGACGGCGACCTCAAGCCCTACCCCGCGTCCGCATATGGGAGCCTGCCGGACTCTTATCGCATTGAGATGCCTCTGGGGTTGTGGCGGCCGGTCGAGCTCGAGTACGTGGGGCCGATCATGATTGACTGGCTGCGCCTCAAGCCGCGGTTCGAGGGAGGTGACGGGCGCCTAGAGGTCGAGGCCCGTCTTCGCAACCTCGACGGCCGGCAGATGGAAGGCGAGGTCGAGCTCGTGGTCCCGGGCCTCGGCCGCGAACCTCTGCGCCTGCGCCGCGACATCCGGCTCGCAGGCGGTGAGGAGGAGACGGTGTCGATGCGACTGGCCTTTCACGGCGCGCGCCGGTGGGAACCATGGCGGTTCGGGGAGCAGCCGGTGTACCGGGCGGAGCTCGCCGCCCGCACCGCGGACGGGGTCGAGTCGTCTCGCGTCGACGACACGGTTGCCTTCCGAGACCTCACCTGGGACCTCGGCCCCCGGCGCTGGAAATTTGCCGTCAATGGGCGCCCGATGTTCCTGCGGGGCGCCTGCTACGCGCCCTCATGGCGTCTGGACGAGCTCAACAGCGCTCGGTTCGAAAGCGACCTCGCTATCGCGAAGGAGGCAAACGTCGACGCCCTGCGGGTGGTCGCCAACGTCCTCCCGGAGGAGTTCTACCGCGCGGCGGACGCCGCCGGCATGCTCGTGTTCCAGGAGCTGCCGTTAATCGGAACTTACGTGCACCGCGCCCGGCTCGACGACGCGCGCTTCTTCGAGAGCTCGGCGCGCGAGCAGCAGTCCGAGATGGTCGCGATGCTGCACAACCGGCCGTCGGTCGTCCTCTGGATCGCACACGACGATCCCCCCTGGCTGGCGACCAACTTCGACCTGGGCGACGTTCACGCGGTGCGCCAGAACCACTCTGTGGACCAGGAGCTGAAAGCGTCGTTCGAACGCCTCGACCCGAGCCGGCCGGCGCTTGCCGCGTCGGGCGACGTCGACTTGCCGCTGATGCTCGGGTGGTCGTCCGGCTCGTGGCGAGACCTCGGCCACGTGGAACCGGTGATCGCAGGCGCGTTCGGCGCCCAGGCGCTGCCGTCGCTCGATTCGCCTGCGTGGGAAGCGATCGGCCGGGCCTGGCCTGTGGCGGACGAGGAGCCGTCCTGGAGACACGCTGGATTCCAGCCCGTCAACTGGGCGGAACGTGGGGCCGGGCTTCCATCGGCGCATCAGAGCCTCGAGTCCTATGTCGAGGCTTCGCAGTCGTACCAGGCCGAGGTGGTCAGATTCGCGGCTGAGCATCTACGCACCCGTAAGTTCGAGTCTTGTTGGGGCGCGTTCGTGTTTCACCTGGTCGACCCTTTTCCCGCCATCGGCTTTGGGCTGCTCGACGGAGCGCGGCGCCCGAAACCGGCGCTCGCAGCGCTGGCGCGCGCGTTCAAGGCGACGCGCCTGATCATCGAGCCCCTTGCCTTCGAACCCGACCGCCCATTCGGCATCCTCCAGAAACCCGGCGTCCCATTCGCGGCGCGACTCGTGGTCGTCAACGACGACCCGGCAGTCAACGGGCGCGGAACGGTGCGCTGGTCTGTCGCGCGCGAGCGGAGCGCGCGGGCGAGGGGAGTGAACCGCATTCGCGACGTGGTGACCCGCAAGTCATACACGGGCACGACGGAGCTGGAGGTTCCTACGGCGTTCGAGCCCGCCGTCAACGCGACGACACTGAGCCTGCCGTTGGCGGCCGAGGGCGACTACATGCTCGAAGCCACCCTCACCATGTCCGGCCACGTGGTGGACCGCTCGGAGCTCGAGTTCAAGGTCACGTCCAACCTTCCGCTGCCCCGCCCGCGGCCGGAGATTCCGGGCTATCTCGCGGAGAGGCTTGCGGACCTGACCAGCCTGCGGTCGGAAAAGGACGGCATGAGCTTTGCCCTCGAGAACCGCACCCGCCCCGCCGTGCTGGTCGGAGTCGCGGGTTTACGGCTGGACGGCGTCGTCCTCGCGAGGCACGACCTGAGCATCGACACCAGCGCCGGCCTGGCGCCACTGCCCAAGCGGCTGGACATGTCCCTTGGCCGCCGGCTCGTCGTGCACGTGGTCACCGGCGAGCCGCTGGCGAGCGGGGCTCATTCGCTCGAGGCCGACATCACCGTCCCCGGCGTCGCCTCGGGGCGGCTGGTGATCGAGGGCCCGACCGGCGCGTGAAAGGCGCGAGATCGCGTGAGACAGGCTGAAGTTGGCTTGACCGGATGGCATACTTCAGCACTAGGCAGTCGCACAATTTGTCCATAGATCACCAGCCTGGTTAGGCAAAAGGGAGGCTCTCCACCGCATGCCCGTTGAACTTGCAGACATCATCCTGGCGGTGGTGGCACTGCTTTCCGCCGTGCTCTACCTGAGAACCCGGCGCAGGCGCAAGAAGAAGGGGGCGCCCCCCGTCCGCCCGGCCGCGCCGGCCCAGCAGACCGCAGGCGTGGCAGCCACCTGGGCGCCGCCGACTCCGGCTTCCCGGCCGCCCAGTCCCGTCGCGCCGACCATGGTCGTCCAGCCGCCTGCCCCTCCCGGCTCGGCGTGGGAACAGCCCGCCGCACGCCCCCCGGGCGCCTGGGGTGCGCCGCCTGCAGCCCCCGCGGCCTCACCCTCATGGGGAGCGCCCGCCGGTCTGCCGCCCACCCCGCCAGGAGCGGCCGCTCCCGCCCCGACCTGGGGCTCTCCGGCCGCGCCGCCTCCGCCGCCCGGTCCTGGCGGTCCGACCTGGGGCGCGCCCGCCCCCGCGGCCGTTCCTGGCGAGCCTGCCGCGCCGGCTTCGCCCCCGACCGGCGCCCCGGCGCCCGCATGGGGCGCGCCGTCCCAGCCTGTAGCGCCC
>DATITA010000097.1:0-2001 GCA_035468355.1 Candidatus Dormiibacterota bacterium
CGCATCAGCCGCTGCAGCAGGTTGGGCGTGCGGTAGCTGCCCACCGGCACGGTCACCGGCTTGCGCTCGATGTTGCGACGTGAGATGTGGATTCCGTGCTTGGGCAGGATGCGGCGCAGGTAACCCCACGTGTCGTAGAGCCCGGTGCTCACCGATTCGTAGCCGTGCTGCAGCACCATCAGGCGGGCGCTGTACGACATCAGCTCGTGGAAGAACATCTTCTCGTCGTCGGGCCTGGGCTCGATGAGCAGGATGTCGACGTCGGGGTGGTTGTGACGCACCAGCTTGATGTGGTCGAGCAGGCCGTCGTGCAGCATGCCTCGGAAGACCTGGTTGTAGACGCCGCGCATGCCCATGTCGGCGAGGTGGGGACCGACCAGCTGGCGCATGCCCTCAGGCGGGGCGAGGTTGCGCGTATCCACGGGAACGATCGGGTTGATGGCGACGATCAGCGTGGCGCCACGGTCCACGGCCACGTCGATCGCGGAGATCCCCTTGATGCCGCCGTCGACGTAGTCGACGTCGTCGATGCGCACCGGCCGGAACAGCATTGGGATGGCACTGCTGGCGGCGGCGGCCAGCGAGATGGGCACGTGCGCGCGCTCGTTGAATCGTGAGAACACCACCCGCTGGCCCGAGTCCAGCGCGCAGGCCACGATGTGCAACTCCTTTTCCAGCTTGCGGAAGTCGTCGCTGAGGCCTTCGCGCTCCAGCACCCGCTCGAGGAAGCGCACCAGCTCGGCGTTGCTGAACACCCCGGACGGGAGCAGCGGGCTGAGCATCCCCAGGATGTCAGCGGGGTTGAGCTTGCCGGGGTGGCGGGCCAGCTCCCAGACGATCTCCTGGGTGAGCCGGGGCAATTTGCCGACCCGGCCGGCGAGCTCGGCGACGTTGGGCCGGTACAGTCCCCATCGCGATGGTGGCCGGAACATCCGGTTGGTGCCCTCGAGCCCCAGCGCCATCTCGGTCGGCGTGATCCCGTTGACCAGCAGCGCGCCGATCATCGAGCCGGCGCTGGTCCCGACGTAGATGTCGAAGTCGTTGACGCTGCTGCCCACCAGGAGGTCGTCCAGCGCGCGCAAGGCGCCGATCTCATAGGCCAGCCCGGTGATGCCTCCACCGCAGAGCACCAGCGCCCGCTTCCCCCCGGTGGGGTCGGGCGCAACGCGCCGACCGGTCCTCACAGCCCTGCGGGTGGCCATCCCCAGGATCATATGGGAGCAGACGCGGCTAGCATGGCCGTTCGTGTCTTCGAAGGCCCTGTCACTGATCCGCAACTTCTGCATCATCGCCCACATCGACCACGGCAAGTCGACGCTCGCCGACCGGCTGCTCGAGCGAACCGGCACGGTCGCGATGCGCGACATGCAGGATCAGCTGCTCGACACGCTCGACCTGGAGCGCGAGCGGGGTATCACGATCAAGGCACAGGCGGTGCGCCTCGACTACACCGCGGGCGACGGGATCACGTACCAACTCAACCTCATCGACACCCCGGGCCACGTCGACTTCGCCTACGAGGTCTCGCGTTCACTGGCTGCCTGTGAGGGCGCCGTCCTCGTCGTCGATGCCTCGCAGGGAATCGAGGCGCAGACGCTCGCCAACGTGTATGCGGCGCTGGAGGCGGACCTGGAGATCATCCCGGTGATCAACAAGATCGACCTGCCCGCCGCCGACCCGGAGTTGGTGCGACAGGAGATCGAGGACATCATCGGCCTCCCGGGCGACGGCGCCATCCTCGCCAGCGCTCGCCAAGGAATCGGCATCGACGAGATCCTCGAGGCGGTCGTGGCGCGCGTACCGCCTCCGACCGGCGACGTCGACGCACCCCTGCAGGCGCTCATCTTCGACAGCAAGTACGACGCGTACCGCGGTGTCATCGTGTATGTGCGCGTGATGAATGGCGTCATTCGCCAGGGGCAGCGCATCCGCATGATGGCGACGGGCAAGGACTTCATCGTTGACGAGACCGGGGTGTTCCGCCCGCACAAGATGTCCACC
>DATITA010000098.1:0-6642 GCA_035468355.1 Candidatus Dormiibacterota bacterium
GAAACCCGCCGCCCAGCTTCTGGTTGCGGAAATACGCATAGGTGCCCCAGATGCCGAGCACCACGGCGAAGGCGACCAGCGCACGGGCTCCGAATCCGTGCAGGAAGACGAGCGCGCTCGTCACCCCCGCAAGACGAGCGCGCTCGTCACTCCTAACAAGACGAGCGCGGTCGTCACTCCCACAAGACGAGCCTGCTCGTCACCCCCGCTTAACCTGCTCGCGGAAGTAGTCCACCGTCAGGCTGAGGCCTTCCTCGAGCGACACCTGCGGCTCCCAGCCGAGCCCTTCCTTAGCCCTGGCGTTGTCCAGGGCGATCCGGTACACGTCGCCCTTGCGCGCAGGACCGAACCTTGGCTCTTGCTTGTAATCGGTCAGCAGGGCGATCTTGCGGAACAGGTCGTTGACGGAGACCGGGATGCCGCTGCTGATGTGGAATGTGCCGCCGGAGCCCTTTTCGAGGGCGGCGAGGTTGGCCGCCGCCACATCGCCCACGTGGAGCATGTCGCGTGACTGCTCTCCGTCGCCGTCGACGGTGACGGGGCGCCCCTCGAGCATCCGGCCCGCGAAGATCGCGACCACGCGGCCCTCTTCCGCGGCGAAGTCCTGGCGCGCGCCATAGATGTTGGCGTAGCGCAGCACGGTGTAGGGGAGGCCGAAAGTCCTCTGGAAGGTGCCCAGATACTGCTCGAAGGCGAACTTGCTGGTGCCATAGGGCGAAAGCGGCCGCACGGGGTGATCCTCGGCGGCGGGAACGATGTCCGGCTCGCCGTAGAGCGCGCCGCCCGTGGAGCTGAAGATCACCTTCTTCACGCCGTTGTCGACGCAGGCTTTCAAAAGGTTCAAGCCGCCGATGATGTTGACGTGCGCGTCAAATGCCGGGTCGGCAACCGATTTCGGGACCTCCGACTGGGCGGCATGGTGGTTGACGAGGTCGGGCCGGAAGGCGGCCACCGCCTTCTGCACGTCCGCCTGGTCACGCAGGTCGACGCGGTGGATCTGCGCGGCGTCGTTGATGTTCTCCTGCCGGCCGGTGCTGAAGTTGTCCAGCACTGCGACCTCGTGCCCCGCTGCGACGTAAGCGTCGACTACGTTCGATCCGATGAAACCGGCGCCGCCGGTAACAAGAATTCGCACCGACCGAGACTGTAACGGGTTTACTTGCATCGAGTGACAGAGCCGGTGGAGTTGCAGGTCGAGGTCTTCAAGGCGGTGCGCGCAGCAGCGCCTCCCGCGTTCATACGGGAGGTGCTGACCCGCGCGGCGACCGTGCCCGAGATCGGTGCTCGCCTTGCCGCGGGACCTTCCACGGCTGCCGTCAGGCTCACGACGGACGTGGAGCTCCAGCGGCTGAACCGCTCGTACGCGGGCGAGGACCACGCCACCGACGTGCTTTCGTTTGCCGGATCGGGCGATCACCTTGGGGATATCGCCATCTCCTGGCCCGCCGTCGTGCGCCAGGCGCGCGAGCATGGACACCCGCAGACCACCGAGCTCGCCCTCCTCTGCGTGCACGGCCTGCTCCACCTGCTCGGCTGGGACCACGCCTCGGTGCGGGAGCGCAAGGAGATGTCGCGCCTCACTGTCCAGGCCCTGGAGCTTTCCCGCCTGCGGCTCGCTTCGGGACGGCTCTGACTGGGTAGACTCGACGCCGGAGGCATCGCCTCCATGGTCTGCGGCGCTCGCCGCGGGCCTTACTGCGTTTAGACGAAGGAGTCCATGGACCAGGAACCGGTTGGGCAGGAGCGGTTGATCGTCGGGCTCGGCAACCCTGACGCCGAGTACGCCGACACGCGCCACAACCTGGGTTTCGCCTGCGTGCGGGAGCTGGCGCGCCGCCTGGGCGTGAAGGTCGACCGCAAGCGCTGGCAGTCGCTGGTCGGACGCTCGGACGACAAGCACCTGTGGCTGGTGATGCCGCAGACGTTCATGAACCTGTCGGGCCAGGCCGTGGCGAAAGCCGTGCGCGACATCGGCGTCGCGCCGCAGCAGGTGTGGGTCGTGTACGACGAGCTCGACCTGCCCCTGTGCCGCATGCGCATCCGCCGAGGCGGCTCGGGCGCGGGCCACAACGGGGTGCTGTCGGTGATCGGCTCGCTGGGCACCGACGATTTCGTCCGCTTTCGCGTCGGGATCGGTAAGCCGGCGCGGAAGGGCGCCCAGCCAGGTCGGCATTACGTCCTCGGCCGCTTCACCAAGGCGGAAGCGGAGCGGCTGCCCAACGTGATCGACGGGGTGGCGACCGCTCTCGAGGTGGCGCTGGAGGCAGGCGTCGAGCGCGCCATGGACCGCTTCAACCGCGCCTCCGCGCTGGGCTGCGAGGAGTTGCCATGACCGCGCTGTGGCGGAGCGCCATCGACGCCTCGCCCAGGCTGAGGCGGTGGCTGGACGCCGGCGGGAGCGGCGCCGAGCTGCAGGTCGCGCGGCTGCCGCGAGCGGCGTGGCCGGTGGTGGCCGGCGCGGTCGCCCGGTCGTGCGCCGAGCGCGGTCGGTCGCTGCTGGTGCTGGCGCCGGCCCCGGATAGATTCGCGGAAGAGCTGCGGCCGTGGCTGGCCGGGGTTCCGCCGACCCACGTGTTCGCGGAGGTGGCGGTCTCCTTCCTCGACCGCCCGCCGGCCTTCGACGACGCCGTCAACAAGCGGCTCGAGGCTCTGAGCGCACTGGCTCGGGCGGCCGACGAGCCCTGCGTGATCGTCTCCTCGCGCCGCGCCTGCACGCGCCAGACGCTGTCACCTCGAGACCTCGCCGAAGGCACGGTTCTCCTGGCGCCGGGACGTGGCCCGGATCCAATGGCCGTCGCCGCGCGCCTGGTCGAGCTGGGTTACACCCGAGAGCCGCTGGTCGAGGCGCGCGGCCAGTTCTCACTGCGAGGCGGCATCCTCGACGTCTTCCCGGCGGCCGCCGATGCGCCCGCGCGCGCGGAGTGGTCGGGCGACGTCATCGAGACGCTTCGCCTGTTCGACCCCGAGAACCAGCGGTCCGTCATGGCCGTCCCCGCCGTCTCGATCAGGACAGGCCGCGAGCTTCTGCTCGGTCCCGAACGCGGGGCTGCGGCGGTGCGGCTGCTGCGTGAATCCGTTTCCATGCAGAGCCTGCGCGGCGACGTCAGCTCGGAGTGGGAGGACGAGCTGGTGCGACTCGAAGCCGGCGCTGCGTTCCCTGGGGTCGAGTTCTATGCGGCCTACCTCGACCCGTCGCAGCCTTCGCTGCTGGACCATGTGCCCGCCGGCGTCGTGGTGGTGGACTTCGAGCCCGCGAAGCAGCTTGGCGACGCCAGGACGGTCCAGGAGGAAACGGCGATGCTGGCGGCTGCGGAGTCGGGTGGAGGCGAGCTGCCGAAAGGCTTTGCGCTGCCCATCGTCGCAGCCGACCGCCTCGTCGACCTGTCCGCCCACGCCCGGCTGACGGTCTCCGCCGGCGAGTCGGAGCGCGGAGCCACCGACCTGGGCTGGTCCCCGGCGGAGCCGCTCGTGGGCCGCCCGCGCGCGGCGGCCGAGCTGGCCGGCTCCGGGGAGTCCGCGACCGTCGTGTTCGCCACCGAGCAGGGAGAGCGACTTCGCGCGCTGCTGGACGAGGGCGGCGTGAAGGCCCCGCTGAATGAGATCGACCTCGACCTCGACCTCGAGCTCGGCCCGGCGCTCGCCCGCGCCGACGTCGACGTCACCGCCGGCTGCTCGCAGGCGGCGATCGGATTTCACCTGGCCACCGATGCCGAGCTGTTCGGGCGCCTGCGGCGCCCGTCCCGCGGCCGCCGCACGAGCCGGACGCGCGCCTCCGACCTCACGCGGGAGTTCACCCTGGACTTCTCGCCCGACGAGCTCGTGGTCCACGTCGACCACGGCATCTCCCGCTTCAAGGGTATGCGCTTGATCGAGACCGAGGGCGCCCACCGCGAATATCTCGAGCTCGAGTACGCCGAGGGCGACCGGCTGTTCGTCCCGGTGGAGAACCTCGACCGCGTGCAGAAGTACCTGGGCGGGGAGGGCCAGCCGGCGCTGCACCGCCTCGGGACCTCCGACTGGACCCGCGCCCGCGGACGCGCACGCAAGGAGGTCCAGGACGTGGCCGAGGAGCTGCTGAAGATCTATTCGATGCGAGAGGCACGGCCGGGCATCGCCTTCGCGCCGGACAACTCCTGGCAGCAGGAGCTCGAAACCTCCTTTCCTTTCGAGGAGACACCCGACCAGCTCGCGGCGCTGGCCGAGATCAAGGCCGACATGGAGTCGGACCGGCCGATGGACCGCCTCCTGTGCGGCGACGTGGGATTCGGCAAGACGGAGCTTGCCTTGCGGGCCGCGTTCAAGGCCGCGATGAGCGGAAAGCAGGTCGCGGTGCTCGCTCCGACCACCGTGCTGGCGCAGCAGCACTTCCACGTCTTCCGCGAACGTCTGAAGAACTTCCCCGTGGTGGTCGAGATGCTGTCTCGGTTCGTCGACGACGAGACCCAGACGCGCACAATCGAAGGCATCAAGGCCGGCACGGTGGACATCGTGGTGGGCACCCACCGCCTCCTGCAGCGGGACGTCCGGTTCAAGCGGCTAGGTCTCCTGGTCGTCGACGAGGAGCACCGGTTCGGGGTCATGCAGAAGGAGAGGCTCAAAAAGCTGCGCACGCAGCTCGACGTGCTCTCGTTGTCGGCGACCCCGATCCCACGCACCCTGCATATGGCGGTCGGCGGCATCCGGGACATGAGCGTGATCCAGACGCCGCCCGAGGAGCGCCAGCCCATCAAGACCTACGTCACGGCGGATGACGACGATCTGGTCAAGGAGGCGATCGTCCGGGAGCTGCAGCGCGGGGGGCAGGTCTATTACGTGCACAACCGCGTGCGTACCATCCAAAAGGCCGCGCAGCGCATCCAAGAGCTCGTGCCGCAGGCGCGCGTGGCGGTGGGACACGGCCAGATGGGCGAGGACGAGCTGGCCCACGTGATGGTCGAGTTCGAGTCAGCGACGTTCGACGTCCTCGTGTGCACAACCATCATCGAATCGGGGCTCGACATCCCCAACGTCAATACGATCATCGTCGAGCGCTCCGACCGCTTCGGTCTCGCGCAGCTGTACCAGCTGAGAGGCCGCGTCGGCCGCTCGGGCCGTCGCGCGTACGCGTACTTCCTTTATGACCCTCGCCGGTCGCTCACCGAGCAGGCGGACAAGAGGCTGGACGTCATCTCGGGGTTGCACGAGCTCGGCCAGGGCTTCAAGATCGCTCTGCGCGACCTCGAGATCCGAGGCGCGGGGAACCTGCTGGGCACGGAGCAGCATGGGGCGATCGCGGCGGTCGGCTTCGAGATGTATTTGCAGATGCTCCAGGGCGCCGTGTCGAAGCTGCGCTCGGGCGCGGAGGAAAACGTCGTCGGCGACGTGCTGTCGACCCAGGAGATGAACCTTGACCTTCCGCTCGACCACTTCATCCCGCGCTCGTACATCCGCGACGAAAAACTGCGGCTTGCCGCCTACCGGCAGCTCGCTGCGACCGAGGACGAGGAGGAGCTCGAGTCGGTGCTGCGGTCGCTGGAAGACCGATATGGCCCCGGGCCCGCTCAGCTGGACAACCTGGCGTTCTCGCTGCGCGTCAAATTGAAAGGTCAGCGCATGGGATTGCGCGGCGTGGTCGCGGACGGCCACGACATCGTGATCCGCGTCGACCCGGAGAGGTTCCTCGACGTCGAAGAGCTGATGAAACGACTGCCCGGGCGGGTCACAGTCGCGCCCAACCGCTTGAAGATGAGGCGGCAGGGCGAGGACTGGAAGTCGCCGCTGCTGCAGCTGCTCGACGAGATGCTGGCGCTGTACGAGGCGGGGCGCGCCGTGGCCGCGGCGCCACAGGTGTGAAAGGGCGAGAATCAAGCGGCATGGAGAAGGCTTCGGAGCGGCCTTACTCGCCCGGCGTCGCGGCCATCTTCGAGGTCGTGGCGAAGCTGCGAGCGCCCGGCGGGTGCCCGTGGGACCGCGAACAAACTCATGAATCGCTGCGGCCGTATCTGCTCGAGGAGACCTATGAGCTTTTGGAGGCCATCGACACAGGCGACGACGGAAAGATGATGGAAGAGCTGGGCGACGTTTTGCTGCAGGTGGCGATGCACGCGGAGATCGCCGCGGAGCAGGGAAGGTTCGACGCGAGCCGGGTCTCGGAGGCGGTCGCAGCGAAGATGGTGAAGCGGCATCCCCACGTCTTCGGCGACGTCTCGGTCGCCAATGCCGACGAGGTCCTTCGCAACTGGGAGCATCAGAAGATCCATGAGGCACGCCAAGAGGGCCGCGACGATTCGGTCGTCGATCGAGTGCCGGCAACGCTGCCCGCACTGGCCTGGACGCTCGGCCTCCAGAAGCGGGCGGCTCGCGTGGGCTTCGATTTCGGGTCGCCGGCGCAGGCCGCGGAATCAGTGGCCGAAGAGGCGCGCGAGCTGGCCGAGTCGCCCGACCAAGAAGGGACTTTCCAGGAGATGGGGGACCTCCTTTTCGCCCTCGTGTCGTTAGCGCGCAGCCTCAAGGTCAACCCCGAGGACGCGCTCCGCGCCGCCGGCCAGCGGTTCCGGCGTCGATTCGCCGAAGCGGAGTCATCGCTTCGCAGGGACGGTGTGAGCTTCCGCGATCTCGACGCCGAAGAGATCGCGAGGCGCTGGGACGAAACCCGTTAGCGGA
>DATITA010000099.1:0-20359 GCA_035468355.1 Candidatus Dormiibacterota bacterium
GCGTGTCGCAGGAGTAGGCGAACGAGGCGAGCGCCCCCGCCTCCGACAGAAGCGACTCGAACCGGGACCAGTCCCCAAGCCACGTCTCGACGTTGTCGCGGTCGAGCGGGCGCGCGGCCAGCTCTTCGTAGTAGGGGCGCAAGTCCTCCCAGCTGGCGTCCTTGAAAGCGTCCGGAGAGTCCGGGAAAGCGATCACCACACCACCCCTTGCTTGGAATCCTCCGCTTGCAGCCGGCGCCCATGGTACAGGTGGACATCCAGTGGAGTCCTCAACGCATCCGCGGCCGGTCGCGCTAGACCGGCACCACGTTATCCACCGCCCGCCAGCAGTACCAGGCCGCGACCGTCCGATACGGCCGGAAGCCGTCCCCCTGGGATTGCAAGGCCTTGGGGGTTGGCAATTCCTTGAGCTTGTGGGCCATCGCCCAGCCTTTGCGCACCCCGTAGTCGTCGACGGGCCAGACGTCGAGACGGCGCAGCTGGAAGATCAGGAACATCTCGGCGGTCCACCGGCCGATGCCCCTGACCTGGACCAGGCGGGCGACGAGACCGTCATCCGACAGGCTGTCCACGTCGTGGAGCGGAACCGTGCCGTCCGCGACCTTGGTGGCCAGGTCCGCGATGGCGGCCGCCTTGGCGCCGCTCACTCCCGCGGTACGCATCGCGCCTTCGGGCAGGGCCAGGACCCCGGCGGGCGACAGGGGATCGGTGAACAGCTTCAAGAAACGGCCGTGGATCGTCGCTGCCGCGGCGCCGGCGAGCTGCTGGTACATGATCGAGCGCACCAGTGCGGCAAAGCTGTCGTCGAACGGGTCGCGGAGCTCCATCGCTCCGGCCCGCCTGATCAGGCTCGCCATCGCCGGGTCGCGGCGGGCGACGAACCGAGCGCCTCGCCTGAGCTCGGCCAGCGTGGCCGGCGTGTCGGTCTTCAGGCGAACTCGGACATGAATTGCGTGAACTGCTCTTTGGTCATGCGCAGCTCGCTCTCGCCGAGGTCTTTCAGAGGCCGGTCCGGGATGTGCTCCGTGGTCGCGAAGTCCTTCATCTCCGTGTCGAGGTACAGCAAGCCGGTCACCAGGTGCCCAGCGGCGCGGCCTTCCTCGATGACACGCACGGCGGCGCGACGGTCCGACGGGTCGTGGTCCTCGCCGAGCTTCTTCAGCAGGATGTGCGAGCCGTCGTGCAGCTCGACGTCGCGGATGGTTCCCGGCTCGTAGTCGACCTGGACCTCTTCGAAGAAAGGAATGAACGAGACGTCGGCGATCGACTCTTCGTGATCTTTGACCCAGCTGTAGCTCTTGGTCGATCCATCGTGGTCGTTGAAGGTCACGCAGGGCGAGATGATGTCGAGGATCGCGGTGCCGCGGTGGGCGAGCGCTGCTTTGATCAGGGGCACCACCTGCTTGCCGTCGCCGCTGAACGAGCGCGCGACGAATGAGCAGCCGAGCGTCAGCGCAACTGCACACGGATCGATGGGCTGGAACGTGTTGACCGCGCCCTTCTTCTGCACGGAGCCGAGGTCGGCGGTGGCCGAGAACTGGCCCTTGGTCAGGCCGTAAGTGCCGTTGTCTTCGATGATGTAGGTGCAGTCGATGTTGCGGCGGATCATGTGCATGAACTGGCCGAGGCCGATCGACGCAGTGTCGCCATCCCCCGAGACACCGAGCATCAAGAGCTCGCGGTTGGCGAGGTGGGCGCCAGTGGCCAGGGCCGGCATCCGGCCGTGCACCCCGTTGAAACCGTGGGCCGTCTCGACGAAGTAGGCAGGGGTCTTGGACGAGCACCCGATGCCGGACATCTTGGCCAGGCGGTGGGGTTCGACTCCAAGCTCGTAGAGGGCTTTGATCATGTGGTTGGTGATCGAGTTGTGGCCGCACCCGGCGCACAGCGTGGTGGCCGCGCCTTTGTACGCATCTCGCGCCAGTCCGATCCGGTTCAGGGTCACGCTCATACGGGTACGGCCTCCAATTGAAGCAGGGGATCGGAAATGGCGACCGCCGGGATCGGCTGGCCGTTGTAGTGGCGGATCGAGCGTACCCGGCCTACGAGCTCGGCCGAAAGCGCCAGGCGGATCAGGTCGTAGACCTGCCCGTCGCGGTTCTGCTCGACGACGTACACCTTCTCGTGCCGCGAGACAAAGGCGGTGACCTCGTCTGACAGAGGCAGCGCCCGCAGGCGCAGGTAGTCGACCGGCCGGCCGGCCGCGGACAGGGTCTCGCGAGCCTCCAGTACCGCGGCATGCGTCGAGCCGAACGCGATCACCCCGATGGAAGACTTCGCGGCCTCATCGACTACCGGGGCCGGCAGCTCGTGGCGCGCAGTCTCGAGCTTCCTGGTCAGCCGGTCCATGTTGCGCGCATACGCGTCTGCGTTCTCGGTGTAACGGGCATGCTCGTCGTGCCCCGAACCGCGGGTGAAATATCCGGCCGCGGGGTGATCTGTGCCGGGCAGTGTCCGATATGTGATGCCGTCGCCGTCCACGTCGCTGTAGCGGGCCCATTCGCCGGCGAGCCGGTCGAGGTCGGCCTTCGACAGGATCTTGCCGCGGTCGAACGGCCGGTCGGGATACTTGAACTCAGGCGTCATCCAGAGGTTCATGCCCAGGTCGAGGTCGGAGAGCACGAACACCGGAGTCTGGAAGCGGTCGGCATAGTCGAAGGCGTCGCGGCCGAGCTCGTAGCACTCCTCGACCGTGCCGGGGAGCAGCACGATGTGCTTGGTGTCGCCGTGGGACAGGGTATAAGCGAACCCGATGTCGGCCTGCGAGGTTCGGGTCGGCAAGCCCGTGGAGGGCCCAATGCGCTGGATGTCGAAGATCACGACCGGCACCTCGGCGTAATAGCCGAGCCCGGCGAACTCCGCCATCAGCGAGATCCCGGGGCCCGAGGTGGAGGTCATGGATCGGGCGCCCGCCCAGCCGGCGCCGATCGCCATGCCTACGGCCGCGAGCTCGTCTTCGGCCTGTACGACTGAGATTAGCCGGGCCCCGGTGGCTGGATCGATGCGGAACCGCTCGGAGTAGGCGATGACGTTCTCGCACACGGACGACGAAGGGGTGATCGGATACCACGCCACGACCGTCACGCCCCCCATCAGCGCGCCCAGCGCGACGGCCTGGTTGCCCTCGACGAGCACCTTGCCTTCGACGGCGCCGGTCATGCGCTCGAGCCGGTACGCGTCCTTTTTGGAGAACGTGTCCTGCCAGTAGTCCAAACCGACCTTGATCGCGTCCAGGTTTACCTGGACGGCCTTCGGCTTGGACAGGAACTGCCGCTTGACCCCATGCTCCAGGGCCGCCCAAGGGATCCCCAGCAGCCCGGCGACGACTCCAACGTAGATCATGTTGGCCAGCTGCTTACGCAGGATGTCGTTCTGGATCTTGGACTTGGCCAGCTTGGAGAAAGGGACCGGGTAGTAGTTGACGTCGCTCCGCGCCTCGGCGGTCGAAAATGCCTCTTCGTGGATGACCACGCCGCCAGGTCGGACCGTCTTCAGGTCCTGGTGCCAGGTTGCGACGTTGAAGGCGATCAGGATGTCGACCTTGTCCGATCGAGCCATGTGGCCCTCGGGCGTGACGCGGAGCTGGTACCAGGTCGGAAGGCCTTCGATGTTCGATGGAAACACGTTCTTGGGCGCGACCGGGATGCCCATGTGGAAGATCGCGCGCGTCAACACGAGGTTCGCCGTCTGGCTTCCGGAGCCGTTGACGGTGGCCGCCTGGATGGTCAGGTCATTGATGATTTCTGGGGTCACTTCCGCGGGAGTACGGATTTTACGCGCCTGCAGCACCGAGCCTCGATTCCTTAGAGTCCTCAGTACGTGAAGGTCGGCATTCCGAAAGAAAGGGCTCTGGAAGAGCGCAGGGTGGCTCTGGTGCCGGACACCGCCACCAAGCTGATCGCCGCTCATCTCGATGTGGCGATCGAGTCCGGCGCCGGCGCCGCAGCCTTCCTCAACGATGAGGTTTTCGCTCAGGCCGGGGTTCACGTGGTGGCGGGAGAGTCCGAGCTGCTCAAGGACGCCGACGCTGTGCTCAAGGTCCAGGCGCCCGCCGCCGAGGAAATCCAGCTGCTCAAGAAAGACGCCGTGCTGATCAGCTTTCTGCAACCGGCGACACAGGGCGAGATCATCAAGGCGCTCGCCAGGCAGGGGGTCACGGCGTTCAGCCTGGAGCTGGTGCCCCGAATCTCGCGCGCCCAGTCGATGGATGCGCTTTCGTCGCAGGCATCGGCCGCGGGTTACAAGGCGGTGCTGATTGCGGCCGGACGCCTCGGTAAGTTCTTCCCGATGATGATGACGGCGGCCGGCACGGTCGCCCCCGCGCGCGTGCTCGTCATGGGCGCCGGCGTGGCGGGCCTGCAGGCGATCGCCACGGCGCGGCGCCTCGGCGCGGTGGTGTCCGCGTACGACGTGCGCCCGGCGGTGAAGGACGAGGTGCGCTCCCTGGGCGCGACCTTCATCGAGCTCGCGCTCGAAACTCAGGAAGGCGAGGGCGGCTACGCGCGTGAGCAGTCCGAGGAGTTCTTGCGCAAGCAGAGGGAGCTCATCGGCGAGCACGTGGCGAAGTCCGACGTCGTGATCACGACCGCAGCGGTCCCCGGCCGGCGCGCGCCGCTGCTGGTGACCGCAGACATGGTCAAGGCCATGCGGCCCGGATCGGTGCTGGTCGACCTCGCCTCGGAGACGGGCGGCAACATCGAGCTGACCCAGGCGGGCAAGGACGTCGACGTGGGCGGGGTGACGATCATCGGGACGCGCAACGTGCCCTCGACGATGCCTCTCCACGCCAGCCAGCTCTACGCTCGAAACGTCGCCAACCTTCTGCTGCATCTCGTTAAGGACGGGGCCATCAACCTGGACTTCGCGGACGAGATCACCAAGGGCAGCTGCGTAACGCACGGCGGAGAGATAGTCAACGAGCGGGCCAAGCAGGCGGTGTCTGCCTCGTGAACAACGTGCTGCTCAACGAGGTGACGTTTTTCGTGCTGGCGATCTTCGTGGGCATCGAGGTGATCTCCAAGGTGCCGACCATCCTCCATACGCCTTTGATGTCCGGCACCAACGCGATCCACGGCATCATCCTGGTCGGCGCCATCGTCATCGCGTCCGGCGCCGACAGCCCGGTCACCATCGGGCTGGGCCTGGCCGCGGTGATTCTCGCCACCACGAACGTGGTCGGCGGGTTCGTAGTGACTGATCGGATGCTCGAGATGTTCAAAGGCCGCCAGGCGGCCAAACCGGCCCCTCAGGCCCCGACGGCCCAGGCGCCAGGCGCCAAATGACGATCGCAATCGCGCTCGCCTACCTCGTGGCGGCCGTCCTTTTCATCCTGGGCCTGAAGCAGCTGAGCTCGCCCAAGGGCGCGCGTAACGGCAACTTCACCGCGGCTGCCGGCATGGTGATCGCGCTTCTCGCGACCCTCCCGCTCCTGCACTTCACAACGGCCGGCGTGACCGTCATCGTCATCGGCATCGTCATCGGGGCGGCGGTCGGGAGCGTGGGCGCGCGCATGGTGAAGATGACCGCGATCCCGCAGATGGTCGCGCTGTTCAACGGCGTAGGCGGTGGGGCCGCCGCGCTGGTGGCCGTGGCCGAGCTGCTGCGCTTCGGCGCACACCCGGCGTTCTCGGAAGCGTTCCCCAGCGTCTTCAGCATCGTCATCGGTTCGGTCTCTTTCGCCGGAAGCATGATCGCCTTCGCCAAGCTCCAAGAGCTGATGACGGGCACTCCGATCACCTATCCCCGCCAGCAAGTCGTCAACGGCTTGCTCGCCGCCGCGATCGTGGGATTCGCCATCAGCGTCCTCGTCATCGCGTCGGTGCCGTTCACCTTCATCGCATTGATGCTGCTGGCGCTGGTGCTGGGCGTCGCTTTCGTGTTGCCGATCGGCGGAGCCGACATGCCGGTCGTGATCTCTCTGCTCAACGCTTTCACGGGGCTGGCGGTGGCCGCCAGCGGGTTCACCCTCCACAACTTCGCCTTGATCGTGGCCGGCACGCTGGTCGGAGCCTCCGGTAGCTTGCTGACCAAGCTTATGAGCGACGCGATGGGCCGCTCGCTCGGCAACGTGCTGTTCGGGGCGTTCGGCCAGACACACGCGGGCACCGCGATCGCCGCGGGCGGCGGACCTGCCCGCAGCGTCCGGTCGGCGTCGGCGGAGGACCTCGGCACCCTGCTCGCCTACTCGCAGCGCGTCATCATCGTGCCCGGATACGGCCTGGCGGTCGCGCAGGCTCAGCACGCCGCCCGCGAGCTCGCCGACGTCCTCGAGAAGCGTGGCGTGGAGGTCACGTACGCCATCCACCCGGTGGCGGGCCGCATGCCAGGTCACATGAACGTGCTCCTCGCCGAGGCCAACGTGCCCTACGAGCAGCTCAAGGAGATGGACGAGGTCAACGACGAGTTCAAGAACGCCGACGTGGCGCTGATCGTGGGCGCCAACGACGTCGTCAATCCTTCTGCGCGTAACTCGCCCGGCAGCCCCATCTTCGGGATGCCGATCCTCAACGCGGACCAGGCCAAGAACATCATCTTCATGAAGCGCTCGATGCGCCCCGGTTTCGCGGGTATCGACAACGACCTCATGTTCGGGCCGCACACGGTGATGTTCTTCGGCGACGCCAAGGACTCCCTGACCAAGCTCGTCGCCGCCGTCAAAGCCGCCTGACCCCTTTCTAGACAAGAGCTTGTCGAGCCCTGTCCTCCCCCGCGATTAAAGACACGAGCCTCCTGCCAAGCGGTAGGAGGCTCGCGCCGCGAAGAGGGTGTGGTGGAACAAATGCTAAGCAGCGGGCCCGGACGTGGTTAGTGGCCGGGCTACAAAAGATCGCGGCGTGGCTTGTGATCCCTACAATGCCGCCAGTGGGCGAGCAGACCGTTCTCGTGATCACGGTCGCACTCTTGACCCTTTACGTGATCGGCGTGGGCGGATCCACCGCTGCGGCGATCGGGATCAGGGAAGCCTGGCGCCGGCGCGTCCGCAGCGGCCCGCGCCCAGACCTCGCGGCGGTGGAGGTCGTGCTCGACGCTCCGAGTTTGCCGCCCACGGTGCGCGCCCTGCGAGTTGCAGGCTGGCTGGCTTTTCCGTTCGCGCTGGCGCTCGCACTATTCGCCGACCTGCACTACCCATGGGTGGCGCCGGTGGCGGCGCTGTTGATGGTCGCTTTGAACGCTTACTACTTCACCGCGATGCAGGGCCTGGGCGAGCGGCTGACCCTGTCTGCCGGCGGATTTCGGCTTGGCGCGCGAGATGTCCGCTGGATCCACGTGACCGAGCTCACGGGCGCCCACATGGGGGCCTTCCGGGGGGTGCGCATGTCAGAGGCGGGTGAGTGGCAGGATCCGAGGGTCGTGCCGAACGTGGTCTTCTACCGCTTGAACAGGGCGCTCGTCCACCCACGCAAGTCGATCCTGCAGCGGTTCGCAGGCCTCTCGTACTTCGACGGCATGATCCGCAACGTCTTCGGAGTCACCACGGAGCAGCTGCTGCGCACGATGCGCGATCGTCAGCGCCTGGCGCTCGAGGCGGAAGGGCCGCCAATCCGCCGTCCGCGCCCCGACGAGGTGCGCTCGCCGAGGAACCCGGAGGCTTGAGCTAGAAAGCATCCGCACGACGGAACGGATCGTGGCGCGGGCCTGGAACGGCGCCATTCAGTGTGAGATTATCGGCCGATGTCCGGTGAGCTGATGGCGGTCCCGGTTGACGTGCTGACCGCGGGCCCCGAGTTCTGGAAGCGATATCACGAGTACAGGCGCGTCCGTCAGAAGGACGAGCGGCCGGAGGACCCGGTGCGCCCCGACGACCTGGATCAGAAGCGGCTTGCTCAAGCCAACCCGTTCGAGTTCGAATACCGGTACGAGGTGGTGCGGGAAGGGGTCATCCTCAGCATGCTCAGCGGCAGGACGGTGAAGCCGGGGAACCCGGAATACGAGAGCAACAAGCACATCTTCTGGACCCACTTCTACGTCCGTCCGGACGAGCGGCGTCGGGGCATCGGGGCTTCATGGCTTCCGGTCGTCCTCGAGCTGATGGACCGTCACGGCTGCACCGTTGTCAGCATGTGGGCCGAGGGCGAACCGGGCTACGCGTTCCTGGGCTGGGCGGGAGCGGAGGCGAAGTTCAGCGGCGCGGAGAACCGGCTCAGGATCGCCGACGTCGACTGGGCCATGCTGCAGCGTTGGGTCGAAGAAGGGCAGGCGCGCTCGCCGCTGACCAGGCTTGAGATCCACGATGGCTTTCTGCCCGAATCGATGTGGGCCGAGTACGCGCCTCAGCTGTCGACGATGCTGAACACCATGCCCTGGGAGGGCCTCGATCATGGCGACATCGTCGTCACCCCTGATCACGTCAAGCATCACAACGAGCGTTGGGCGGCCGGTCGTGAAATTCCGCACACCGTGCTCACCCGCGAGCCGGATGGGGCGATGTCAGCGGTGACCGATGTCACGTGGGCGCCGTACCGGAGCACGATCGTCCACCAGGAGTTCACCGGAGTGCTGCCCACCGCGCGGGGCCGCGGCCTCGGCAAGTGGATCAAGGCCGCGATGCTCCTTCACCTGCGCAAGCTCTATCCGGACATCCAGTGGGTGGCGACGGCCAACGCCGGTTCCAACGCGCCGATGCTGGCCATCAATACGAAGATGGGCTTCAGGCAGTACCGGGCAGGCAAGGAGTACCAGATGACACGCGACCAGGTGGCCGCGCGGATTCGGAGCTTGAAACCGGCTTAAGCGCGCCTGCTGCGCTGCACGCTGCGCGCGAGCAGGATGATCCCGATGACGATCAGGAGCAGCGGCAGGGCGGCTTTGCCAAACCAGCCGTAGTCCGTGGCGCTGATGCCGAGGATCGACTCGAACAGCACGAACCCGATCATGAAGATCATCACGCCGACGAACATGAGCGTGCGGCCGCGCCTCAGCGAAACCGTGTCGCGGTCGCGTAGAGCCTGCAGGTACATGCCCAGGCCGAGGCCCCCAGGCACGATCAATGCCCACGCAAAGGCCCAGCTCGGCCAGTCCCCAGTGCTGCTCTGGTAGGCGAGGACGAGGCCCAGCATCGTGATGATCCCTCCAGGGATCGAAGCGCCGGCTCCGACGCCGAGGAATCCGACCACCAGCAACGTTAGGCCGGGAATGATCACGAATAAAGGCCAGCCGTATTGGGTCAGGTCGATTCCGAACATGACGACGCCCAGGGCGAACAGTCCCACCACGACCAGCACGATCCCCAGCGCCATGCTCGAGCCCGCGCTACGCCGGTGGGGCGGGTGCGGCACAGGGGTGACCGGGTAAAGCGGCGCAGGTGTCGAGACAACCGGCTCGGCCGGGGCCGGCGCAGGCTCCGCCTCGGTGGTCGCCACCGCATCGGCGGTAGGCGGCTCGACCGGCGTGAGCGCCATGTCCTCGGAAGTGATCGGCTTGGACGCTCCCGCCGGCAGCTCAGCGTTAGTGGGTTCGGATGCCGCGCTCTTGTCCGGGTCGGACGGCTTCGAGGCGAATACGTCCGGGCTGCCCGCGAGAATGTCCGGGCTGACGTGCGCCATGTCGTCTTTGGGGGCCGTTTCGTCGGTCGCTTCACCCAGCGGTGTCTGGTCCGTGCCGTCGGAGGTCTTGCCGGGCGTGACGCGCTTTCGCTTGCTCATCGTTAGAGCTTAACGGGCGACCACTTGTGAACCGACGGTTGGATCACCGGGGTTTGAACATCGGATTCACCGGCCCGTGCCCGTGGCCGACCTCCAGGCCGCCGGCGATCGCGCCCTGGATGAACGCCTTCGCCTCCATCGCGGCGCTCAGAGGATCTAGCCCCCTGGCCAGGCCCGCGGCGATCGCCGCCGAGAAGACGCAGCCGCTGCCGTGGGTGTTGGCCGTGTGCACACGATCGCCCTCGAGCTCGGCCAGCCGCCGCCCGTCCCAGAACACGTCCGTCACGTCGGTCTCGGCATGACCACCCTTGACGATGGCGGCGCGCGCCCCCATCGCCACCAGGTCGCGGGCCGCCTGGCGACGCTCCTCGAGTGTGCGCACGGGCCGCGCGAGGAGAACCTCGACCTCGGGGAGGTTGGGGGTGATGACCGCTGCAAGTGGCAGGAGGCGCCTGCGCAGAGCTTCGACCGCGTCCTCCCGCAGCAGCCTCGCGCCGCCTTTGGCCACCATCACGGGGTCGACCACGAGTCGGTCGAGGTTGTGCCTAGCCACACACTCGGCGACCGCCTCGATGATGGCGGAGCTCCCGAGCATGCCGGTCTTGGCCGCCTGCACGCCCAGGTCCTCCGCCACGGCGTCGATCTGCGCCACGACCAGGCCCACGGGCAGCTCGAGAATGTCTCTGACCCCAAGCGTGTTCTGCGCGGTGATCGCCGTGACGGCCGACGTGCCGTGGACCCCTAGCACTGCGAACGTCTTGAGGTCCGCCTGGATCCCGGCGCCGCCTCCAGAGTCGGAGCCCGCGATCGTCAGGGCGACCGGCAGCTTCATGCCACCTCCATGCGCCGAGCGCCCCAGTAGACGGCGCCGGCGACGCCCACGCTCACCAGCCCGCTGAGGTCGGCGCCGTGCAGGCCGGCGATCAGCCCGTGGTTGAAGAAGCTGTGCGCCGGGACCACGTTGCTGAAGAGGTTGGCGTAGTTCACGAACACGAGGCTGACAGCGGTCCCCGATAGCCAGGCCGCCAGCGCGAGCGCCGGTCGCGGCCGTCTGTCGAACACGAAGAAGCTCAGGAGGACGACCGCGGCCCAGGCGGGGGCCCACAGGTAGGTGAGGATGAGAAAGTCCTCGTAAGCGAGGTGGAAGTCGCTCACCAGCACGGCATAGGCGGCAAGCGCACTGCCGAGCAGGCCGCAGCCCAGCGCGGTCTGCCAGCGCTCGAGCTTGATCCCCATCGCCAGGGTGACCAGGCCCGCCGTGTACACGTCGAGGTAGTTGGCCCAGATCTCACCGGCCACCACAAATATGAAAAAGGGGATCGCGACCCATCCCGGAGCGTGGGCGCTGATCACGGCCAACACTCCCTGGCCGGCCGCCAGGCGCGAGTCGATGGTCGGCAGGAGCAGACCGAACAGCCCGAGCAGGATCATCGGAAGCGCGACGCCTGCAAGGGGCCACAGGGTCACCGCGCGCCTGGAGCTGCCGGCCGGCAGATAGCGCGAGTAATCGCTCGCGAATGGATACCAGGACGCGACGAGCGCGAAGCAGGTCATGAAGCCCAGCACGAAAGCGCCGGCGTAGTCGGCGCCTGAGCTGGCGGGTCCCTGTCCCCAGCGAAACTGCGGGGCAAGGACTCCGAAGAGCAGGATCGAAAGGACGGCGAAGGCCATCGAGCCATAGGTTTCGAGCACCTTGATCGTCTGGTGTCCGAGGATCGCCACTCCCACGCTGACCGCCGCGATGAGTATCACCAGGCCGAAGGTGATGGCGCGGCTCCCGCCGCCCAGCAGCTGCGCGCCGGCTTGCGCCGCGATGACGCAGTCGACCGCGAACCAGCCGATGGCCAGGAAAAGAGTCAGAGCCGCTCCCAGGTATGAGCCGCGCCTGCCGAAGATTCCCCGCGTGTAGATGATCTGCGGAAGGCCCGAGGCGGGCCCGGTGTTGCTGAGCAGGCCGAGGATGATGGCCGCCGCCCCCGTCCCCAGGGCCGTAGCGAGCAGGCCGTCCCAGACGCCCAGCCCGTAATAGGTCGTCAGCAGGCTTGCCGTGAACAGGCTCGCGTAGTTGACGAAAGCGCCGCCCCAGAGGAACGCCAGCTCCCGAGGCGCGCCGTGCCGTTCGCCGGCGGGGATCGACTCGATCCCGCGGCTTTCGACCTTGCCGAAGGCGTCAGCCTCCAGCGGCGGAGCGGCGCTGTCGCTCATCGATGTCTCCCTCCGCTGGAATTACCCAGTTCAGGTTCATGCGGTCGGCGCCGATGGCGCCCTCTCAGCCCGTCTTACCGAGCTCCCGTCAACTCGATGGTAGTCAGTTGCGCCAGGGTGCGGGCAGGAGATGGCCGAGGACGCGGTAGACCTCCGGGTTCAGCGCCAGCCCGACGTGGCTGCCCTGGACCTCGATCGCGTTCACGTCCGTGCGCAGGCAGGCTCTCCAGTTCACGACCCCATCTGAGCGCGAGTAGATGGAGGTCGTCGGCACGCGCGGCTCGGCAGCCAGGTCGCGCAGGAAGCGTTTTTCCACGGAGGCGGCGTGGCCGTACCGAAAGACGTTGTACAGGTGCGCTGCCCGCACGCCGGCCATCGTGATCGGGTGGACGTCGAACGGGTCTTGAAGCGGCGAACCCAATGTGATGACCTGTTCGACCAGGTCGGGCCGGCGATGCGAAAGCACCTTCGCGAGAACGCCGCCGCGGCTGTGCCCGACGAGCGCCACTCGCGAGCCCGTCTTGCGGTTCAGCTCGACCAGCGCGTCGATGAGCGGCTTGAGCATGACCTCCGAATACATCACGTTGAAGGTCACGCCGGTCGTCATCGGGCGATACCCCACGCGCCGAAGCCACTGGAATGGAGTCCGCAGCGTCCAGTCCCCAGCGAGGAAGCCGGGTACTAGCAGCACCGGTTTGCGCCGGCCGGGCGGAACCTCGCGGCCGCGGAAGACCGGGTCGCGAATCAGCCGGAGGTACTCGAGGTAGATGCGGCCTTCGAGCCACATCGGGGGAATGGGATCCCATCGTCCCAGCTGGCGAAGCTCGGGGAGGATCGACGCAGCGATCTTCAACCGGCCGGGACGCCTGCTATGTGATGGTTCTGAGGCGGAGGCCAAGGTGTTGTGAGGCTGTTCTCCGTTTACGAGGCTGCGGCGGGCTCGCGGGCGATTCTATATGCGGCCCAGGCGTCGACGGTGTCCATGAACAACGCGGGGGTTTCCATCATCGGCACGTGGCCGACGCCATCGAGGACCTCGAGCTTCCAATCAGGACGCCGGCGGGCCAGCTCGCGAGCTGAGGCCAGCGGGATCAGCCGGTCGAGGCTGCCGTGAACGAGCAGGGTCGGGGCCCGCACCTGGGCGACGCGCGACCAGAAGCGTGGGTCGGCCATCCGCAGGCCGATCGAGCGCGACGCCCGCAGGAAGGCGCGGTCGTTCTGGGGCCCGAGGTGCTCTCGCTCCCGGGTCAGCTTCACATGCGCTTCGACCATCTCCGGGGCGACGCTCGAACGGTCCGCGCACACCAGCTCGAGCGCCTGCCGGACCAGTCCTTCAGGCCCGAGTGCGCGCGCCCGCCGGCCCAGCAGGTTCTGCGCCAGACCCGGGATGGAGAGCGCCGCCATCACGCCCAGCATCGCGGGCTCGGGACGGCGCACGTGCAGTCCGGGAATCGCGGGGTCTACGAGGATCATCGCCTTGACCGACTGCGGATGGGCGGCGGCTTCGAGGATGGAGATGTGGCCGCCCATCGAGTTGCCCATGAGGACCACGGGCTGCCCGATCACACGCTCTACGAAGTCGTGCACGAGCGCCGTGTTCGCGCCGACCGCGGCCGAGCGATTGAACAGTGGGGTCTGGCCGAAGCCTGCGAGGTCGAGGGCCAGGGCGCGGTAGCTCTCCGCCACGCGATTGCCGACGCTCATCCAGTTCAGGGCGCTGCCCCCGAGCCCGTGCACCATGAGGAGCGGTTGGCCCGAACCGCCGAAGTCCAGGTAGTGGACGGGGCCGTCGAGGTCGGCGATTTTATGCCGCACCGCGTCATCCTACCCCAGGATCGCCCCGGCCAGCCTCATCAACATCTCGGCCACGGTGGCGGCGGTCCGCCTGCCGTCCTGATGCAGGCGGTCGAAGGTCTCGAAGGCGGTCAGGATGCCTATGACGTCCTGAGCCTCCTTGATCGAGCAGCCCGGCCTCAGCCGGTCCTCGGCGGCCAGGCGCTCCGCCAGCCCGCGGTCCGCATCCGGCTCGCCCTGGCGGCCGCGAGCCGGCAGCTGGCGATACAGCGCGGGATCGCCCGACCACGTGGAGCAGGCGTTCGAGATGCGCTGACGGAGGAGGTCTGCAGGGTCGGTTGCGGGGTCGGCCGGGGCGGGCGTGGGCGCGGGCGCGAGGGCGTCGAGCAAGGCGGCGCGCGAGCCGAAGTGGTGATAGATGGTCAGCCGCGAGACTCCGGCTCTGGCCGCTACGGCCCCGACGCTCAAGGGTCCGGCCGCGTTAGCCGCCAGCAGGTCGCGCGCCGCCCCCAGGATGGCCGCCCGGGTGCGCCCGACCGACGGTTGACGGCGGCCGAGGCGATATGCCCGAGGCGACACAGCTAGAATCTAACAGACTGCCTGTATGAAAGATTGAGCCAACGTCTCAGCAGACTCCCAGCCTTCCCTTGGCAGCTCATCAGGCAATTCCCGGTAACCTCGTCGTGATTTGAGCAAGAAACGGGTCCAGGCCCCGGCCCGGCAGGGTCCCGCACCCGGCGACCGCTGGCTGGTCTACGGGACGGTGCCCCTGCGCATGTTCCTCGCGCTCACCTTCCTCTACGCCGGGCTGCAGAAGATCTCCGACCCCGGCTTTCTCCAGCCAGGCTCCTCGACCTACATCGGTGCGCAGCTTCAGGGCTTTTCGACCCACTCGCCGATCGGGTTCCTACTCGACGTCTTCGCCCTGCCCGTCCCGCAGCTTGCCGGCGTAGGGGTGATCGGGCTCGAGCTCGCGATCGGCGCGCTGGTGCTTGTGGGCCTGGCGACCAGGTGGGCGGCCGCTGCCGGGGCCTTCCTCAGCTTCGTGCTGTTCCTCACCGCAAGCTGGACGATCCAGCCGTATTTCCTGGGCTCGGACAGCATCTATGCCGTGGCCTGGATCACCCTGGTGCTCGTGGGCGACCAGGGCGTCCTGACGGTGCGGCCTCTGCTGTTCGGAGCTGCCACGACCTCGCCCAGCGGGCGCCCGTCGCTGGTCGACGCACAACGCCGGCGCTTCCTCCTCCAGGCAGGGAGCGCGGCCGTGGCCGCCGTCTGGGTTCTCGCTCTGCTGCCGCGCTCGAAGTTCTCCCCGTCGCAGGCGGGCCAGGGGGGCGGGAGCACGCCGCCGCCGAGCCCCACGCCCGTCGCCTCGCCGGCCGGCACCAAGATCGGCGCGCTGGCCGACCTGCAGTCGCAGGGGTTCCTGAACTTCACCGACCCGGCCACGGGCGACCCTGCGGTGGCCATGTCCCTGTCCGGGGGCGGCATCGTCGCTTACGACGCCGTCTGCACCCATGCCGGCTGCCAGGTCGCGTACGACACCAACCTGAAGCTGCTTGCCTGTCCCTGCCACGGAGCTGAGTTCGATCCCTCTCGTGCCGCCGCCGTGGTCGCTGGCCCAGCGCCGACACCGCTGGCTTCGATCGCCGTGCAGGTCGGCTCCGACGGCGGGATTTACGCCACCTAGGCTACGGATCGCAAGCACGAGACCGAGAAAGCCTCAGCTTTCCCTTCGTTCCCCCTTACCATCGCTCGACGTGAAGCTGTGGGATCCGCTCTCGCTGCGCGAGCTCGGGTCGCTCCTGCGCGACCCGGTGTTCCGCGGACGGGGCGTGCCGCGCGGCGATGGGAGGCCGGTCCTGCTCATCCCCGGCTTCCTGTCAGGTGACTGGTCGCTGAACGTGATGCACCGCTGGCTGGACAGGATCGGGTATCAGCCGTTCGACTCCGGGATCGTCTTCAACGTCAGGCACTCCGAGCACATGCTCGCCGGCCTGCGGCGCCGCCTCATCCAGGTCCGGCAGGAGACTGGCAGCCGGGTGAGCTTGATCGGCCACAGTCGCGGGGGCCTGCTCGCCAAGGTGCTCTGTCATCGAAGGCCGGAGGAGATCGAGCAGGCGATCACGCTGGGCGCCCCGCTGGCCGACTGGACCGATCTCAGGACGATGACCCACCACGCCGTCGGCGTGGTCAAGATCGCGAACGAGATCGCTTACGGGCGCAAGCTCAATCCCGAGGGCCGCTTCGACCACGAGCTCGCCCTGGCGCCGGTCGTCCCGACCACTTCGATCTACACGCCCTCCGACGACGTGGTGAACTTCCGCTCCTGCCTGAGGCCCGACATCCCCGCCCTCCCGGTCTGGGGCAGCCACAACGGGCTGGTCGTGAACCCGGAGGTGTACCGGCTCCTGGGTCGCCTGCTCGCCCGCCGCAGGCGCCAGTAGGTGATCGCCGCGGCCGTCGCGCTGGCCCTGGCCGCCGCCGCGATCCACGGCACGTGGAACGTCCTGGTCAAAGTGGGCGGCGACCCTCTGACCACCTTCGAGCGGGCGAGCTTCGCCGCCGCCTTTTTCGCCACGGCCGCCCTCGTGCCGGCGTGGGCGCTCCTGGGCCGGCCAAGCCTGCCCCCGGAAGCCGCGGCATGGTGCCTGCTCTCGTCGACCCTGGAAACCGCTTACATGTGGCTGCTGTCCACCGCATACCGTCGCGGAGAGCTTTCGGTCGTCTATCCCATCGCCCGCGGGTCCGCGCCCCTGATCGCGGTGTTCGTGGCCCTGGCCTTCATCGGCGAGAGGCTTCAGCCCCTGCAGCTGGCCGGCGTGGGGCTTCTCCTGGTGGGGATCCTGACCGTGACCCTCTCGCAGGCCAAGGGGCACGCGACGCTGCCCGCATTGCTCACCGGAATGGCCATCGCCCTGTACACGTCGGTCGATCGAATCGGCGTCCGGCTCACGACGCCGTGGCTGTACGGATGGTTGCTGTTCGCCCTGATGGCGATCGAGCTGCCGCTTTCGATCCGCGTCGCGTCGTGGCTGCGCGGGGCGCCACCTCGAGATTCCGGGCTGATTCCGGGTTGGCGGAAATCGTCAGTGATCGGGGCGTTCATGTGGGCGGGCTACGCGTTGGTGCTGTGGGCTTTGAGCCTGGCTCCGCTCGCCGTGGTGGCGCCGGTGCGCGAGACGGCGATCGTGGCAGTGGCGGTCTGGGGGGTGTGGCGCCTACGCGAGCGAAAAGGAGCGGTCGCGAGGCTGGCGGGGGCGGCCGCGACGCTGGCCGGGGTCGTCCTGCTGGCGGTCTGAGCTGCACGTTTTCCGCCCGTTTCAGGCCGCCTTTTGGGTGCTAATGTAATTTCGTCGCCCGGATGTTCTGGCGATGTTCGCCGCGGTCGGTATCTTCTCGAAAGGACCCGTGCGATCGTGGCTAGCTTTCGAGAAGGAGTTTGGGAGATGCCGACAGGCACCATCAAGAAGCTTGTCTCCGACAGAGGCTTCGGCTTCATCGCCGCCGAGGACGGTCGAGAGTATTTCTTCCACCGCACCGGACTCGACCCGAGCGTGAACTTCGACTCCCTGGCGGGCGGCGAGCGCGTCAACTTCGAAATCGAGCCGAGCCAGAAGGGCCCGCGCGCGAACCGCATCACGCTCGCGTAGCTCGGCTTCTTCAGCAGCGGTATTCACCGCGGGCGAGATGACGAGGAGACGGCCATGACCGGCGCCGGGACGACCAACACATTCGACATCGAACCACTGGGTGACTACTCGCTTCGCGAGAGCGCCGGCTTCATCGATGCTTGGCATGAGGCGCCGTCGGAAGGGGTTGGCTCGGAAGGTCACCTCCACCTCGCCTTCCACACCGACCGCGACTGGATGCCAGTGGGCGTCTGTCTGACCCAGGATTCGGCCGGCCGGGTCCGTGGAACCGTGCACGGCGTCGCGACTGCGGACCAGGTGCGCAAGCAGGTGGCGCGCATTCTCAGCCTGGACGTGGACGGGAGACGATGGCCCGAGACGGGCCGGCATGACGCGGCCGTCGCGAGGTTGCAGGCGATGTACCCCGGATTCAGGCCGGTCAACTGGAGCAACGCGTACGAGGCCGCGGCGTGGTGCCTGATCTCGTCGCGGATCACGATGCGGCAGGGCCAGGGCATCAAGGAGCGCATGAGCCGCGAGCTTGGCGACTCCATCGACATCCACGGCCACAAGCTGTTCTGCTTTCCCGGACCACGGGCGCTCGTCGAGCTGACGAGCTTCCAGGGCCTCTTCGGCCGAAAGGTGGAATACCTGAACGCGCTGGGCGAGTCTGCGCTGGCCGGCGATCTCGACACCGAATCCTTGCGCGCGATGTCGCGCGAGGACGCGTTGACGAGGCTGAAGGAGTTGCGCGGCATCGGAGAGTTCGGATCGCAGCTGGTGCGCCTGCGCGCGCTGAGCGCGGTCGACGAGATGCCGACGCAAGAGCCCCGCCTCATCGAGGCGGTGAGAAGGATGTACGGCCTGTCGCGAGACCCTGACATGGCCCAGCTGTCCGAGATCGCCGAAGGCTGGCGGCCGTACCGCATGTGGGTGGCGGTGTGTCTGCGGCGGTCGATGGCGGGCGGCAGCATGACTCACTCCCGCGCGGCGCGCTGACCGGTTCAGCGAGAGGCGGTCCGGACCGCCACCAGGGCCGCGCCCCAGGACAGCGAACCTATGAGGAGCAGGGTCCACATGGTCCAGGTGATCAGGTCGAGTTCCACCAGCGCGCCGAAGATGCACATCGCGGCCGCGCCCGCGAGCAGAAACGCGCCCGGCAGCAGGAGCCACGCGGAGTACCAAGGCGGCTGCACCGCGTCGCCGCGGTCGAACCATCGACCTGTCATGAAGACCACGAGCGCCCCGGCGAGCGCCGGCCCGGCCAGGCCCGCCGCCCACTCCGGCCGAACCGATCCCGCCGCCGCTGCAACCAGAGGCTGCAACCCGGCCAGCGCCAGTGCCGCGGGCACTGCAAAGGCGAGGAGCCTGAGGATCGCGCTGGCGGGCGGCATGGTCACGATGCGCCAGCGACCGCGAGCAGCACGTGGTTCCGGCCCGTGGTCGTGATCGACCCGGGAAACGTGGCGCGGAGCGTTTCGAGGGCCTCCTGGCTGAACGCTTCGCGTCGCTCGACGTCGAGACCCTCCAGGCGGGACGCGCAATCCCACCAGCTCGTGAACATCGAGACGAGCTGAGCCGCCGACGCCCAGGTCACGGTCTCCTCGACCAGCTCGACCTGCGCGGAGGCGAAGCCGGCAGCGAGCGCAGCCTCGCGGAGCGCCACGGCGTCTGCCACGGTGGCGCGGGTGGCCGCCTGGTCGACCGCCTTTGGCGCGGGCGGCAGCAACCGGTCGATCACCCCGTCGAGGAGGACCCAGACGGACTCGCGGACGCCTGTCACCGGGACGCTGGCGGTGAACCTGCCCGTCCCTTTCAAGACGCGGCGGGCTTCGTGTAGGGCCTGTCCCAGGTCGGGCGCGAACTGGATCCCGTGCCCGCAAACCGCCACGTCGAAAAAGGCGTCGGGAAACGCGAGCCGCTCGATGTCCATCACCTCGAACCGCGTGTTTTCCATCGCCGACGCCCGCGCCAGCTCAATCATGCCCGGAGCGAGGTCGACGCCCACGACCTCACCGTCCGGACCGGCCAGCGCAGCCAGCCGGCGAGTGAGGTTGCCCGGGCCGCAGGCCAGGTCGATCACCTTCATGCCGGGCTCGACCCCGGCAAGCTCGATCGCGCGCTCGCGCCCCAGTGACTCGCCTCGCGCCATGATGCCGTCCAGCCGCCGCTGATAGGCCGCCGCGTGCCGGCTGAAGATCGCGGGAAAGAGGTCCTTCGATTTCACGCGATGCCGCTGGCGCCCTTCCACTCCCGCTCCAGCCACAGTGCCGCCCGCAGCGCTCCCTCGTTGGTGCGCCCGACCACCTGCATCCCCACGGGCAGACCGGCGGCCGGCGCGGGAACCAGCGCCACGGGCTGACCGGTCGTGTTGAAGGGGCGCGTGAACCGGGAGAGCGGCTCCCGCACCTCGTTGCCCGCATCGACCGGCGGCGCCACGATCGCCGTGGCCGGCAGTAGCAACGCATCCACCCGTTCCATGGCCAGCCGCGCCTGGTCTTGCAGCCGGCTTCGCTCGCGCACCGCCTCGACATAGTCCACGCCCGCGATCGCCAGGCCGCGGCGGATGTGGCCGAGCACGTCCGCACCGTATTTCTCGGGAAAGTCCGCGGCCCAGGCGCGGTGGTACGTGGCCGCCTCCACCAGCAGGATCGTCAGGCCGACCTCGAAAAGGCGCTCTCGATCGACGAACCGCACCTCCGGCCACCCCGCCGCGACCAACTCCCACGCGGCGGCCGTCTGCTCGTCGAGGTCGTTGACCCAGCCGGAAGGCACCCCGATCCGGGGCCTCTCGAGCCGTTCTAGGTCGACCTGCTCCCCGGACATCATCGTGTAGGCGCGGGCGCTCGACGCGACGTCCGGCGCGATGGGCCCAATGGTGTCGAGCGACCAGCTGAGGGGAATCACGCCATCTGTGTCGATGCTGCCGAGGGCGGGCTTGAAGCCCGCGACGCCGCACAAGGAAGCGGGGATCCGGATGGAACCGCCCGTATCGGTGCCGACCGCCCAGTCGCACATGCCGGCCGCCACCGCGACGGCGGATCCACCCGAGGAGCCGCCCGCGGCGCGCGTCGGGTCATGCGGGTT
>DATITA010000100.1:0-15283 GCA_035468355.1 Candidatus Dormiibacterota bacterium
CGACCCGGAAGGGTCGATGATCCGCCACCACGGCCGGGAGGGCCACCTGACCAAGCGGGAGTACCAGCTGCTCCAGTTCCTCATCGACCATCCCCACCGTTTCTTCACGGTCCCTCAGCTGCTCTCCAGGGCGTGGGCCGACCCCGCCCTCTTCCCCGAAGAAGTGCGCAACTACGTGCGCAGGATCCGCAAGATCCTGGCCGACCTCGGAATCCCGTGCCAATTGGTGAACAAGCCCGGGCGCGGTTACTCGCTGATCTTCCACCCGGACGAATAGCTCCGGCACAGGTCTCCACGTGGTGATGGAAGGCAGCGGCTCCGCAGCGGCCGCGGCACCCGGAAGCGTACCTGGGAGGGTTGTTACTGACCTTCTTACGCGGGTAGGAGCGAGACTGTGTTGTGAAGCGCGAACTGAACCACCGTCCGCGCCCCGACATGGTGGCTGCCGCCCGCGGCGGCGATTCCTCGGTCGGCATGGACGGAGAGCACAACCCCAAGCTCGCAACGCTGGAGCAGGCGCTCTTCTGGAGACAGATCTACGTCGAGATCCTTGCCATGGAGGAGAAGGTCCTGGTCCGGATCCAAGACCTCATGGCAATGCAGTCCCCCGAGGCCAGGCGGGAGGTCGAGCTCACCAACGTCCCGGTCGTCGCGGCGCAGGCGCAGCGATTCCGAGACCGCCTAGGATTCTGGGCCGCCAGGGTGAGCGAGCTTGAGTAGCCTGGCCCTGCCGGCGACCCTGGAGGTGCGTTTGCGCGCGATCCGCACGCGGCGCAGGGCATCTCGCTTCGCGGGAGTGCTCAAGGTCGGCATGTGGTCCGTCGGCATCGCCGCGGCGGCAAGCATGGCGGGCGCCGCCCTCATCGGCGGCCGCTAACTCTTTCGGGAGCAACCTGATAGAACTTGGAGGAAGAATCCATGGCCGGCACCCCTGCTGACGCGAACCTCGAGCCAAAGCCCCTTCCGGGCGAGCAGCGCACGCGCCTTAGCGGCGCCTGGACCGCGGTGGTGGTCGGCCTGGTCATCCTGATCGTGATCCTCGTGTTCATCCTCCAGAACCAGCAGTCGGCACAAGTGTCGTTCCTGTTCCTGTCGGGCCACCTGCCCCTCGCCGTGGCCCTTCTTTTCGCAATGATCCTGGGCGCCCTGATCGTGGTCGCATTCGGCGCGGCGCGCATCCTGCAACTGCGCATGGTGGCCGGCCGAGCTCGTCGCAACACAGGACCGGACACAGCGGACAGCTGACGCGGCTCCGGGACCCGCGATGGCCCCGGAGCAGGACGGTCGATCGACTCTGTGCACTGGCTGCGCCGGCCTTCACGCTCAAAGGTAGGGTCGATGAAATGTTTCAAAGGATCGATCGGATCGCTCTGACCGTGGTCGCCGCCCTGGTGGGACTGAACGCGATCATCCCTGGCTGGCAGATCATGACCGACGGCTCGGTATACGGATTCAAGCTGCCGACCACGTGGCTGACCGCCTACTGGCCATTCAACGACTATGCGGTGGCGGGCTTCCTGCTGATGGTGGTCGTTGGGGGCGGCTGCCTCGCGACTGCGGTGGTGAACGCGCTGTCACCGCGAGCCGGCGCTGTCGTCTCCCTGGTCATGGGATGCGTGCTGGTCGGTTGGATAGCGGGCGAGCTGGTCTTCATGAACCAGACCATGGTCATGACGTGGGTCATCCTGGGCAGCGGAATCGTGCTCATCGGCCTGTCGGCCCCGTTTGCGTGGCCCGCCCTGGCCAGGTCTTTTAGGCGCCGGATCGTTGCGAAGAGCGGCTAGCAGCCCACCCAGCCGAACATCTGCTGCAGCTTGATGCGGTCGAGCCCGCGGACGATCGAGTTCTTGCCCATCCGGAGCAGTGGCACGCGCTCGCCATCGAGCTGTTCCCATTCGCGCATCGCAGCTGGGTCCCGATCGACCATCCGGTACTCGAACTGGACGCCGAGCTCGTTTAGCAGCTCCGCCATCGCGCTCGACTCCGAAGACTCGGCCGACCCGTAAAGCACCGCTTCGTTCGAGTTGTCCATCACTACCTGTAACGCCAGAGTAGGCCCGTTGTGGCGATAGGGCCAATCAATTGTTCTGATGCGATACATAGGAGGACTTGATGACTCGAAGAGCTGGCGGGAGGAACCTGGAGCGCCGCTAGGTCAACCCGGGATCAGGAGAGATTGTCCGCGCGCGTTCACCGCCAGCCGCTGTCTGTGAGGCCAGCCTCGAGCCATCCAATGATGGCCCGAACCTTCGCCCAGTCTTCCGCCCTGGCCGCATCTATCAACTGGCGCAGAGCCACCGGCTCGATGGCGAGGAGGGCTTCTGCTCCAGAGCTTGCATAACGCACCAAAGCGTGATGCGCGACCTCCTCGTAGGTAAGACCCGTGCTCTTCGCCAGGTTCTCCAGCGTTGGGCGTGGGTCGACGCGGAGCGAGCGGGCCACGTCGTCGCGGAAGTTCTGGTTCCCGTCCTCAGCTTCCATGCTTCCAAAACTACTCTGGCCGCCGCGGCAAGGATTGGGGGCCGGCGCTCAAGTACCGCTGAGGCCGGGGCTACCTTCGCGCACCGACCAGACCGCCTCGACGACCGCCGCCACGGCGGCCGCCTGCCGCAGGCCGGCGCGAGCGGACGCGGCGCGTTGAGCGGGGTCGAGCACGTTTCGGCCGATCGCGGTCCTGGACTCCGCATCCGGGCTCACAATCACCGATCGGACCTCGCGTCCGAGAGAGGAGAGCTGGTGGGCGATTCGGCCGCTTGGCCGCAAGGCGACCGTCACCGGCGCTAGCACGACCACGCGGTCGCAGCCGGCGGCCAGGTCGGCGTTGGCGATGGAGCGGACGCCGCCGTCGATGTACCGATGTCCCTGGATGGTGATCGGAGGCCAGACGATCGGGACGGCGCAGCTGGCGGCCACGGCATCTCTGAGCGCCACCCCGCTGTCGCGGTCGAAAACCCGGGGTTCGCCGGTCTCCGCATCGACAGCCGTCACCAGCAGCCGTCGCTCGGGCCAGGAGTCGCGCGGCACCAGGGCTTCGAACGCGGCGCGACTGTCTGACTCCGGGTGGGTCGTTGCCGCGAGGGCGGCGCGACCTAGGTAGGCCCGCCCCCGACCCGGGTCGCCCGGCCAAGCGGAGGCGATGACGAATCGCGCCAATGCGCCCGCGCCCATCCTTGCGCCGCCCTCGCCGGCAGGGTCTGCAAGCTGCCTGGCGTACAAGTCCTCGATCGAATCGCCGCTCAGGATCTGCGCCCCCACCACCGAGCCGGCCGAGGTGCCGACTACGAGGTCTGGCGACATGATGTCGAGACCCGCCTCGGCCAGGCCGGCGAGCAGGCCCAGCTCCCAGGCGATGCCGGTAATCCCGCCGCCTCCGAGCACAAGCGCCCGGCTCACCGTTGCCATGGCTAAGACGATGACAGGTCGGTGCGCGCCAACCACGTCCAGCCGGATCGTGGCGTGAGTCCGCTAAGCGGGCGGGTCCGATCCGCACTTCCCGTAGCCTCTGGGGTGATGACCACCTTCGCCGGCCTCGGACTGTCGGCTGAAACCCTCGCAGTGATAGCCGACCAGGGCTTCGAGGTTCCCACGCCGGTCCAGGAGAGGACCATACCTGCGCTCCTGGCAGGCCGTGACGTGATCGCGCAGGCGCCCACCGGCACCGGCAAGACCGCGGCTTATGGGCTGCCGATCGTCGAACGCCTCGACGAGTCGCGCCTGGTGCCACAGGCCCTAGTCATAGTGCCTACCCGCGAGCTCGCCATGCAGGTCGCCGAGGCGCTGCACGGGATGGGACAGCACCGGCAGATGGTCACGCTGCCGATCTATGGAGGCCAGCCGTACGACAGGCAGTTCCGTGCCCTCAAGCGCGGGGTCCAGGTGGTGGTGGCGACGCCCGGCCGCCTGCTCGACCACCTCGAGCGCAAGACCATCGCCCTACAGACGATCGGGACGGTCATCTTGGACGAAGCGGACGAGATGCTCAACATGGGTTTCGTCGAGGACATCGAGAAGATCCTCTCCGCGGTCCCGCAGGAGCACCAGACGGCGCTGTTCTCGGCCACGTTGCCGGCGCGGATACTCAAGCTCGCGGGCCAATATCTACGCAACCCCGAGCGGGTGAGCGTGGCGGCGCGCGAGGCGGTCGCCCCGCTGGTACGCCAGGTGTATTACGAGGTCCACTGGCGCGACAAATCCGATGCGCTCGCCAGGGTGCTCGACTACGAGAAGCCCGAGTCGGCCATCGTCTTCGTGAGGACCAAGCGCGACGCCGACGTGGTCGCCGAGCAGCTGAATGCGGCCGGCTACATCGCACAGGCGATCCACGGGGATATCAACCAGCAGCAGCGCGAGAGAGTGCTCGAGCGTTTCCGCGCCGGCCACACACAGCTGCTGGTCGGCACCGACGTGGCGGCTCGCGGCCTTGACATCCCAGATGTCACGCACGTCATCAATTACGACCTGCCGCCGGACGCCGAGTCCTACGTTCACCGGATCGGCCGGACCGGGAGAGCAGGCCAGAAAGGAGAGGCCCTCACGCTGGTCACGCCCGGCGAGCGGCGAATCCTCAGCATGATCGAGCACGGCATCCACAGGAAGATCCAGCCCCTGCGTCTGCCGACGGACGCGCAGATCGCCGAGCGGCGGCGCACCGCGTTTCGTGATGAAGTGTTGAAGATCCTCGACGCGGGTGAGCTCGACCCGTTCATCGAGCTGGTCGAAGACCTCGCCGCATCGCGCGACATCGCCGAGGTGGCGGCGGCCGCCTTGAAGATGGCGTCACACAAGGTCCAGCCGCCGGCCCGCGGCAAGGTCGCAGGCCACTCGACACCGGCGGCCTCTTCGCCCGGGCGCCCGGCGCCGCGACCACGCGGCGGCACAGTCGAGCGGCGCGCACCGGACTCGGAGATGACCCGGCTGTTCTTGCGAGTCGGCAAGAAGCATGGAGTCCGGCCCGCCGACGTGGTCGGCGCGATCGCGAACGAAGCTGGTTTGAGCGGTGACTCGATCGGCGACATCGACCTATACGACACTTTCGCCTTCGTCGAGGTGCCGGCCGCCAACGCGTCGGCGGTCGAGGCTGCTTTGAACAAGACCCAGATTCGCGGTCGCGCGCCTCATGCCAGCATCGCGGTCCCGAACGACCATGCGGACGGACGGGCTGCGCGCCCAGCCCACGCGGGCAAGAGCTTCGTGCGCCCTAAGCGCAATATCCATCGAGCGGCTAAGACGTAGGTCGGGACGTTCTCGGCTTCAGCGTACATCCCGCGTTTCGCCGCGCTGCGGGAACTCGGCCGGCCTTGGTCACAGGTGCCGAAAGGGTTCGGGCAGGTAGCCGGCCAGGACCGTCTTCCAGTCGGCGCTCAGAAGCTCTTTGACCACTTCGTCATCTCGAGCGAGCCATGACAAGTGACGCAGGCCATGCTCGATCACCTGGCTCGCGGCGATGGAGCGGGGGGCCTCGGCCGCCGCGGAGCGGGCGAGCTCTGCGCGCCCGACAGCCACACCCGGATACTGCCGCGCCTGGTCGTCGCGGATGACGACGATGAAGCTCAGGATCACGGAGCCGCGGGCGCGGCGCCAGGAGGTGGAGTGAACGAGCAGCGGCGGGCCGAGCAGGTTGGTCGAGAGGCGACTGACGACCCCCACCGGATCCTCGTCCTGCCCCACCTCGATGTACCAGGCGTCCGGCCCGCACGGGCCCGCCAGCTCGGGGCCCCTGGAATGCAGGCGAAGCACGAACACCTCCGCCTGGACCGGCCCTTCGACCCCCCAGACGGGAAGATCGGCCGCCGAGCTCAAGCCCGTCTTGCCCTGGCCAGCACCTGCTCACGCGTGGTCTGCATGTTGTGGTTGTCCCGCGCGTGGCTCTGGATGCCTGCGACGACATCGTCCTCGCTGCCCCTCACCTCGTAACCGCACTCGCACCGGACCACCAGCACGGCCCCTTGTGGCCGGGTCTCCGCATCATCAGGTTTCAACATCGAGCCCTCGGGGCCTCAGGCTATCACTGCAGTTCGGCTGTGACCGCGATAAGGGGCGTCTGCCGACCTGGTGATGGCGCCGGGCATTCAGGGCAAGCCAAGCCCTCTTTCGGGGCTTGCTGCAGGGGGAGCCCATTCGATGTACGCGTGGCCCGTGTCGACGTGGTATCGATTGGCCATTTCAACGCAGGTGGCATAGCGAACGCGAAACTCGGGCTCGTCCTTTTCGGCGATGGTACGCAGGAGCGGCTCCAGGCCGTCGTGCACGAACTCGTCTAGCTGACTCGCGTATTTGGGTCGGCGCACGGCCAGCGCGCGCATCAATGCGCGCACGCGTCGGGTGTAATAGGCGGCCAGGTCCCACTTCTGGGCCTGGGCTGCGTGCGAGGCCGTTCCGAAACAGTGGCTCGCCGCCGCCATCACCTCACCCGTTCCCGGCAAGGCGTCGGCGATCTGTTCAAGAGTCAGGTCACCGTGCCGGGAGTGAACGGAAGTCCCACCCGAGTCTTCGGCCATCAAGCTCGAATTCTCAGGACGCGGCGTGCGAAGGTCACTTCTCAGCCACCTCCGCCCGGCCTTTCGATGGAGTGAGGATCGACACGTGAAGGCCGGGGATCACGTTGGCCCGAGCGATGAAGTCGAATGTTGCGAGGCTTCCGTCGGCGCGCACCAGTTGATAGGTGCCAAAACCCTCGCCCGCTGCGATGAAGTCTCCCCACATGGCGGCGCCACTGTCTCCGTAACGCTCAGGCGTCAGGTCCCATACCGACATTCCCAGAAGCATGTCCTCTCTCTCATAGCCGAGCATCGCGCACATCGATCCGTTCACAGCCACGTATTTGCCCGCGTCATCGGCGACCATGACTCCGGTGTCGGGCTGGCCGGCAGACGAGTCGGCCAGGAGCGAAGCGGTAACTTTGGCGTTGAGGTCTTCGTTGCGATGCTCGACGAAACTTTGCCGGGCAGTCTCGTCGCCTATGGCACACCGCGGATAGAACCGCCCTCGGAAATCATCACCCACCCGCAGGTAGCTGCAGGTGAGGGTGGCAGGAAGACGCCTGCCTGATTGGTCCTCAGGATCGAAGATCAGGGCATGGTGCGCCCGGCACTGACCCAACTCATGTTGGGACACGAACGGACAGCGGTCGAGCCGGCTGGATTCCCCCATTTCACCTCAGTGATCCGTGTGGAAAAGGTTAAACAAGCTTAGACAAGAAATCCGCGCAAGAAATGAGTGCGCAGGTGCGCCGGTCTCGGGTCAGCAGCCCAGCCGTTCGGCGAGGTCCAGGAAGCTTGTGGCCTGCAGGTCCGCTTGCGGATCTGGCAGGAGATCCGCGCCTCCTGACGGTCCTTTCTCCAACGGCCGCTCGACGAAGGCTGCCAGCAGGCCCACCGCCTGGGCCGCGCGCAGGTCACCTTTGTGCGCCGCCACCATCATCACCTGCGAAGGCTCGAGGCCCAGCGCCGAGCCTGCGCCGAAGTACACCTCGGGGTCGGGTTTGTAGTGATGGAAGTCTTCCGCCGACAGCAGGCGCTGGAAAGGCAGGCGTCCGTACCTGACCAGCCCAGCTTGCTGGGACCGATTGCCGTTTGACAGCGTCGCGACCGTGAACTTTTGGCCGAGGCGCTGCAAACCGGCGACAGCATCGGGCCAGGGAGGCAGTCTCTCCCATGCGCCGGTCAGCTCCTCCCGCGCCGCGCCGTCGAAGCCTTCCGCGCCGACCTCACGGAGGACCTGGTCCAGCGACAGGCGATGGAGGCGGTCGAAGTTGGTCCATGGCAGCTCGCCGCTTCGCACCTTGTTCATGGAAGGCATGTACAGATCGCGCCACGCGTCTGCCAGCCTCTCCCAATCCGCCTCCACGCCGGATTCCAAACCCTGGCGCCGCGCCTCGGCGGCTATCCCGCTGCGCCAGTCCACCGTCGTGCCGAAAACGTCAAAGACAAGCGCTTTCACGTCAGCCAACTTGGACAATCCAGCGAGCACCGTCCTTCACATCACGGCCGCTGAGAATCCACCGGTGCAGGCAGGATAGACGCTGCGTCCAAAATGGAGTTGCGCGGTTCTAATTCGAACGGGCGACAGCCCATGAGCCATGCGATCGGCCGGAGCATGGCGAGAACCAGCCGCTGGACTGCCCACGGCGGTGACGCGAGACGAACGTGGTCCGACATCGTCGGCATCTCAACTGCGATCTGCCAGATCGACGGCAGCCCTTTCGAGTCGGTGAGTCGGGCGCGCGCCAGTGCGAAATACACTTCGAAGAACCTGCGCGATTGCTGTGGCAGGCCGGGTCGGTACTCAGCGAACATCTCGGATTCGCAATCGGCGACATTCTTGAAGGTGTGCGCGACGCCGGCCGGAACCACGACGCTCTCGCCTGGACCGCAGACGACCTTCCGGGCCCCCATTACGAATTCGACGCTGCCGCGGATGATCTCGAACCGCTCCTCCTGGAGCGGGTGGATGTGAAGGGCCGGTCCGTACGTACTCGGCAGCGCGATTTCCCTGAATCGGAAGACCACTTCGGTTGCCTCGAGGAAAGTGATCGTGTAGCCGGTGATTGGATTGACGATTGTGTCGGTCACGGCATCTCCTTGATGAATTGGCTATAGTCCACATATAGGGAACTAGAGGTATCGTATAGCCAATGGCCACTGGGCGGCCGACAACTCGCGGCTACAGCTCACCGGCGCGTCAGGCGAACCGCAACCGGACTCAACTTGCGATCCTTCAGGCAGCGGAAGCTGTTTTCAGGGCGCGCGGCTACGGGGCTGCAACGATGCAGGCCGTGGCAGATTCGGCCGGAGTTTCCCTTCCCACGGTTTACCTGCACTTCCGATCCAAGCCCGACTTGCTTCGCAGCCTGGCGGATCTGGTGACAAGCTCTGTTGTCCTCAGCGTTGAGCACGTGCTGGCTGAAACCGACCCCAAGCGACAGCTCGAGATTGGCGCTGGCATCCTCCGCACGCTGCACGAACGAAGTGAGGTGGTGGCGGACGTCTTGAGGTCTGCATCCGCTGCCGATCGCAAGGTGTCCCGGGAGTGGGGCCGGTGGCAGGAGCGTCACCTCGCCGCGGTGGGCGCAGTAGCACGGTCGCTCGCCGCGAGGCGGGCGCTCCGTCGCGACGTCGACGTTGCCGGCGCGACGGACATCCTGTACGCCATCGGAGGCCCGGACACCTTCCGCCAACTGGTACGCGAGAGGGGCTGGACACCGGAGCGATATGAACGTTGGCTCGGGGACGCGGGACAGCGCCTTCTCCTTTCGTGAAGAACCACTGGGTCGTCCCGACCTTTCCGCTCAGCGACGGGGCCGCGACCTCCGGCTGGTGACTGCGCCCGAAGGTGCTTCCGCGGGGGGCAGGTGCTCCACACCCGCGGCGATGACGTCCACCACCTGGCGCAGGTAATCCTCGCGGGAATCGGCAGTCGCGCCCTCGCGTCGAAGGACCTCTTCGTGCAGCACGAAGGAAAGCAGTGAGCCGATGAGCTGTTTGGCCACCCAGCGAGCATTGAGGCGGCCTCGCGCCGCCTTCGGCAGCGCCTCCGCGATGGCTTCGGCCAACCCTGACTCGGTCGGGTCGGAAAGTTGGGACAGGTACAGCTCGGCCCACTCGCCGCGCTGATGAGCAGCGAGGAATACGACCTCCAGGCGCTGCCTGCCCACCCGCGTTGACATCGCGTTCATGAACCCCGCCCCGGCCGACATGAGGATGTCGCGAAGCGATCCGCCCTCCGGCAGGCGGCGGATGCCTCGCTGTGGACCGCGCAGCGAGTCATCGATCAGCGCGCCCATCAGGGCTTCCTTCGACCCGAAGTAGTGGTAGATCGCCGCAGGGCTCATCCCGAGCGACGAAGCCAGTTCGCGCATGCCGGTGGTTTCGTACCCGCCCTCGGCGAACAGAACCGTGGCGGCGTCGAGGATGCGCCGGCGGTTCTTCTCGTAGTCGGTCGTTCTCCCCAGCGGCCTTCCTCTCGGTCTTGGCGCAGTGGTCTCTCCCATGCCTGGAATATATCTTACGAACGTTCGGTATAATTCGCCAGCACCACACAGAGGAGAAGACCGCACCGATGACCGAGTTGCCCAAGACAAGACGAAACAAGACACCCCTGGTCGTTGCCGCCGCCATCCTGGCCGGATGGCTCCTGCTGGCGGCCGCAGCCACGCCTTTTGCGACGAAGTTGAGCTCGCTTCAGAAGAACGACCTGGCAGACTTCCTGCCCAGCACCGCTGAGGCGACCCAGGTCCTCAAGCTGGAGACCGGCTTCCAGAGCGCGAGAGTGGTGCCGGCCGTGATCGTATTCGAACGCGCGGGCGGCATCACGCCGGAGGACCGCTCCAACGTCTCGTCCGAGATTGCCGGGGTCGCGGGTTTGAAAGGCATCGTCGGCGAGCCCTCCCCAATCATTTCCTCCGTCGACGGCAAGGCCCTCGAGGTGGTCGTCAACGTGGACGGGTCCGGCATCGGAGGGATCGGCGACGGTGTGGCCTCGTTGAGGAAAGCGGTCCGCGGGACGCCAGGCCTTTCGGCCCACGTCACCGGCCCGGCGGGCCTCGCCGCCGACTTCGGCGCAGCCTTTCAGGCGCTAGACATCAAGCTCCTGGTCGGCACGACGCTGGTCGTGGTCATCGTGTTGCTGCTGGTCTACCGCAGCCCCGTGCTCTGGGTCGTGCCTCTGGCAGCGGTCGGGCTAGCGCTATTCGTCGCCCAGGCTGCGGTCTACTTCACCGCTCGCAACTTCGGCCTGAGCTCCAACGGCCAGAGCCAGGGCATTCTCACGGTCCTGGTCTTCGGCGCGGGCACGGACTACGCGCTCTTGATGATCAGTCGCTACAGGGAGGAGCTGCGCCGCCACGCGAGCTCTTACGCCGCCATTCGTGCCGCCGTCAAGGGAGCGGCGCCGGCGATCCTGGCCTCCGGCACGACGGTGATCCTTGCGCTGCTTTGCCTCCTCTTCTCCGACCTCGGATCCAACAAGAGCCTTGGGCCCACGGCGGCGATCGGGATCGCCAGCGCGATGCTCGCCATGATCACCGTGCTGCCCGCGGTGCTGCTCCTGACGGGTAGGCGACTGTTCTGGCCCTTCGCGCCCCGCTTTGAATCGGTCGAGGTGACGCGATCCGGTTTCTGGACGCGCATCGGGTCGCTGATCGGGCGCCGGTCACGGATGTGGTGGGTGGCCAGCGCGCTGGTGCTGGTAGCGATGTCCTTCGGTATCACACGCCTGAACTCCAACGGCATCGCATCGACGGACCAGTACACCGTCGCGGTCGACTCTGTCATCGGCCAGCGGGCCGCCGACCGGCACTTCCCCGCTGGTTCTGGCAGTCCCGCCGTCGTCATCGCCAATGCAGGCTCGGCCGACGCCGTGGTGGCGACAGCCCGCTCCGTTCCTGGGGTCTCGGCAGTCTCGGTCCTGTCCTCCAGCCCCGCCTCCACCGATCCGAAGATCGTCGGCGGCAAGGTGCTCATTGACGTCTCGCTGACCGACGCCGCCGACAGCGAATCCGCGAAGACCGCCGTGCAGCATCTGCGAACGGCTGTGCACGCCGTGCCTGGGGCGCAGGCCCTGGTAGGCGGGACGACGGCGACGGACCTCGACACACTGGCTTCGTCCACGCATGACCTGATCTCGATCATCCCCCTGGTCCTGGCCGTCATCCTGGTCATCCTGGTCGTGCTCCTGAGATCTCTCCTCGCCCCGGTGCTCCTGGTCGGGACCGTGATCCTGTCCTTCGCCGCCACGCTGGGGGCATCGGGCCTGCTCTTCTCGACGGTCTTCCACTTCACCGGGACCGACCCCTCCTTCCCGCTGACCGCCTTCGTTTTCCTCACCGCCCTGGGCATCGACTACAACATCTTCTTGATGACGCGCGTCCGGGAGGAGGCGCTCCGGACCGGTACGCGCAAGGGCATCCTGACTGGGGTGAGATCCACCGGGTCGGTCATCACCTCGGCGGGCATCGTGCTCGCAGCGACCTTCTCGGTGTTCGGCGTGCTGCCCCTGGTGATCTTCGCGGAGATCGGTTTCGCGGTGGCATTCGGAGTCCTGCTCGACACATTCCTCGTCCGGACGGTTCTCGTGCCCGCGCTGGTCCACGACATCGGGCCGCGCGTCTGGTGGCCGACCCGCCTGACGGCGGATCACCGAGCGACGGCTACCACAAACGGCGCGACCGCGGAGCCCCGCGAGCTCGACGTGGCGTGAACGCGCCCGAGCAGGGATCCGCCGCAGCTCGGTCAGCCCTGTGAGACGCCCGGTCTAACGCTCCGTCCCGCCCCCCATCGTGAGCAGGAATGCGCTCTCCTCGATCCCGGTCACCTTGTGCTGGAGATGGGGAGCAAGCGCGGTGAGGTCACCTCGCACCATCTCGATCGTGCGATCGTCGAGCGAGAGCTGGATGGTCCCCTCCAGCACGCGCAGCGTGATTGGTCTCGCGGTCCGGTGCGCCGCCACGTGACCGCCCTTCGGTAATGCGATCAATACCGCACCGAGTCCTGGGCGATTGACGATCGTGGCCGACGCGTGGTCGTTGCGCTTGTACGAGTCGGAGCTCCGGAGCGCCTTCAGCTCTACCTCGAGGTTGACGGTTACAACTGGAGCCGAGATTCTGTCGGCCGGCCGGGTACGGGAGTCGCGATCTGATGGGGGGCGCTCCTTCATGGTTGCTCCTTTTTGACAACTTCAGTCGGCAGCCGGATGCGGTGCCCTCAAACTACACCGCGGATTCGAGAACTGCCACCAGGTCCGCGACAGGAGACGTTCTACCTGGCGCGAGGCGTCCGATCCGGGCCGACTTTGGGTTATCGCGTAGCACCCAGGCCTCGGTCGGCAGACGGTCAGCTTCGGAAACGAAGAACTGACTGGCGCGTGCAGCGTGCGCCTCCTCTTCAAGCCGATCGCCGAGCGACCCGGCGCCGTGGTCTGCGACTGGCAACGCTCGGACCCGCGCCACGAGCGTGGCCTCCGCCAGGCGCTTTTCTTCGAGCACGGCGAGCAGTGTCGAGGCGATGCTTTGGATCCGTCCGCTGTCGGAGACCGCCGCCCGGGCCCCAAGGGTTGAGATGGTTTCGGTGAGACGACTCACCTCGGCGCAGCTCAAACCCTTCGACGTGCCAGGTTCGAGCGAGGTCGAAACGAGTGGGAGCAAGACCTTCTCCTCTGCCCGCAGCCTGGGAATCAAGTCCGCCGCCAGGACTTCCACGATGGCCGTAAGCACGGCCGGGAGCGTTTGCGGTGAGGCCGTCGTCAAAGAATGTGCGGCCGCCACAATCGGTTGCCAGAAGGCGGCGAGCCCGCGCTCAACCGACGCGTTCACGTTTTGTGTTCACAAAAGGCCGGTGCACGGGCGGGGTCATGGTCGGATGAGTGTGAGCAGCATCACAGTCGGTTCCGTGGCTACGAGTGAATGCGGCGTGCCCGGCGACATGTGCAGCCAGAAACCAGGACGCGCATCGAACTCCTCACCGTCGGCCGTGAAACTCAATCGACCCCCGAGGACCTGGACCACAGCCTCCTGTGCAGCCTGGTGCTCACTCAGTCCTTCGCCGGAATCAAAGCCGAAGACGGTCACATTCAGGCGCTCGTCCCGATGGATCACCTTGGACACAACCGCGCCAGGTTGAACGGTAACGGAGGCTCGGGCATCGACCAGTGCTACATGTGGCATAAGCACTCCTCGTTCGGGTTTACCGAGAACCTTACGCGCGACACGGCGGACGCTTTTGGGATACCAGATCCGCAGAAGCGGATTAAGGCTCTGCTAACTTTTGGGAATGCCTCGATTTGTGCGGGTCGCGAACCGTCGCGGCTGGGAGGTCGAGGTCGTAGGATCCGCAGGCGCCGTCGAATCAACGACTCTTGCCTCACGTAACGAGGCGCTCGCGTACGCGGAATCGCTCGAGCCGGACTGGATCGAGATTGGTGACATCGTGGGCCTCGATACACCTTCCCAGCAGCACACCTGGACGACGCTCCGTCGCGGGGCCGACGGCAGATACGAGGCTAGCCCGCTCAGGTGGCGAGGAGAAGGCCGCACTCTCAAGCCCGGGGAATCAGACCAATGACTAGCCAGGAGGTCGGCGGCGCGCCGCCTGGGCGGACACGCGCGGGGCGGCTTGCGCTTCCACTGCTTCACGCGAAACGACCGCCGCCGTCCTGAATGACCGCTCGACCGCGGGCACGCTGACGTCGTTGGGAACTTCGTCTGTATGCCGGAGGACCGCCATTCTGCTCTTCGCGGTCTTGTTGAGCGCCGGTTGCGGTGGCGGTAGAGGAATCGGTTCCGTCATCCCTTCACCGCGACTGAGTTTCTCGACTCCGTCTCAAGTAATTTCGCAGACGCCGATCGCATCGCCCACGCCGTCGCCCAGCCCTAGTCCTTCACCCACGACGCGAGTGCTCGACATCGCCATCGATCTCCAGGACCACCCGCTTAGCTGTGAGGCGGCGGCTCTCAAGATGGCCCTGTCGTACGAAGGCATCAAAACAGACGAGAACGCGCTGCTCGCCCTCATCGGCCGCGACACACGTCCCGCCATCGTGGACGCGGGTGGGAGGCTGATTCGATGGGGCAATCCAAGTGTTGCGTTCGTGGGCAACCCCGACGGAAAGCTGAAGAACTACACGGGCTATGGCGTCTATGCGGGCCCGATCGCCACGGCGGCAGGCGCCGCCGGAGGCAGGGTGCTGGCCTGGGGAACAAACCTTCCGCCGGATCGCGGCAAGGGCATCTCTCCCGCCACCGTGTACCAGGCTTTGCTTGGCGGGCACCCGGTGATCGCCTGGATCAGCAACACGTACCACGACCAGTTGCTCGGAACGTATACGGCCTTCGACGGGACCACCGTCTACTACACCCTGACCGAGCACGCGGTAACGCTGATCGGAGTTCGTCCAGATGCCGTCTTGATCAATGATCCGTGGTTCGGACAGTCCTGGCACTCGAAAACTCAGTTCGAGTCAGCTTTTCACACCTTCGAGGAGATGGCCGTCGTCCTCGACTAGTCGTTCGTTATCTACTGATCGAGAGAACGCGTACGGGCTCTGTCAGGCAGCCGAAACCGCGGCGGCGGGCCTGGCCATAACTCCGTCGGGCGAAGCCTGCGGACCGTACGAGTCCTTGAGCATCTCGCGAAGGCGCGCCTTCGCAACCGCTAGACGTGAGGCCACCGTTCGCTCAGGGATGCCCAGTGCGACCGCGATGGCGCGATTGGTGTACCCGTGGTAGTGGCGGAGCACGATCGCCGCTGCCTGCTTCGGCGGCAGCTTCGCGAGCGCATCGGCGATGTCGCGG
>DATITA010000101.1:0-1629 GCA_035468355.1 Candidatus Dormiibacterota bacterium
TCCTTCGAGGGGCGGGGCGGGCTGCCCCAGCCAATCGTGCGATTGTCTACCTTGTTGATTCTCGCGCAACCGGGGCAGACCAGCGCTTTGCCGCGCGAGCGAGGGTCGTGTCCCCAGTAGTGGTGTAGGAGCTGTGGGTAAGTAGCCCGCCGGAGCGACCGCCAAGAGTCTGGCGTAGGCGGGCTACTTATCCACAGCGGTGGTCACCGCGGTGCTCCTCGGTAGGGTTGGGTTGCGAACACGCAACTCTGACCTTGGAGAACACCACGATGACCGATGACAAGATCGCCCTTCGCGAGCTGCTGGAGAAGGGTTCCGACGCGACATTGCTGCGTGAGATGATTGGCTTTGCCGCAGAGCGTCTGATGGAGCTGGAGACCGACACGCTGTGCGGCGCCGGCCACGGCGAGCGCAGCGAGAGCCGGACCAATCAGCGCAACGGCTTCCGCGATCGCGACTGGCAGACCCGGGCTGGGACCGTGGAACTGCGCATCCCGAAGCTGCGCCGCGGCAGCTACTTCCCCGGCTTCCTCGAACCACGCCGGATGGGGGAGAAAGCGCTGACCGCGGTGATCCAGGAAGCCTACGTCCAGGGCATCTCGACCCGCTCGGTGGATGAGTTGGTCAAGGCCATGGGGATGGAGGGGATCAGCAAATCGCAGGTCTCTCGGCTGTGTGGTGAGATCGACGAGCGGGTGCGGACCTTCCTGCACCGGCCGATCGAGGGTGATTGGCCGTATCTTTGGCTCGATGCCACCTACGTCAAAGCCCGCCGTGATCATCATATAGTATCCGTGGCGGTGATCGTCGCTGTTGCCGTCAACACCGACGGCCGACGCGAGGTGCTCGGCATGACCATTGGCAACAGCGAGGCCGAACCGTTCTGGACCGAGTTCCTGCGCAGTCTGACCAGGCGTGGCCTGCGCGGCGTCAAGCTGGTCGTCTCGGACGCCCATGAGGGACTGAAGGCCGCGATCAGCAAAGTGCTCGACGCAACCTGGCAGCGCTGCCGCGTGCACTTCATGCGCAATGCCATGGCCTATGCCGGCAAGACCCAGCGCCGCGTCGTCTCCGCCTGGGTCGGCACTGCCTTCGCCCAGGACGATGCAGACACAGCGCGCAAGCAGTGGCGCCAGGTGGCCGATCAGTTGCGCCCGCGTGTGTCCAAGCTGGCAGCCCTGATGGACAACGCCGAGGCCGACGTGCTCGCCTATATGAACTTCCCCACCCAGCACCGTGCCAAGATCCACAGCACCAATCCACTCGAACGTCTCAACGGCGAGATCAAGCGGCGCAGCGACGTGGTCGGCATCTTCCCCAATGAGGCTGCCGTCATCCGCCTCATTGGCGCGCTGCTGCTCGAACAGAATGATGAGTGGGCCGTGCAGCGCGCACGCTACATGAGCCTGGAAACCATCGCGCCCTTGAGCGATAATCCCTCCGTCAGCCTGCCGGCTATCGCAGCCTGACACGGCGGTCCAACCCGCCAGGGAGCAACGCTCCTACACCACACAGTGGGACACGATCTAAGGGGGGCGTGTTTGGCACTCATTCTACCACTTTCCTCGAACTGACTGACCGACCGACGACGTGCCGGCGGACCTGGCGCACTGATCACCGGGCACTCGA
>DATITA010000102.1:0-4816 GCA_035468355.1 Candidatus Dormiibacterota bacterium
GTCGTGGTGCCGTCCCCGGTCATGTCCGAGGTCTTATTGGCGACCTCGCGCACGAGCTGGGCGCCCATGTTCTTCAGCGGGTTGGAGAGCTCGATCTCGCGCGCGATCGAGACGCCGTCGTTGGTGATCGTCGGTGGTCCGGTGAGCCGCTCGAGCACGACGTTGCGGCCCTTGGGGCCGAGCGTCACCTTGACGGTGTTGGCCAGCTCGTCGACCCCGGCGGCGAGCAGCTGCCGGGCCTCGTGGTTGAAGTAGAGGATCTTGCCCATGGCTTGTCGCTCCTAGGCGCCGGCGGGGATCAGGATGCCGCGTCCCTGCAGGCGGCCGCCGTCGAGATCCGCCATCGCATCGTTGATTGCGTCCAGTGGATACGTGGAGCTGTGCAGGGTGACCTTGCCCTGCGCGGTGAGGATCATCAGCTCCTCGAGGTCGGCGTAGGTGCCGACCAGGTTCCCGATGAAGGAGATCTCCCGGGAGATGACGTCGATGGTCGGGATGTCGATGTTCTCGCCGTACGCGATCACGTAGTAGAAGCCGCCGTCGCGGACCATCGCGATCCCATCGCCAATCGCGCCCCGCTCGCCGACGAAGTCGATGATCGCCTCGGCGCCGAGGCCGTCGGTGATCTCCCGGACCGTCTCAACCTGCGGGCCGTCGACCTTGACGGTGTGATCGGCGCCCAGCTCGCCGGCCAGGGCCAGCGCCGGCTCGGAGGGATCGATGACGATGATCTCGGCCGACGTCATCGCCTTCAGGCATTGGATCCCGATGTGACCCAGGCCGCCGGCCCCGATCACAACCGCTCGCGTTCCCGGGGTGAGCACCGAGACCGCCTTCTTGACCGCGTGGATCGCGGTCAGCCCGGCGTCGGCGAGCGCGGCGATGTCCTTGGGCTGGAGTCCGGATGAGAGCTTGACCACCGAGCGCGCCGAGGTCTTGAGCAGATCCGCGAACCCGCCGTCGGAGTCGATCCCGGGGAACGCTCCGTTGAGGCAGTGCATGTCGTCGCCGCGCCGGCACGGCCCGCACAAGCCACAGGAGATGTACGGGTGGACGATGACGGTGTCGCCGACCGCGACGTTGGTCACCCCGGGGCCGATCTCGTGCACCCAGCCGGCGTTCTCGTGCCCGGGTGTGTAGGGCAGAGCGACCTGGGGTTTCTCGGCCCACTGCCCCTCCTGGATGTGCAGATCGGTCCGGCACAGGCCCGCGGCCCCGATCCGGACGATCACGTCGAGCGGCCCTTCGATCGTCGGTTCGGCGATCGACTCCAGCTGCATCGCGTCGTGGTACCTGTGGAGCCTCGCGGCCTTCATCGCGTCACCTCCTCCTCGGGTTCGGGCGCCAGGTGGTGGCGGCTGGCCAACAGCGAGCGGCAGAGGCCGCCGTTGGCCTCCAGGCCGGTCCGGATCAGGCGGCCCATCCGCAGCCAGCGGGTCAGCTCGGCGGCGGCCAGTGGGGTCTATCGACGAGCACGAAGGCCGGAGCATCCCCGTCATGGGCGAGGCCCAGCTCGGCGCGCAGGGCCAGGGCGCGGCGGGCCGGGGGGTGTCGGGCAGGTCACGCACGCGCAGCGCCACCACGTCCTCGGCTCCGGCCCCCGCGCCGAGCAGCGCCTCGCAGATCGCAGCCTGGCGGGCGACCAGCGCCTTGCGGGTGAACAACTCGCGCAGCGACTGCAGATCGTCGTCGGTCGTCTCGCCCGGAAAAGCGCCGGTGAAGCCCTCCCCCCGCGCGAGGGCGGCGTTGATCTCGGCGCCGGTGTAGGTGGTCCTCGAGCACGATCGCGACGTCGCGCACCCCGGGCACGTCGCGCACGGCGCGGCGCGCGTCGGCCGCCATCAGGAAGGCGAAGTTCGGCGCGCACTGCGGCGTGGGCAGCCGCAGGCGCACCGACACGTCCCCGTCCGGGCTCACCGCGCAGTCACTGACAAAGCGCAGCGTGGTGATCGGCTCGTCGAGTTCGGGGTCGATCACACCGTCGAGCGCGCGCATCACGCGCTCGACGGTGTTGACGTGCTCGCTGCTCGTCATGCGTGCTCGACGAGCTGGGCGTCCTCCCGGTCGGCGGCGCCCTCCGCGTTTCCTCGCAGCTCATGCGGCACGTCGATGCCGTACAGCCGGGCGGCGTTGAGGCCGAGGATCTTGCGCTTGCCCTCGGTGCCCAGGCGCGGATAGTCCGAGTAGCTGTCATCGGGGAAGTCCCAGTCCAGGAACCCGTCGATCTGCCACTTGGGCTCCCAGATCCCGTAGTCGGAACCGAACAGCATCTTGTCCTCGCCGACCCAGAACAGGAGCTCGCCCATGACCTTGGCGAAGAACCGCGGTCGCGCGTACATCAGGCCACCGATCACCACCGACAGGCCGGCGTAGACATTGGGCTCCTGCGTGGCCATGAAGCAGAAGTCCTCGATCCGGGGCAGGCCCACGTGCTCGATGATGAAGTTGAGCTTGGGGTGACTGGTGGCCGCGATGTCAACGTCGCGGGGATCGAAGGCATCCTTGTCCAGCGGCCAGATGGTCGGCCCTTTGTGGACGTGGATGTTGGTGATCCCCAACTCCTCGCACCTGTCCAGGAACGGCTCGGTCTGCGGGTCGTCCAGCCGCCAGCCGCGCGAGCCGTTGTTCCACTCTGCGGTGTAGAGCTTGACGCCCTTCAGGCCGTAGGTCTCGGCGTCGGCCTCGAGCTGGCGCAGGCCGTTGTCGCCGTCGCGGGGATCAAAGCGCCCGTTGACGATCAGCTTGCCGGGATGCTTCGCGGCCAGCTCGGCGTTCTTGGCAGCCGTGTTGAAGCCGGTCGTGTACCACTCATTGAGCTAGGTGGACTGGAAGATGCCGACGTCGACACCCCCGTCCTCGAACACGTCGGAGACGAAGTCCTCCTCGGAGTACTTCATGAACTTCTCGATCGGCCAGTGGGTTTCGGGCGGACCGAGTCCCATGTAGGCGTGGAAGCACTCGATCCACCCCTTGGCGTACTGCTCCTGCCCCTTGACCCAGTTCTCCGGGGAGGCATCCCAGAAGTGGCAGTGGCCGTCGACGATGAAGTACTGCTCGCCGTTCTTCTCGAACATTCTCCGTCCTTCCTAACTCAGAGCCTTGAGGTCGAAGCTGATGTACTCGGCCGCGTCCTCGGGGTTGGCGAACATGATGATCCGGTCATCGAGCACGACCATGCGTCCGTAATGGGTGGACATGATCTCCTCGAAATCGTCGTTGCCGAAGTCCTCCCATCCGAGCGCCTCGGCGCACTCGGCGTAGTCGATCTCGAACTTGCCGGTGCCGTCGACGCGGATCATCGAGGGCATCTCCTCGACGGTGACGCGCGATTTGCCACGCATGACCTCGGCGACCACGTGGCCGACCTGGTTGTTCATGAGCGTGATACCGGCCCGGTTCGACGCCGTGGCGTCGGACTTGAAGCGGTCTGAGGTGGTGCTCATCAGGCGACTTCCTTTGCGTTGAGGTGCAGGTCGGAGGTGATCTCCTTAAACCGGCGCTGGGCATGCTCGAGCGACTCCTCGAAGCGGATGACCTTCTCTCCCGGCTGGGACCAGATCGGCTGCATGACGCGGGCGGCCTCGATGCTCACCGGAGCCCACGCCTTCAGCCAGGACTGCATCGTGGCCCGGTTCTCCTCACCATGGACCTCATCGTTGGCGAGCATCCCGAACAGCGTGCGGGCGACCCGCGCATCGCGCGCGGTGTCGGACTCGCCGGCGCCCATCAGGCTCGGGGTCACGAAGTCCCCCTGGGGTGCGGCGGCCTGCATGACGAACTCCGAGCGAAACAGCTCGCCGACCAGCGGCTCGAACACAACCGTGGCGGCGAAGAACGCCTCGGCCCAGTCGCGGATCGCCGTGAGCTGCTCGACGTTCTTGCGCACGCCCTGCCAGATCGGATCCTCGTCCCAGGTCTTCTTGTGGGCCTGACCGTCGAAGCCCGCGACGCTGTCGACCAGTTCGAGGTTGTAGAGAATCAGGTCCTGGCCGAAGCGCAGCTTGTGCGCGGAGGCGACCGACAGCGCGTTGTTGATCATGTTCGTCGGCGCGTCACGCTGCGCGGGCAGATAGACGTGCATCCCGATCCCGTGCTCGACGTGCGCCCAGGCACCGACGTGGCGCTCGACGGTCGTGATCCAGCCGCGGTTCCAGCTGTCGAACGCGCGGGCGGCCTTGGCGTTGGCGATGTTCTGGCCGATCTGACGCACGACGTTCGCGTTGTTGCGGTAGATCGTCTGCTCCCACTCCTCGTTGGGATCGAGGAACTGATGCCAGTGGGAGGACTAGTTCATCGACTCCGCGGCCCGCATCCGGACGGTCGCATTGCCCTCCATCCACAGCAGCACCCCGTTGGCGTCCGAGACGACGATCAGATGCCGCGACTCGTCGGCGGTGGCGGCCAGGCACGAGCGGATCAGCGGCGCCATCGCAGCCAGTGGATGGATCTCCCAGCGCGCGCTGGCCTCGTCGGAGTCGACGACCACGGGTGCGACGCGGTGCCCGGACGGGTCCACCCCGGCCGCCGCGCTGCGCCGCCACGACGCGGCGATCGGCTCGCGCACGGACCATCCGCGAGCGTCGGCGCTGAACCCCTCGGGCCCGCCGATGAAGCTCTCCCAGGCCTCCCTCAGCTCCCGCGCACGCGTCGCTGGGGCAGTGGCCACGTCGATGGCCAGCCACGGATTGGGCATGTGCGGATTGAGTCTAAACCGCGCTGCTCAAGGCGGCATCAGTTTGCGCGCCGGTCCCGACAGTCGGGGGGTCACCTGCGTCACATTCAGGCTTGCTTCCAACCTTCGAAGCTGGTACGTGTT
>DATITA010000103.1:0-19733 GCA_035468355.1 Candidatus Dormiibacterota bacterium
CACCCATTGCGTTCTCCTTCAACACATAGCCGCCCAGATCAAGGCGACACGCACTCTCACCGGCAGCGTTCTGCGCACGGTCCAGGCGTGACCGGAAGCCTGAACCATGCCTGAAGAGAAGCGGCTAGGGCCGTTGGTCACCAGTGGCTAGGGCCCCGAAGACTCCTGGGGTCGAAGGGGACAATGGGCTCGAATTGAGAATTCCGGCAGGTCTGCTGGCCCGATCTGACGGCCTGACGGCGATCACGATCGTGGCCAGCCTCCTTTTTCCTGGGGCCGCTCGAGCTCTGCGGCGGCCCGAAATCAGCCGGCGGGAGATCGAGGGGCTTGAGGCGGACCTGTACCTGCCGCCCGGCGGCCCATGGCCGGCGGTCGTGCTGGTCCTCGGAGCGCTGCGCGAGGGGCGGCGTTATCCGCTGCTCGAAGCCACGGCGCGTTCGATAGCTGCCTGCGGATTCGCGGTCCTGGTGCCTGAGCTCGGGAACCTGCGCCGTCTCATCCTGGCCGACGACGCCCTCGACGCCCTCGCGGCCGCCGTGCTGGCGGTGAATGCCGAAGATGGGGTCGCACGTTCCCCGGTGGGTTTGATCGGCTTCTCACTGGGTGGCAGCCTGGCGATTGTGGCGTCAGCCGACGACCGGCTCCGAGGTCGTGTCGCCTGCGTCGCTTCGATGGGCGGCTACTTCAGCCTCACCGAAATGCTCACCGCGGCCACGACCGGGACCATTGGGCCGAGGGGCGAAACGGCGTCGCTCGCCACGCCCGCAGTGTTCGCCATGGCGGCGAGCCTGGTCGCCCCCCTTCCCGGTCCGGATCGCGAGCTGTTGGAACGCGCGCTCGACGAGGACCAGGAAGCCCCGTTAAGGGCGCTGACGCGAGTCGATCCCGAATCGGTAGGACCACAGGCGCGCGCTGTGCTCACGCTGCTCGGGAATCGGGATCCTCACGCCGTGCCATCTCTGATCGGCAAGGTTGAGGGCGCGGCAGAGATGATGGCCCGATTCTCGCCCGAGACGGTCATTTCCCGCGTCCACGTTCCCGTCTGGGTGCTGCACGACGAGCGCGATCAGTACGTGCCCGCTCAGCAGTGGCGACGTTGGCGCGAAGCAGCGGCTGGACGAGCCGGCTTCGAGTTCGTCGGCATCCGCCTGCTCGAGCACACCGAACCCCGCGCTCCCGGGTTGAACCCGGTGCGGATCCTTCGTTACTATCTGCCGGGACTCTTCGGGCTCGTCCGGTTCGCGTACGGTCCCTTGAAGGCGGTGAGGAGGTCGCTGCGGACCGTCCCCGCGATATGAAAGCCGACCGACTCATGGGTCACGATCGGCAACGCACGGTGCGCCGGCTCTCGTCGATCCAGGCTTTCCCGGGCATCGCCGGCCGGCCTCCTATGCCCGCTCAATGCGGTCTTCGAGGGCCCACATCGCCTCGCACTCCTTGACCACGGCGAACAACTCCTCGATCTCTTTCAACAGAGGGTGATCGCTGGTCCGCCTGTCCCGGACTTCGGCTACCTTCTCGGCGTAGTGGTGGTAGTTGTCGCTCATCTGGACGTTCCTCCTTCGGTCGCTCTCGGAGCCGTTGACCGCTGCCGGGAGCTTCGAGGTGCCTGCGCCGCGGGTTTCAAGACGCCGTCGTCGGGCCTCAACAGCGACCACCAGCAGTCACTACCGAGGGCCAGCTCAAGCTCGATCTCCCGCGCGCTCGGGAGCTCGAATTCCGCCGGCAGGTCCCAGCCGCTCGACTGACCTTCGTCTCGGCTCGTCATCTCGCTCCTCCTGATGGGTGTCGGTCTGGTCGACCGCACCTGCAGGCTGGGCTGAGCCGCTCAAGGGTCGCCCCAAACCTGCTCAAGCCGGCATCAACCAGGCCGTTGTCCATTGCGCCGGGGGGCTCGCTCTGCCGATCGGCGGATTCAGGTCCACAATTGCTCCGGCAGCGATGCAATTCAGGCTGCTCGGCCCTTTGGAGGTGCGGCGGGGAGACCAGGTGCTCGCCCTAGGTGGGGCCAAGCAGAGAGCACTCCTGGCGATCCTGCTGACGCACGCCAACCATGTCGTGCCGCTGGCGCGGCTGACCGAGTTGCTCTGGGGCGACGATCCTCCACCAACCGCGTCCCACGTGATCGAGGTCTATGTCTCCCAGCTACGCCGGGCCCTGGAGCCGGAGGGTGCGCCATACCGGGTCCTGGTACGCAAGCCCAGCGGCTACATGCTCCAGGTCGGCCCGCGCGAGCTTGACGCAGCAGAGTTCCAGGATCTTGTGCAGAGCGCATCCGGCACGGCTCCCGGGCAGGCCGCTGCCCAGCTGACCAGCGCGCTCGGCTTGTGGCGGGGCCCGGCACTGGCCGACTTTGCGACAGAGCCTTTCGCGCTCGGCGAGGCCGCTCGACTCAACGAGCTGCGCCTGCATGCGCAGGAAGAAAGGATCGAGGCAGAGCTGGCCCTGGGACAGCACGGCCGGCTGGTCGGCGAGGTGCAATCGCTGGTGGAGCAACATCCGCTGCGCGAGCGCCTGGCCGGACAGCTGATGCTGGCCCTGTACCGCTCCGGTCGGCAGGCGGAGGCTTCCGACGTCTTCCAGCGAACTCGTGCGCGCCTTGTGGACGAGCTCGGCATGGAGCCCGGGCCACAGCTGCAGGCCCTGCTCAAAAAGATTCTGCAGCAGGATCCCGCTCTCGCTTCGCCCCCGTCCGCGCCGGCCGGGGGCGCCGGTCTTCCCTCAGGGACGGTCACCTTCCTGCTGACCGATGTGGAGGGCTCTACCCGCCGGTGGGATCGGAATCCGACCGCCATGCGTCAGGCGATGGCCTTGCACGATGAGATCCTGGGCCGCCTGGTGGCCGCGCGAGGTGGCATCCAGGTTGAATCCGGACGAGAAGGGGACAGCGTGATGGCCGCATTCACACGCGCTCGCGACGCGATCTTGTGCGCGAACGAGATGCAGCGCGAGCTCGCCGGAAATCGATGGCCCGACGGTGCCGACGTACACGTCAGAGTCGCGATTCACAGTGGCGAGGCGGAATTGCGAGGAGGCCACTACTACGGCCCGGCGGTCTACCGTTGCGCTCGGTTGCTGGTGACCGGTTTTGGTGACCAGGTGCTGGTTTCCGGGGCCACTCGCGACCTGATAGTCGACGACATGCCTGAAGGGGTGACGCTTCGCGATCTCGGTTCGCATCGTCTGCGCGACCTCGAACGTCCGGAACGCGTCTACCAGCTCCTGGGCCCGGGGCTGCGCATCGAGTTCCCGCCCCTGAAATCACTAGACCCTCGCCGACATAACCTCCCGATCAGCCCGACTCGCTTCATCGGCCGTGGCGACAAGCTGGCCGAGATCAGGGATCGCCTCGCGGCGACTCGGCTCCTGACCCTGGTCGGCCCCGGCGGAACCGGCAAGACCCGCCTGGCCCTCCAGGCGGCCGCCGACCTCACCGAAGAATTCGCTGACGGAGTGTGGCTCATCGAGCTTGCGTCGTTGAGCGAACCGGAGCTGGTTGGCCAGACGGTGGCCGCGACGCTCGGTGTTCGCGAAGAGGGCGGACGGCCAATCGTCAAGACGCTGACCGAATGGCTGAGCGACAAACAACTACTGCTCGTGGTCGACAACTGCGAGCACCTCGTGGCGGCCGTGGTGGAAATCGCAGATCGCGTACTCCGCGAGTGCGGAGGCGTACGGCTCCTGACCACCAGCCGTGAGGCGTTGAGGGTCGATGGCGAGGTGATCATTAAGGTCGCGCCGATGCCCGAGCAGGAAGCGATGATCCTGTTCGCGGAACGTTCTGCCGCAGTGGAGCCCACTTTCCGCCTGACCGACGACAACTCCGCGTCAGTGGCGCAGATCTGCCGGCGGGTCGAGGGCATCCCGCTTGCCATCGAGCTGGCGGCCGGGCGGGCGCGGATGATGGCGCCGGCTGAGATCCTCGCTCGACTGCAGGCGAGCTTCGGCGTGTTGGCCGGTGGCAGCCGCTCGGCGGACGCCCGGCACGAGACGTTGAACGCAGCCGTCGACTGGAGCTACCGGCTCCTCAATGAAGATGAGAAGCGGTTCTTCCGGCGCGTCTCGGTGTTCATGGGTGGGTTCACGATGGAGGCTGCCGAAGCGATCTGCGCAGGCGACGGCTCGGGCTCCGTGCTCGAGCTCATCGGTCGCTTGGTGGACAAGTCCCTTGTATCGCCCCACGAGGGCCGGGCGGGCCGCACGCGATATTCGCTGCTCGAGGCGGTGCGCGAATTCGGCCTGTCGCGCCTCGCCGAGGATGGCGAGCTCGAGCGCGCGCGGCACCTGCACGCGGCTTTCTTCGTAGGAGAGGCCGAAGCAGCGAGCAATCATCCTTCCGGCACCGAGCTCGCGCGCAGGATTCGACGTTTGAGCGACGACATCGACAACCTTCGAGCCGTCTTCGAGGCCGACGGCGTCTCGGCGGAAATCACTCTGAAGCTCGCCGCGGCCCTGGCCGAATTCTGGGCCGCTCGCGGAGAATTCAGCGAAGGGAGGGCACGCCTCGAATCGGCGCTGCAGGCAACGTCTATGCCCAGCTTGAGTCGAGCGCGGGCCATGTTGGGAGCGGCGCTGATGACCGGGGCACAGGGCGACCAGGAGGCTGCGTCTGACTACTGCGCGAAGAGCCTGGCGCTCAGCCGCGACTTGGGAGACCTGGAGGGCGAGGCTCGATCACTCCAACAGCTGGGGCAGATCGCGATCCAGGTCGAAGACTTTGAGCGCGCGCGGTCCTGCTTGAACCAGGCCCTGGACATTGCGACCAGGCACGGGTTCCAGCGAATCCGGATGGTCTGCCTCTGGCGGCTTGGGATGGCCGCCCTCTTCACCAACGAGGTCCCTCTCGCCCACGAGTACGTGAAGGCGAGCCTCGAGCTCGGTCGGGAACAGTCGGATTCTGAGATGGTCGCTATGTCTCTGATGATGCTCGGCAACGTCGCTCTTTCGGAGCGACGCTTCCTGGACTCTGAACAGCACCTCTGCGACAGCCTGAAGGTGTTGCGGCAGATGGGAAGCTCGAGGTCGATCGCCAACCTTCTCGAGTCGCTGGCGGCAGTGGCTGCCGCGACCGGCGATCGGTTGAGGGCCTTGACGCTCGGAGGGGCGGCCGAAGCTGTGCGCCAACGCATCGCCGTCGCGCCGGCTTCGCCGCTTCATCGTGAAATCAGCGCACAACTCGAGTCGATTCGACGGGATCCTGACGGACAGGCGGCATGGTCGACGGGCGCTCACATGTCCCGGCAAGAGGCTATCGACTTCGCCCTGGGTACGGCTGGCTCCCCAGCGGGGAGTCCGCGCGCCGGTTTAGAAACAGATGTGGATGAGGGGTATGACTGACCGGCCGGAGGTCGACATAACGGCCTGGAGCGCTGTTACGGAAACCGCCGATTTCGTCGATTGCGCGGCTCGCGATCGCTTTGGCGGGGTCGTCCCGCCCCCGGCCTCGAACTCCTGCTTGAACTCGAGCCTGTACCACCGCGCTGCCTGAGCGATGCTGGCGTTGAAGCGCTTGGTCGGTATCGCGTGGGCTGGGTTGTGATCGAGAAACTCACCGAAGACGCGCTGGCAGTCCCGCCGATACCGCTTCGTGTACACGATATGCGCGTGCCAGAGCTCATCCGCCTCGGCCACGATGCCGAAAAGCGGCCGTTTCCCGTGCAAGTAAGAGAGCCAAAGGTACCCGCGGTACCACTTCTCCGCCAGCCGATACTGAGCCGGCGTCCAACCCGCCCGCGTTCCGGCCCTGACCAGTATGTCCGCCAGTGCGTTCCCGTTGATCCGCTTCAGGGCAGCCGCCTGCGGCTTGGTCAAAGCCGTCCTCTTCAGGTCCGCCGGAGTCAGCTGGGCGCCAGCCATGATGCGCATAAATGTAGCCCTAAAGCGTGTCTTGTGAACAACCCACCTTATGACCCGGGTTCGGCGTCGGCGGCGCGAGTGGAGCTTCGGTCGAGGTCGAAGGTCACTCCTTGCGCCAGGGGCAGCTCGGTGCCGTAGTTCACTGTGTTGGTCTGGCGGCGCATGTATGCCTTCCACGAGTCTGAGCCCGCCTGCCGGCCGCCCCCCGTCGCCTTTTCACCGCCAAACGCCCCGCCGATCTCCGCCCCCGACGTGCCTGCGTTGACATTGGCGATCCCACAGTCCGATCCAGCCGCGGAAAGCCAGGTCTCGGCGGAGCGCATGCTGCGTGTGAACAGGCCGCTCGAAAGGCCCTGCGGCACCGAGTTGTTGACCGCGATCGCCTCCTCGAGGGTATCGACGGTGAAGACGTGCAGGATCGGCGCGAAGATCTCCTCGGCGCAGATCGGCATTTCGGCGCGGGACCTGAAGATCGTGGGCTCGACGAAGTAGCCGGGCCGGTCTCCCAGCGCCTTGCCGCCGTACGCGAGCTCGCCGCCCTGCGCCTTGATCGCGGCCACGCCTTCCGCGAAGTCCCTGACCGCGTCCTTCGAGACCAACGGGCCCATGAGGATCCCCTCGTCCAGAGGGTTCCCGATGCGGACGGTCCCGTACGCACGGACCAGCCGCTCGAGGAACGATTCCGAGATGCCTCGCTGCAGGATCAGGCGGCGGGTGCTGGTGCATCGCTGTCCGGCGGTGCCGACCGCCCCGAACGCCACGGCGCTGAGCGCGAGGTCGAGATCGGCGTCGTCGAGCACGACGACAGCGTTGTTGCCGCCGAGCTCGAGGATTGCGCGCGCCCCTCGCTTGCCTATCGCGGCCGATACCCGCTCGCCCAGCGCGCACGAGCCCGTCGCCTGGATGAGCGGCACGAGCGGGTCGGCCAGGAGGGCCTCGCCGACGACGCCGCCGGAACCGATGATCAGGCTGAACACGCCTTCGGCGTCGGTGCCGCGAGTCACCTCGTCGAAGATTTTCTGCGCCGCGATTGACGTCAGCGGCGTGAGGCTCGAGGGTTTCCAGACCACGCTGTCGCCACAGACGAGCGCCAGCGCCCAGCCCCACCCGGGCACCGCCAATGGGAAGTTGAAGGCCGAGATGATGCCCACCACGCCGAGCGGGTGCCATTGCTCGGTGAGCCGGTGGTATGGCCGCTCCGAGTGCATCTGGTTCCCGTAAAGCTGGCGCGATAGGCCGACCGCGAAGTCGCAGATGTCGATGACCTCCTGGACTTCCCCCCGCGCCTCGCTGAGGATCTTGCCGTTCTCGAGGCTGACCAGTCGCGCGAGGTCCTCTTTGCGCTCGCGGATCGCGTCCGCTAACCGGCGGACCATCTCGCCGCGTCTGGGCGCGGGCACCATGCGCCACCGCAAGAAGGCGGCCTCTGCAGCAGCTGTGACCAGGGCGCAGTCGCCTGGTGCGGCCGTGTAGATCCTGGCCAGCAGAGCTCCGGTGGAAGGGTCGAACGTCTCGAGCTCCGGCCCGGCGGGGCGCGCGGCGAACGACCCGCCATGGGCCACGCCGGAGAAGGTCCCGCCCAGCTCCAACCCGAACGCCTCGAGGATCCCGCGTTCCCGGTCTTGCGAGCCGCTTTCTCGCGCGCCTCTTCTTGTCACGACAGTCACGACAGGTCCTCCTTGATCGCACCCGGGCTCATCAGCTGGAATATTCTTCGCACTTCTCCGCTGCCCCGTCGATTAATGATCGGTCAGGCGAGCTCGGCCGGGACGACCGGGCGGTAGACCGGCTCCCACATCGCCTCTCGCACGCGCCGGGCCAGATGGTCGATGGGCGCGCGGGCGAGGCCTTCATTCGCCGCTTGCGCCGCCACGGCCATGCCCACCGCCAGCGACACCTCACGGAGACGCTCCACGTCGGGTAGGAGTCCGGCCCCGTCCGCCCCCACATCAGTCAAGGCGGCGACGCTGGCAGCGGCGGCGGCGAGCATCGAGTCGCTCACGCGCTCGGCTCGCGAGACGATCGTGCCCAGGCCGATGCCGGGAAAGACGAGCGCGTTGTTGGCCTGCCCGATCTTGTGGATGACGCTCCCGAATGTCACTGGCGGGAACGGGCTGCCGGTGGCGACCAGCGCGCGGCCGTCCGTCCACCGCACCAGGTCTTCGGGCACGGCCTCGCTCTGAGCGGTGGGATTTGTGAGCGGCAAGATGATGGGGCGTGCCACGTGGGCTGCCATCTCGCGAACGACCTCTTCGGTGAAGGCCCCGGCGATGGTCGACACCCCGATGAGGATCGTCGGCTTGGCCTGGCGCACGACCTCCAGCAGGTCGATCTTGCCGTCGTGAATCTTCCAGCCGGCCACCTCCACCCGATCCCGCGCGTAGGGCACCTGGAAGTCTCGGAGCTGGCCGATCATGTCGCTGGTCAGAAGGCCTCGACGCCCCAGACCCCAGAAACGCGAGGTAGCCTCGGCGGGGTCGAGACCGTCAGCGACCATGGCTGCGCGCACCTGGTCGGCGATTCCGACGCCTGCAGCGCCGCAGCCCATCAGCACCACGCGCTGGTCGCGCATGCGCGTGCCGGCGACCTTCAAAGCGGACACGATGGCCGCCAGCGTCACGGCGCCGGTGCCCTGGATGTCGTCGTTGAAGGTCCGGTAGTGGGGCCGGTATCGGTCCAGCAGGCGCCGTGCGTTGTCGGCGCCGAAGTCCTCCCAGTGGATCAGGGCATGCGGGAACAGCCTCGAGACCGTCCTCACGTACAGGTCGATGAACTCGTCATAGGCCGCGCCTGTGACGCGTTGGTGCCGGTTCCCGAGATATTCGCTATCGTCAAGCAGCGCCTGACGGTTGGTGCCGACATCGAGCACGACCGGTATGACGCGCGCCGGGTGGATTCCAGCCGCGGCCGTGTAGACGGCGAGCTTGCCGATCGAGATGTCGACTCCGCCCACGCCCCAGTCGCCGATGCCGAGGATGCGTTCGCCATCCGTGGCGACGATGAGGTCGATGTCATCTGGCCCCGCTCCCAGGTTGCGGAACGATTCTTCAACCTGCTCCGGGTGGTCGATCGACAGGAAGACCCCGCGCGGCCGGCGGTATTCATGGCTGAACTGCTCGATCGCCTGCGCCACGGTGGGCGTGTAGACGATGGGGAGCATCTCGCTCATGTGCTTGGTGAACAAGCTGTAGAACAACACCTCGTTGCGGTCGTGCAGCGAGGTCAGGTAGATGTTCCGGTGCAGGTCGTCCGATTGCTCGAGGTACTGGCCGTAGGCACGTGCCGCCTGCTCGTCGAGGCTCTTGACCGAGGGTGGCAGCAGGCCGGTCAGCTCGAGCTCCGCGCGTTCCTCAACGGTGAAGGCCGTGCCCTTGTTGAGCATTGGGGTGTGCAGGACATCCTGGCCGCGCAGAGTCGTGATGATCCGGCCCTGGACGAACTGAACCTCCTTTTTGAGGCTCGGGGTTCGCCTGGCCGCCGTGAACACGCCCATCGGATCTCGATCATGTGCCCGGCGCCGCCCTCGCGTAAGTGACGAAGCGCCTCCGCAACGGGAGTCGTTCGGCCCGCGGAAGCCGCGTCAGAGCGTCGTGTTGGCCAGCGCCAGGCACTGGTCGGTCGCCTGGCGCAGACGGCGCAGCGCGCCAGGCGTCAGCCGGTCGCACGCCCAGCTCCAATGGACCGACACTACGTCGCCGAGCACGGCTTCATCAATGAACCCCCGGCCTTCGTGCTGGCGTCTCACCCGCGTGACGCGAGGCTCGCTCAGCCGAAGACGTCCGTCGGAATAGGTGAGCTCGGGCCGCTCGACGATCAGATCCGGTCCTTCGACGCCCACAACCTGGCCCCAGCTGACACGGCAGCTGTCCATTGCGCCGACGGCCACGCGGGCCTTGTCATCCCTCATCAGACCCGTCCGCACATATATGTCGAAGACATGAAAGTTGTGGTGCGGCCTGGCCCTGCCGAGCTTGGTCGTGAGCCAGCGGAAGTCGGCGCTCTTCATGCGCGGCCGGAACCGGTCCGTGAGCGATTCGTACATGGCGCCGGAGCCGACTCCGTTCAGAAGGTCGTTACCGATCCAGTAGGCATCGACCACCCGCTCGTCGAACGGGTCCGAGATGCCATTGGCGCCGGCGATGAGGCACAGATACGGGTAGGCGCCTTCGAACCGTCGCTCGAGCTCCACCAGGCCCTGGTCGGGTCGCTTCTCGGCCACGTAGTCGAAGAGCGACCCGTTGTCATCGGGCCCGCAATAACCGAGCTGATTCGGAGCGAACGCGTAGCGTCCGAACGTCAGTGCCCCCGCGAGGCTCATGCGGGTGCGCCCTCGAGCTTTGGCGAGCGCGGCTCGTGGCGAAGCCCGATGACGATGATGAGGACGACCGAGACCAGCAGCACCGCAAGGCCGACGACGTCCACCGCCGTGAGGCGAAACCTCCCGGTGGCGCCCACCTGGAGCAACGTGGTGACGATCGGCGACGCCGCCCCGATCGCAAGCACGGCCGAGACGGGCGCGTGTCTGATCGCCGTGAACGTGCAGACGACGAACCCGAGCAGGATCACGCCGGTCACGAGCACGAATTGCACCTGCGCGGCCGTGAGGTGACCAATTTGAGCAAGGTGACCCCCGGCCGCGAGGTAGCCGAAAAGGATCGCGGTGCCGAGCGTCATCCGGGCGGTCATGACCATCAAGGTGGACAAGCCCCTCAAAAGATGCTTTGCGATGACGAAGTCGATGGCGAAAAGAATCGTGGAGGCTGCGATGAGCATCGCCCCCTGGTTCCATCGCATCGCTCCCAGATTGGTGCCCAGCATCGTGCCCAGCAGCAACACGGCGAAGCCCGCCCACAGGGCAGGCGTGACCTTCTCCTTCAAGAAGATCACCGCGAAGACCGCCACCAGGACGAACTGGAAGTGGTTGAGCACCGCCCCCGTCGCAGCGGTCGTGGTCTTGAGGCCGGTGAAGAAAAGAGCGAACGGGATGCTGCCGCCGGTGAGGGCGAGCGCGATCATCCATGCCCATGTCCCGGCCCTCAACTTCCGGTATTCCGCCCGCCAACCGGAGGACAGCGCGAGGGGAACCAGCAGGATGACCCCGACAAGACCGTCTTTCAGGGCTGTGTAGAGCACCGGGTCCGAGAACGTCTTGACGCCGAGGCTGTTGATGTAAACGCTGACCCCGCTCACGAGAGCGGCGAGGATAGCGAACGCGAAGCCCAGCGTGGCGTTCGTCTTCCCCGCCCGCGGCGCAGCGACTCTCATCGCGTCAACCCTTCTGTCGCTGCCTGATCTATCTCGGCCATCAGGGCATCGAGCGCGTCAACGTCGGTCTGGCCGATCACCGAAATCACGATGCCCGTGTGGGTGAGCACCCAGTCGCCGGACCTGGCTTCCGGGACCATAAGCGCGTTGAACCAGGCGCGCCGGCCGTTGGTTTCGACCTCGGCCATCCCGTCGAGCAGCTGGACGATGCGGCCGGCCCGGCTCACGCACATTGGTTCGGTTCCCTCAACTGCGCTGCGATATGAGCGGCGATCATGCGCGCAGCGCGAGAGACCGCGGGGCTCGGTTTCGTGCCCAGTTCAAACTGCCCACCCTCGATCCCGATCAGGCGCACGTGCGGCTTGGCGCCCAGCGCGTGCGCGATCGCCAGAGCTTCAACGACACCAAGCCCGTGCGAGCTGGCTTGCGAGCGGGTCACCGCGCTGCCCGGGTCGAGTTCGCGCACGGTTCCGGGTGGCGCACCGCTCACCACCGCGTCGATGACGACCACCTGGTCGTGGCGCGCCATCGAATCGGCGAGTGCAGCCACGTCAGCCGAATGCTCCTCCACGTCAACGTTGTCGAGCAGCAAGGCTCGAATTCCGCGTGCTGCCAGCAGGCCTGCGGCGTCGTCTCCGCGTAGCTCGTTGCCGAGGCCGGCGACCAGAGTCTTCGTCATCGGTCCTCGACCTCCACGCGGAGGAAGTGCGTGGCGCACGAGATGCATGGGTCGTAGTTGCGGATCGTTTGCTCGCTGAGGGCCTGAAGCCGATCGTTCTCGAGATGCAGGTTGGCGCCCACCACGCCGCGCAGGTCGTCCTCGATGGCCAGTTGGTTCTGCGCGGTCGGGGGAACGATGACCGCGTGCGTGATCAGCCCTGCTGCGTCGAGCTCATAGCTGTGATACAGGAGCCCGCGTGGGGCTTCGCTGGCGCCGTAGCCCGTGCCGGCGCGAGGCTTCACCTCCACATAACCCGACTGCGGCTCGGAGTACCCGCGAATTACATTGAGCGCGATGGCGCACGCTTCCATCGTCTCGAGGGCCCGCACGATGATGCTTCGAAACGGGTTACGGCAACGTGCGTCGACCCCGGCCAGTGTCGCTTCCGCTCGCACATCGGCAGACAGCTTCTCGAAATTCAAGGCAAACCTGGCCAGCGGTCCGACGAGGTAAGGCTTGCCGCGGTGGCGCGACAGAAGGGCCGTCGAGTGACCCGATTGCTGCTCGGTGAACTCCGCGGCGAAATCGCGAACGGCGATGTTCAGCCCTAGCGTGGACACGATCCGGTCGCCGAGCATCGGATAGTCGGTCGGGTGTGACAGCGAAACCAGCTCCCAGTCGGGCTCGAATTCCGGGAAATCGAACCTGGCGGTCCAGCGCACGGTGGATCGCGCCGTCTCATAGGCCTTCTCGAGCGGAGCGACCAGGACTTCGAGCTCCGCCCGCGACGGAGCTCTGTGAAAGCCGCCGACACGCGGGTTCACAGGATGCACCGGCCTGCCTCCAACCACCTCCACGATCTGGTTGCCGGCCTTCTTCAGCTGCAATCCGGCTTTAACGACGTCGGCATGGTCGCGCGCCATCGCGATCGCGCTGTCGTAGCCGAGAAAGTCGGGCGCGTGGAGCAGGTAGATGTGCAGGGCGTGGCTCTCGATCCACTCCCCGCAGTAGATGAGGCGTCGCAGGTCGCGGATGGGTCCGCCGACGGTGACTCCGCACGCGTCCTCGATCGCAACCGCGGCGCTCATCTGGTAAGCGATCGGGCAGATTCCGCAGATGCGGGCTGTGATGTCCACGGGCTCCAGGTAGGAGCGCCCGCGCAGAAGTGATTCGAAGAAGCGAGGAGGCTCGTAGAGTTCGAGGCGCACGTCCTTGACCTGCCCGGCCTTGATGCGCACGTGGAGAGCGCCCTCGCCTTCGACGCGGCCCAGTTCGGCCACCTTGATCGTGCGATCGCCATCGCTCATGGCTTCGGCTCCTCCGCTGCACCTTGCTTCAAGGATTCTTCGCGCATCCTCGGCTGCCACGCGTTCACGTTCCTCAGCCGCTGCACGACATCGAGCCGCCGGTCACCCAGCTCCTTCCACCGCGAGATGAGCGAGGTGGCATTGAAGGTTTCCGACGGGCCAAAGCAGCCGTAGCAGCCTCGGTCATAGGCGGGGCAGATCGCCCCACAGCCCGCGCGCGTGATGGGCCCCATGCAGGGCATGCCATTGGCCACCACGACGCACTCGTTGTTGCGCAGCTTGCATTCGATACAGACGCTGTGCGTTGGAACCGTTGCCCGGCGGTTGTGCAGAAAAGCGATGACCACCTCGAGTAGCTGGTGCCGGTTGACCGGACAGCCCTGCAGCTCGAAGTCGACCTTGACGTGGTCTGAGATCGGAGTCGACGTAGCTAGGACCTTCAGCTGCTGTGGGCGCGGGTAGACCCCGGAGGCGAAATCACCCAGATCGCCGAAGTTTCGCAACGCCTGAATGCCGCCGGCGGTGGCACACGCCCCGATTGCGACCAGGTGGCGTGACTGCCGGCGGATGCGCCGAATCCGCGCCAGGTCCTTCGGGGTCGCCACCGAACCCTCCACCAGAGCGAGTTCGTACGGTCCGCCGGCGGGGTTCGTGGACGCCTCGAGGAAGAAAGCAACATCCACCTCGCTCGTGAGTGAGAGAAGCTCGTCCTCGAGGTCAAGCAGGCTCAGCTGGCAACCGTCGCACGACGAGAACTTGAACACGGCAAGCCTTGGCTTCCGAGTCATTTGGACTCGGGGCGCTCTAGCAGCCATCACAGCTCCTTCACCGCCATCAAGGGCGTGAGGTGCGACAGCGGAAGCACTGGGCCGTCGCGACAGATCAAGAACGGACCAAGCTGGCAGTGGCCGCACACGCCGGCGCCGCACTGCATGTTCCGCTCCATCGAGAGCCAGACGTTGGAGGGGTCGATGCCAACGTCCACAAGGCCGGCTGCCGCGAAGCGCATCATCACCTCTGGGCCGCAGACCATTGCAGTCGAGTAATCGGGTTCCACAGAGATACGTTTGAACAGCTTGGTCACGACTCCGACCTCTCCCTTCCATCCGCGCGCGGCGGCATCGACGGTCACGTGCACGTCGACGTCAAACCGGCCCCGCCATCGTTCGACCTCACGCGCGAACAGCAAATCGCCCGGCGTTCGCGCCCCGTAAAGGATGACCACGCGCTCGTATTCGGAGCGACGCTGGAGCACCATATGGATCGCTGAACGCAGCGGCGCCAATCCGAGGCCGCCGGCCACGACCACAACGTTCCGTCCGCGGCTCGCCTCGAGCGGCCAACCCACACCGAACGGTCCGCGGACTCCCATCGACGCCCCCGCGCGGAGTTGGGTCAGCGCCTGGGTGACGAGTCCCACGTTCCTCACCGTATGGGTGACACGCGGGCCGTTCACGGCGCTGATCGAGATTGGGACCTCGCCCTGGCCGAAGGCGTAAAGCATGTTGAACTGACCGGGTTCGTAAGAGGCCAGCGGGTCGTCGAAGTCGAAGCTGACGGTGTCGCGCGTCTCTCTCCTCCGGGCTTTGACCGTGACCATTCGAGGTAGCCCCAAGGGCGCGTCAGTGGGCAGCGACGTGGCCATAGACGTCCAGCAGCTGGAGCTCGGTGAGCTCGAGGTCCCTGATGGCCAGATCGGCAAAGCGGCTCATCAGCTGGTAGCCCAGCTCATGGTTCCTGACCGCCTTTCCCCGCAGGCATTCACCGTCGAGGCTGATTACCCGCGTAGGCTCGAGCGCAATCGCGTCGAAGTGCCAGCGATACGGCTCGAACAGCCACGACCATCCGACGGCCTCGCCTTCACCGCGAGTCGCGACGATGATGGGTTCTCTCCCCGGCGCCGCCATCTCGATGGACACGCGGCCGTGACGGATCACCTGGAATGTCCCCGCCGGCTGTCCGGTGTGGAATATCGCGGCGCCTCCGGCGAAGACAGCAAGCGTGCCACAGCCCGCGAGCTCGTCCAACACCGCGTCCGGCAGCCCGGTGAAGACGCGCGATTGTGCGAGCAGGTCTCTCACGGTCTCGATCTCGTGGGTCATGTCTGAACTCCTCCTGCGCTTGCGGCGGCCTCCGCGGTGAAGGCATGCGCCTCCTGTGTTATGTCGATGGCGACCGGGCACCACGCGATGCAGCGCCCGCAGCCGGAGCAACCGGCGGTGCCGAACTGGTCGTGCCAGGTTGAGAGCTTGTGAGTCAACCACTGCCGGTAGCGCGGCAGAGTCGAGGCGCGAACACTTCCCCCGTGGATGTAGGAATGGCCCGAGTTGAAGCACGAGTCCCACCGGCGCTCGTGTTTGGCAGTGCCGGCCAGGTCGGAGGTGTCCTCCACGGCAGAGCAGAAGCAGGTCGGGCAGACCAGGGTGCAGTTGCCGCACGAAAGGCAGCGCTCGGCGATCGACTGCCAGCGCGGGCTTGCCTGCGCGCCGCGAAGGGTCGCGGCGATGCTCGGAGGCATCGTTCGGGTGATGCTCGCGGCAGTGGCTGCGACTGTTGATTCCACCAATTCGATATCTGCCGTCGAAGCGGTCTGGGCGAACAGGCCGCCGACCAGCTCGCGTCCCTTTTCGGTGGCGGCCTCGACCACGAATCGATGAAGACCCTCAGAGAGCTCCGTAATGGCCAGGTCGTAACCGCGTCGGGCACGAGGGCCGGCTTGCATTGAAGGACAGAAACAAGTCGACGTCGAGCGGGCGCAGTTCACCGCCACGATGAAGGCGTTCTCGCGCCGCGCTCGGTACTGCGGATCGGGATGCTCTCCACCCATGAACACGCGATCCTGGATGAGGATCGCTTCGAGATCACACCCGCGAACACCGATCAGCGCTGCGGAAGCGGTCGGCTCACGGTCCTCGGATGTCGTGACCTGCCCATCCTTCAACGAGGCCTTCCACATGACGAGGCGAGCGGGAAAGAAGAGGCGCTTCCAGGAGTCGGCCGGCACCGTGTAGTCGAAGAAACGATCTCCTTGCCGGGTGATTCGGTAGGTGCCGGGTGATTGTTCGTCGACCACGCCGCGCGGCAGCTCCGCCGCGGACTCGATCGGTCTTATGACCAGGGCACCACCGACAAGGACAGGCGCGTGGACCACGTATCCGCTCCGCTTCAGCGCCTGCACGAGCGCGTCAAGCTGTGCGGCGGGAATCACGACCCTGACCGGCGCCCCGGCGGGATCGGGCTTCGAGCTTGGCAATGTGGGATTCAGCGGCTTGACCTCCGATCTCGATGCTCGGCCACCGCGCCATTGGCCAGCCAGTGCCACTGGTGCCGATCGGGGCGGGCCGAACGCCCCTGGCTAGCCGCTCACCCGGTGAACGGCTTCAGCTTTTCGATCTCCGATTCCTCGAGGTCGGCGAACAGGGCCATGTCATCGGCACGAGAGATGAACCTGATCGGAAGCACGACCTCGTTCTTGAAGAAACCTTCCGGGGTGATCACGATCCCGACCAGCTCGCCCTTGTCGTAAAGGAGCTCCTGGATCCGCCCCAGCCGCCGGCCCGTGTGGCCGAGCATCACGTTCTCGTCGTCGTCGATCTCGATCGCGCCGCTCGGCTTGTCAGCGACCTCCTCGGTGTTCGTGAGACCGACCCCGCCGGTCAGCGTCTCGGCCTCGTCGAGGACGGCCTCGCCGGCGGTAAGCGGTTTGAACCGATAGCTCAGGTAAGGCTTCTGGCCGCGAATCTGCTCCGCCGAGATCGAAAGACGGACCACGTCGTGTGTCGCCAAGTCGACCGCCGCAATCGGGATCACGACCTCATCGGTGATGTAGAGCCTCTCGGCGGCGATGAGGCGACCCACGAGCGACCTGGCGTCCTTGAGCACGATCGCCTGGGGAGCAAAGCCGTCCTGGGCGACCAGGATGCTGGCCAGCACTCCGGCCTTGCTGCCGTCGCTCGCCTGGACATCCACGCCCAGCCGGAAATCTGACAGCTCCGGCATCAAGACCATTATGGGGAGGCGCCCGGTGCCCCCGCGCGTCCGCGCCTCGAACGAGGCCTTACCCTATTCGCCGTGATCGCGCGCTCCGAAGTGGTCGGCAGCCTGCTGAGGCCCCAAGACCTGGCCGATGCCAGGCACGGAAACGAACACGGCGAGGTCTCCGACCGTGAGCTCAAGCAGGTCGAGGACCGGGCGGTGGACGCCGCCATTGAGCTCCAGGAATCGGCCGGCATCGACGTCATCACGGATGGCGAGCAGAGGCGATACGCCTTTTACGGGCATCTCATCGACTCGTTCGACGGGTTTGACAAGGAGGGTGGCTGGGCGATCCCTTTCCGGGACGAGAAGGGCGAGGAACTGGTCCTGAAGCGGCCCGTGGTGGTCGAGCGGCTGCGCTGGCGCCGGAGCATGTGCTCCGAAGAGTGGGTGTACGTCCGCGCCAGGGCGAAGGGACCGGCAAAGGTCACGATGCTCAGCGCCCAGCAGGCGGCGGCCTACTTCGACCCGGAGAAATCAAAGGGCGCTTACGCCACGCGCGACGCGTACCTCGCGGACATCGTCGATTTGTCGCGGCGCGAGGTCGAAGAACTCATCCGGCTCGGCTGCACCTACATCCAGATCGATGGCCCTCAGTACGGCGCGCTCCTCGACCCCAAGATGCGAGAGGGATATCGCCAGCGTGGCAGCGACCCCGAGGAAGTCATCGACCGCTGCATTGAGATGGACAACGCGATCATCTCGGGTCATCCCGGGATCACGTTTGCGCTGCACATCTGCCGCGGCAACAACCAGAGCAAGTTCTACGCCGAAGGCGATTACGAGCCGATCGCGCGCATCTTCCAGCGCACCCTCTTCAACCGGTTCCTGCTCGAGTACGACGACGAGCGGTCGGGTGGATTCGCGCCGTTGCGCCACTTGCCGGATGACCGCGTGGTGGTGCTGGGCCTCGTGACGACCAAGAAACCCGACCTCGAGCCCGAGGACGAGCTGCGCGCCCGCATCAAGGACGCCTCGAAGTACGTTCCCCTCGAGCGGCTCGCCCTGAGCCCGCAGTGCGGGTTTGCCTCGACCATGGAGGGCAACCGCATCTCGCCCGAGCAGCAGCGCCAGAAGCTGGAGTTGGTGGGCAGGGTAGCGAGGTCGGTCTGGTAGCCGAAACCTGAGCCGGCTCGCTCTTGGCATCGGCGCCTTCGCAGTCGTGTGCGCCATCGTGGTCGCGGCGGCGGCTCTGGGTCTCGGCGGCCGAAGCACGTCAAGCCCAGAGGTCCTGCCGCCCGCGCCCGGACCGCCTGTGGGCGGGCTCTGCAGCGCGCCCCTCACCCACCTTCCGGACGGTACCGTCTCGCCGCTGTTCTGTTCCAACGGCGACATCAACCGACTGGCCTGGAGATACTTGGCCGGCAAGCACCTGGGGGTGATGGGCCTTGGCATCTTCGCCGCCGACACCGACGTCGCGGCCGCGATCCGGCAGGACCTGAGCGGTCATGCCGGCGAAGCTATCGAGTGCGGCGCCTACCAGCTCGCATCCGTGTACTACGGATGGGGTTTCGGCGTCAACCCAACCCTCGGCGTTCTAGCCGGCGGGTGCCCGATGCCGCCTCGCTGAGATGCGGCAGGCTCCATCGCATACTGGGCGCGTGGCAGGCGGGCTCGAGGTCCGTGGCGTGACCAAGCGCTACGGGGAGCTGGTGGCGGTGCGAGACCTCGAGCTCGATGTCAGGCCCGGCGAGGTGTTCGGTTTCGTCGGCAGCAACGGAGCGGGCAAGACCACGACGATGCGGATCGTTTTGGGCGTGCTTGCCGCGGATGCCGGTCAGGTGCTCTGGGCGGGCTCGCCGATCGGGTTCGAGACACGTCGCCGGATCGGGTACATGCCCGAGGAGCGCGGCCTGTACCCGAAGATGCGGATCGGAGAGCAGCTGCGCTACCTGGCCCAACTGCATGGCGCGAGCTCGGCCGATGCTTCCGCCGCCACCACGCGATGGCTGGATCGATTCGGCCTTGCCGACCGCGCGGGGGAGGAGGTGATCAAGCTGAGCCATGGCAACCAGCAGCGGGTTCAGCTTGCGGCGGCCCTTGTTTTCGACCCGCTCCTCCTCATCCTCGACGAGCCGTTCGCGGGGCTGGATCCCGAGGCCGTCGACTCGATGAGTGAGGTACTCCACGAAGGCGCCGCCGCAGGCATACCGGTCGTTTTCTCCAGTCACCAGCTCGACCTGGTTGAGCGCATCTGCGACCGGGTCGGGATCATCCAGCGCGGACACCTCATCGCGTGCGGGACGATCGACGAGCTGCGCGGCCGGGGTCCTCGACGGCTGTGGGTCGACGCGCCCGCCGCGCCGTCGGGTTGGACGGCCGCGCTGTCCGGCGTCAGCGTCGACCGCGTGGAAGGGACGCGGGTGCGGCTGCAGCTAGAAGCCTCGGCCGACGACCAGGCCGTGCTTCGGGCCGCGATGGCGACCGGGCCTGTCCGCGAGTTCCGCCCGGACCAACCGAGCCTGCTCGACGTCTTCCGCGAGGCGATGAGCGAGACCAGAGTTGTCGCGGCCTCCTGAAACTCCGCGAGTCGGTGGGGAAGGTCCGCGGACCTTCTATTTGATCGCGCGAAGAGAGTTCATGACCAGGGTCCGCAGCAGGTTCTTCCT